>CACMAZ010000010.1 GCA_902611815.1 uncultured Pelagibacteraceae bacterium
GAATTCTACATCTTGCATATCTTTATAATGTTTCTCTAAAAGTAATAGAATTTTTTAGTTTAGAAAATACTTTTGGCATAGCTTCTTCCATTGATTTTCCTTTTGATTGTGAATCTTTATGTGCTTTTTTTGTAATGTAATTCGGAGTTCGAGTTCCTGCTACAACATCTTCACCCTGGGCATTAATTAAATATTCACCATAAATTTCATTTTTTCCATCAGATGGATTTCTTGTAAAAACAACCCCAGTTGCACAATCGTCTCCCATATTTCCAAAAACCATTGATTGAACATTAACAGCTGTTCCCCATTCAGATGGTATTTGATTTAACTTTCTATAAACTTTTGCTCTATTGCTTTCCCAAGACAAAAACACAGCAGAAATTGCTCCATATAATTGTTCATATACATCTTGGGGAAATTGTTTCTTTGTTTTTTCTTTAACAACATTTTTGAAATCTTTAATTAAACCATCCCAATCATTTTCATCTAGATCAGTGTCCATTAAAACACCCTTTGTTAACTTATAGTTTTCGATCAGTTCCTCAAAATTATAACTTTCTATTCCTAAAACAACGTTTGAATACATCTGAATGAATCTTCTGTAGCTATCTTTTGCAAATCTCATGTTAGAAGTTTTTTTAGCTAATGCGTTTACAGTTTTATCATTTAATCCAAGATTTAAAATGGTATCCATCATTCCTGGCATAGAGACTCTTGCCCCAGATCTAACTGAAACCAAAAGTGGATTGTTTAAATCGCCAAATTTTTTTCCACACTCAGTTTCAACTTGTTTTAATTCAAGGTTAATAGATTTAATCAGTTTTGAATTCAATTTTTTATTATTTTTGTAAAAAATTTCACAAACTTCTGTGGAAATTGTGAAGCCAGGGGGAACTGGTAATCCTAGTTTTCCCATTTGAGCCAAGTTTGCGCCTTTGCCACCTAAGATAAATTTTGGGTTTTTAAAATTCTTTGGCTTTTTAGAATTAAAATTAAAAACTAAATCACTCATTAAGCGCTCTCTATATTTGAAAAATTTATATAATTATTGAAGGTTTTACATAACAATTGTAAAAGTTCCAAACGATTTTTTTTTAATACCTCATCATCATCATTGACAATTACATCCTCAAAAAAATTTGATACTTCTATTTTTGCTTCTGCCAACACCTCAAGAGTTTTCTCACAATTCTCACCACTACCTAGACTTGTAAAATATTTTCTTATTTCCTGTATCTTTTTATATAATTTTTTTTCAGAGTCATTTTTGAATAATCCTGGATCAGTAGTCTCGGACAATTCAAATTTATTTTTTTTAACCTCATCACTTAAAATATTTGAGGCTCTTTTATATGAGAAAATAATATCTTGACCTATATTTTTATCGATTAGTTTATTTAAAATAAACGCTTTATTATATATTTTATAAATTTGATCTGTATTGTAACTACTCATAGAACATTCAATAATATCTGGTCTAATATTTTTTTCTTTCATATAAAATCTTAGTCTATCTGATATGAATTTATATAAATCCTGTTCAGCTAATTTAATATCAAAATTCACATCCTGTTCACTAAAAAGTGAAAATGAATAATTTATTATATCCTTTAATTTAATTTCTAATTTATTTTCTACTATTAGTCTAATAAGACCAATAGCAGATCTTCTCAACGCAAATGGGTCTTTTGAACTGGTAGGCTTTAAATTAATTGCAAAGAAACCTGACAGAGTATCCAATTTATCGCTCATAGCTAATGTAACAGAATAAGGTTTTTTGGGAGTTTTTGTTTCTGGACCTATGGGTAAATAATGTTCCCTTATAGCCAAGCATATATCGTTATCAAAACCTTGTGATTTTGCAAAATGACCTCCCATTACGCCTTGAAGTTCCGGGAACTCATTTACTAAATCTGATGTCAAATCTACTTTACAAATTGAACTGGCTATCTCAACTTTTTCTTTGCTTATTAGTAATTCGTCAGAAATTAAGGCACCTAATTTTCTAAGTCTTTGAATTTTTTCAAAGTAAGATCCTAATCCCTCAAAATAACTTAGTTTTTTTAAATTTGATATGCCCTTAACCAAATTCTGAGTTTTATTTTTATCCCAAAAGAACTTCGCATCATTTAAACGGGCTTCGACTACATTTTCATTACCTATTTTTATTAAACCTTTACTGTCTTTATTATCTGCAACTAGAAAAAAATTATTTGTTAATTTATCTCTGCTATCAAATGTCGGAAAATACTTTTGATGAACCTGCATTGTGGTCGCCAAAATATCATCTGGGATCTCAAGAAATCTTTTATTAAATCTACATTTAATTATATTTGGTTTTTCAACTATGTTGGTGACTTCATTTAAAAGAGTAGAGTTGAAATGAATTTGTAAGTTTTCTTTTTTTGCTATTCTGTTCAATTGATCTACAATAAATTTCTCTCTTTTTTCATTATCTAATATGATATTTTGTGACTTAAAAAAAGCTAGGTAATCCTTAAATCTGACAAACTTCTTTGTTTTTTGCTCAAAATCTTTATCGATGAAAGTGATATTTGATGAAACTAGGTGATGGTATTCAAATTCCAAAGTCTTATTGTCAAAACAACAAAGTATAGATTTAAGTGGCCTTCCCCAATATAGTTCATGGTCAGCCCAGCGCATAGATTTCTTCCAAGATGTCTTATCTAAAATTTTTGGTAAATTTTTTTGCAAAACAAACTTTGTTTCAACACTTTCAGAGGGTTTTTTGAAGAAATAAAATTCTCCTTTATCTGTTTTTTTTTTATAAGTTTTATCTATGGATATCTTATATGATTTTAAAAAACCATTTAAAGCATCCTCTGGAGCATTAATATTGGGGCCCCTAATTTCATTTTCTTTTTTGGTAATCTTTTTTGATATATTTTGAAAATAAATGATTAATCTATTCGGTATTGAAAAAGCTTTAGCTTCACCACTATATTTTATGTGTTCTTTTTCTAAAAACTCTTTTAAATTTTGAAAAAAATCTTGTCTTGTTTTATTTTGTAAATTTGCAGGAATTTCTTCACTAAAAAGTTCTATAAAAAATTCTGACATTTTATTTTTATTTTTGGTTATCTACCCAAACTTGTCCTACGCTTTTTGTCATATCTCTTATCTTTGCAATATACTCTGCTCTTTGAGCAACACTAATCGCTCCTCTTGCATCTAAAACGTTAAAAACATGACTTGCTTTTAAACATTGATCGTAAGCGGGTAATGGCAGTTTTTTTTCTAGTAATAATTTTGTTTCTAGCTCAACCATATCAAAAATTTTGAACAGATTATCTACATTTGCAAATTCAAAATTATAAGCTGAAAATTCTTTTTCTGATTGTAAAAAAACATCCCTATAAAGAATACCTTCGTTATTCCAAACTAAATCAAACACGTTTTTTTTCTGTTGGGTAAACATGCAAAGTCTTTCTAGTCCATATGTAAGTTCAACTGAAATAGGTTTACAATCCATGCCAGCCATTTTTTGAAAATAAGTAAATTGAGTTACTTCCATACCATCACACCAAACCTCCCAGCCCAATCCAGCAGCACCTAGGGTTGGACTTTCCCAATCATCTTCTACAAATCTAATATCATGTTCACTATGTTTAATGCCAAGGTTTTCTAAGCTATTTAAATATAATTTTTTTATATTTTTGGGTGATGGTTTTATTATTACTTGGAACTGATAGTAGTGTTGTAATCTATTTGGGTTTTCTCCGTATCTTCCATCGGTTGGTCTTCTAGATGGTTGGACATAAGCTGATTTCCAAGGTTTTGGTCCAAGTGATCTCAGAGTTGTAGCTGGATGAAAAGTTCCAGCCCCTACTTCTAAATCATATGGTTGTAAAATTACACACCCATGATTTGCCCAAAATTTTTGTAGAGTAAAAATTGTGTCTTGAAAAGTTTGTATCTTAGTTTTTTTTTTAGAAGCCATACCTTTGCCAAATAGATTTTTCTTCGATTACATTTGACAAACTATCAATATAATTTTCTGAGGATAATTTTTTAGCAAGCCATCCTTTACCCTTCTCAAATTTTTTAATTACAACATCTTCACCATAAATTTCTTTTAAAATGTGGTTTGCATCACCTATTCCGTCAATTAATCCCAATTCTTTTGATTTGCTACCAGACCAAAACTCCCCAGAAAATAATTCTATTCCTAAATCTTTTTTTAGTTTTGATCCTCTGCTAGTTTCAACAACATTTATAAAATCTTTATGAAGATCCAATTGAATATTTTTAAGTCTATCAATATCCTCTTTTTTTTCATCCATAAATGGATCTAAAGTGCTTTTATTCTTTCCAGCTGTATAAACTCTTCTTTGTACTCCAATTTTTTGAATTAAATCTTTAAATCCGAATGATGAATAAATAACACCTATAGATCCAATTATAGAACTTGAATTGGCATAAATTTCATCCCCAGCACAGGCTATAAGATATCCACCTGATGCAGCAACATCCTCAGCAAAAACAATAACTTTCTTTTTTTCTTTTTTAGCAAGTCTTCTAATGAAACTATAAATTAAATGGGATTGTACTGGTGATCCCCCAGGTGAATTAATTGATATAGCAATTGCAGGTGACTTTTTTATTGCAAAGGCTTTTTTAATAATTTCTTCTTGACCATTAAAATCAATTCCTTGTTTAAATTTTCCTACGCTTCCTATGACACCAGTTAATCTTATATGAGGAATAATTTTTTTTTTTTTGAAAAAAGAGAACATTGTTAATGCTTATAAAATTTTTTTAAGAATATAAAGTCTACTTATAGTTGAAGTTTAGGGTGCGTCAATTGATAAGTATGATTAATGCACAATTATATTAACTTAAGTTCATGGGTTCGGTAATACAACTTAAAACAAAAATTAATAATGCTTATTTGGATCTTAAAAATTCTGTAGAGCATAAATTAGAGCTTGTTGAAGATAAGATCAAAAATAAGTTAAAAAGTGATGTCTCTTTGGTAGAAAAGATGACAAATTACAACTTAAGCACAGGTGGAAAAAGACTTAGGGCTTTAATAACTTTAGGATCTGCAAAATTATGTGGTTATTCAAAAGGTGGTAGAGACGTAAATCTTGCTGCATGTGTCGAGTTAATTCATGCTGCTACGTTAATGCACGATGATGTACTTGATAATGGAGAAATTAGGAGAGGAAAAAAAACTCCTAGATCAATTTGGGGAAACAACGCCTCAATTCTGGTCGGGGATTATCTTTTAAGTAGATGTTTTGAAATGATGGTGGAAGATGGGAATATTGAAGTTTTAAAATTATTATCATCAACTTCAGCACAAATTGCACAAGGTGAAGTATTACAATTACAACATAAGTCTGAGTTAGATATTATAGAAGAAACATATTTAAAAATAATAACATCTAAAACAGCTTCCTTATTTTCAGCTTCTAGCAGAGTTGGTGCAATACTTGGTAAGCAAGAGGAGAAAATTAAGGATGCTTTAGACTCATATGGCAAAAATCTAGGTATAACATTTCAAATTGCTGATGATACTTTAGATTACAACTCTCAAATACAAAAATTTGGGAAAAAAATTGGAAATGACTTTTTTGAGGGTAAAATTACACTTCCTGTAATCATATTAAACCAAAAATGTAATCCAGATGAAAAAATAAAATTAAAAAAATTGTTTACAAAAGAATATCGTAATGAAAATGAATTTAAGTTCGTGTTAGATCTGATAACAAAATATAATGTGATATCAGAATGTTACCAAAAAGCGGATTATTTTATTTCGCTAGCGTCAAATTCTTTAAATGTTATTAAAGATTGTGAAGAAAAGAATATTCTAAAAAAGTTAACATCTTTTAGTATCGAGAGATCTTTTTAAGGACTAAGTAAAAACTTATCCCATTTATTTTGTTCAAATTTGTATTTTAATCTTTCATGAATTCTATTTTCACCGTCTAACCAAAATTCTATTTCATTTGGAATTAATCTCCATCCTGACCAATGTTCAGGTCTTGGCACTTCATTTGTGTCTGGATATTTTTTTTTGTATTTTTCTATAGATGATAATAGCTCATCTCTATTTTTTAAAGTTGTACTTTGTTTTGATGCCCAAGCTCCTATTCTGCTACCATATTTTCTTGAATTATAATAATCATTAGCTTCTTTTTCTGAGACATTTTCTATTGATCCAAAAATTCTTATTTGTCTTAATAAACTTTTCCAATGAAAGCACATTGAGGCTTTAGGGTTAGCAAACAAAGCTTTGCTTTTTGGACTGTTTAAATTTGTATAAAACACAAAACCTTTCTCGCTGAAGCCTTTCAATAAAACCATTCGTACATTAGGATTTCCCTCTTTATCAGAAGTTGCCAATGCTAAGGCATTTGGGTCATTTGGCTCTTTTTCTTTGGCCAAATCAAACCATTCTTCAAATAATTTAAAAGGATTATCCTCATCCTTAAAGCAAATATCTAGACCAAGAGAGTTTTTTTGATTCATAATTTAAACAAAATAATTTATATAATACAATAATGTCATTTAATACTTTTGGAAAGTTTTTTCGTTTTACTACATGGGGAGAGTCTCATGGGCCAGCTATAGGATGTGTTGTTGATGGTTGTCCGCCCAATATAGCTTTAAAGCAGGAAGATATTCAAAAAGAACTAAATAAAAGAAAACCAGGGCAATCAAAGTTTACTACGCAAAGAAAAGAAGATGATAAAGTTGAGATATTGTCAGGAGTTTTTGAAGGAAAAACGACAGGGACCCCTATATCACTAATTATTTATAACAAGGATATGAGGTCAAGAGACTACGAAACCATAAAAAATAAATTTAGACCTGGTCACGCAGATTTTACATATTTTAAAAAATATGGGATTAGAGATTACCGAGGAGGCGGTAGACAGTCAGCACGAGAAACTGCCTCTAGAGTAGCCGCTGGAGCAATAGCAAAAAAAGTTTTAGAAAAAAAAATAGGGAAAAAATATAAAGTCGTAGGAGCGGTTACCCAACTTGGAATATTAGGTTGTGATGTAGCTAGATGGAATGATAAAGAAATAGGGAAAAATCCATTTTTTTGTCCAGATAAAAAAATTATAAAGTTATGGGAAAAATATTTATTGGCCATCAGAAAATCAGGTTCATCATGTGGCGCAATTATTGAAGTCAGAGCAAGAGGTGTGCCAGTCGGGCTAGGAGCACCTATCTATGCAAAGCTTGATATGGATTTAGCATCAGCAATGATGAGTATTAATGCAGTTAAAGGAGTAAATATAGGATCTGGTATGAATTCAGCTCAATTAACTGGTGAAGAAAATTCTGATGAGATTATTTCAAAAGGAAAAAATATCAAATTTAAATCAAATAAAGCCGGAGGTATACTTGGAGGTATATCTAGTGGACAAGAAATAATAGTTTCTTTTGCTGTAAAACCAACTTCATCGATTCTATCCTCTAGAAAAACTATTGATAAATTCGGAAAAAATACTTCTATATCGGTTAAAGGGCGTCACGACCCATGTGTTGGAATAAGAGCGGTCCCTATTGGTGAAGCAATGATGCATTGCGTGTTACTCGATCATTATTTAATGAATAAAGCTCAGTGCGGTAATTAATTCTGCTTCTGAGCTAGAATTTTAGAGTCGATTATTTCGTAAATTTTGTTTTCTATTGCCTGGCTATCTAAGCCAGCCTCTTCATACATTTTTTTTGGATCATTGTGCTCTATAAATCTATCAGGCAAAATCATAGATCTGAATTTTATTTTTTCTAATAAAGATTTATCGGATAAAAACTTACTTAAGTGAGAGCCAAATCCACCTATTGAGCCCTCCTCAATTGAAATTAATATTTCGTGATTTCTAGCAACTTGCCACATTAAATTTTCATCAAGTGGCTTACAAAATCTTGCATCTACAATAGTTATGCTTAAGCCTTTTTTCTCCAAATTTTGTGCTGCAATTTTGCACTCATTTAATCGTGCTCCAAAATTAATTAAAGCTATTTTTTTTCCCTCTTGAATTATTCTGCCTTTTCCAATTTCAATTTTTTCACTTATATCTGGAAGCATAATTCCAAACCCATTACCTCTTGGGTATCTAAAGGCACTTGGTCTGTCATTTATATCAACCGAGGTATTAATCATCTTAACTAACTCTGACTCATCGCTAGCTGCCATCACAACAAAATTTGGCAATGTAGATAAAAATGTAATATCAAATGAGCCTGCGTGCGTTGGGCCGTCAGCTCCAACTAATCCAGCTCTATCGATTGCAAACCTAACTGGTAAGCTTTGAATTGCAATATCATGCACAACTTGATCATAAGCCCTTTGTAAAAAAGTAGAATATATAGCAGCATAAGGTTTGTATCCCTCTGTTGCTAATCCCCCAGAAAATGTGACCGCGTGCTGTTCAGCTATTCCAACATCGTACATTCTTTCAGGAAATTTTTTTCCAAATAAATCCATGCCAGTACCAGATGGCATAGCTGCTGTAACTCCAATTATTTTACTATCTCTCTCAGCATGTCTAATTAATGTTTCAGCAAAAACTTTAGTATAAGATGGTACAGTTGCTTTTGACTTTTGCTGGACTCCTGTTTTGACATTAAATTTTGAAACTCCATGAAACTTATCGTTTGACTTCTCTGCAAATTGATATCCTTTCCCTTTTTCAGTTTTGATATGTATCATTATAGGTCCATTAAAATTACTGTTTTTTGCGTTTTTTAAAACTGAAACAAGTGTTTCGATATCATGACCATCTATTGGACCTACATAATAAAATCCTAATGAATTAAATAAGGTGCCTCCTGTGACAGCACTTCTAAAAAAATCTTCGGCTTGTCCAGCTTTTTTACTAAATCTTTTAGAAAATGATGAAATAATTAATTTTACAGTTTCCCTAAAACTAAAATACATCTTGCCAGTAAATAATTTTGCTAGATATGTTCTCATTGCTCCAACAGGTTTTGCAATTGACATATCATTATCGTTTAAAATAACTATCATTTTTGTTTTTGAAGTTCCGGCATTATTCATTGCTTCATAAGCCATGCCGGCACTAATTGCTCCATCTCCAATTACTGCAACTACATTATCATTTTTTTTTGATAGTTTATTAGCTGTTGCTATACCAAGTGCTGCAGAAATAGATGTGGAACTATGAGCTGCACCAAAAGGATCATATTCGCTCTCTGATCTTTTTGTGAAACCGGATAAGCCATTTCCTTGTCTTAAAGTTCTAATTTTTTCTTTACGTCCAGTTAGAATTTTGTGCGGATAGGATTGATGTCCCACATCCCAAACTAATTTATCATTTGGAGTATCAAAAACATAGTGTAAAGCAACACTGAGTTCAACCACACCTAATCCAGCTCCTAGGTGACCTCCAGTAACAGAAACAGCATCAATCAGTTCCTCTCTTACTTCATTAGAAAGTGCTTCAAGTTCACTTAATTTTAATTTTCTAACATCGGATGGAAATTTTACTTTATCTAAAAAATTATATTCTTTCATTTTTCTCTATTAACAATAAATTCTATTGTATCTTTTAAATCATTGCTTTTCTTTAAGCTTTTTAAATCTTTAAAAATTTTATCTTTTTTAAAATTACAGTACTTAACAGTATTTTTGTATCCGAGTAAACTTATTAAAGTTGCTTTGCCTTTTTTCTTGTCTTTGTGAATTTTTTTGCCTAATTTTTTTGCATTTCCCTTAAAATCTAACAAATCATCAATTATTTGAAATAATAAACCTATCTCTAGACCTAAATTAGAAAATTTTTTAAATATATTTTTCTTATTACTCAAAATTGCTGGAGCTAAAGTTGAGAACATAAACAACTTACCAGTTTTGTTTAATTGCATTTCTAATATTTTACTTTTTCCTATTCTCTGTCTTTCAAAACTCAAATCAAGAAACTGCCCGCCCGCTATTCCGGTATGACCTGAGCTAGCTGCAAGAATATGAACAAGCTGGTTTTTCTTTTTATCTTGTATAGGGAATTTTTTTTCACTAATTATTTCAAAAGCCATTGTTAAAAGTGAATTACCTGCCAAAACAGCTGTCGACTCTCCATATTTTTTATGAACAGTTAACTTTCCTCTTCTTATGTCATCATCATCCATACATGGTAAATCATCGTGAATTAATGAATATGCATGAATACACTCTATGGCAGCTCCGATTCTAATTAAATGTCTGTAAGGAACTGATAAAATCTTACCTATATCAACTAAAATTTTTACCCTTATTTTTTTTCCACCAGGAAACAATCCATATTTGATTGGATCTATTAATTTTGTTTGTTTCTGGTTTCTGAGGTAATTTTTTAAGAAAGTATTAGTATCTTTTGCAACTTTATTTAGTTTTTTTTGCATTTTTTATAATTTCGTCAATTTTTGATTTTGAATTATTGCTAATTTCTTTTGAAAGAGATTGAAATTTTTTTTCTATTAAATTGTTAACTTTAATTAATTTTTGGTAATCATCAGCAGAATTTTCCAAATTTGGAGATGTTTCGATTTTAGTTAATAAACTATTGAGAATTTCTCTTAATTCATCTAGTGACTTTGCTTTAATATCATCTGGTAAATTTTTATCTTTCATATATTAGTTTTATTATTACATGAATAATAATCTTTCAAATATTAAAAAAGGTAAATATTTCCTCGATAAACACAATTGTATAGGTATGCCAACAGAAACCGTTTATGGACTAGCTGCTAACGCTTACTCCAGTAAGGCTGTATTAAAAATATTCAAATTAAAAAAAAGGCCAAAAAATAATCCCTTAATTGTTCATTATGACAGTCTTGAAATGTTAAAAAGAGATTGTATTTTAAATAAGAATTTTACAGATCTTTATAATAAATTTTGTCCAGGTCCACTAACGTTTATTTTAAAATTAAAAAAGGATAGTAAAATTTCAAAATTTGTAACAAATAAGAAAAAAACACTTGCTGTTAGATTTCCATCACATCCTAGAGCTAAAAGTCTTTTGAAAATTTTAAATTATCCATTGGCTGCTCCTAGCGCAAACATTTCTTCAAGAGTAAGTCCTGTAACAAAAAACCATGTAAAAGAAGAGTTTGGTAAAAAAATAAAATATATTATTGAGGGAGGTCTTTCTAAGATTGGTTTAGAGTCTACAATTATAAATTTAATAGGTAAGCCTGAAGTCCTTCGTATTGGCAGTATAGATATTAATAAATTAAGTAAAGCATTAAAAAGAAAGTTATTTTACAGAAAAAAAACTTATATAAAAGTACCAGGTCAAAATAGACTGCATTATTCTCCAGGTATACCGTTAAGAATGAACTGTAAAGAAGCAGGTCAAGATGAGGCATTTATACTAATTAAAAAAAGAAAAAATAGTAATAAAAATTTTCACTATCTTAGTAAAAACAAAAATTTAAAAGAGGCGGCAAGAAACCTGTATTCTGTTTTAAGAATAATTAAAAAAAAAGGATATAAAAAAATTGCTGTTGAAAAAATAGAAAATAAAGGGATTGGGTTAGCAATAAATGACAGGCTGCAAAAAGCTTCCTCAAAAAATAAATGAATACTTTGGTAAGCGTAAATAATTTATCTAAAAATTTTTCAAGTTTTGAAGCTGTAAAAGAAATTAGTTTTAGTATAAATGAAAGTGAAATTCTCGGTTTGCTAGGCCCAAATGGTTGCGGCAAAACTACAACAATTGGTATGATGTTGGGCTTATTAAAACCAACGAGTGGTGAGGTTATAATAAATGGTCTTAATGTTGAAAAGAATAGAATAAATCTTCTAAAAAAAATGAATTTTATTTCTCCTTATATTGAGTTACCGAAAAAACTTACTGTCAAAGAAAATCTTATGGTTTATGGTAAATTATATTCTGTTCATGGTATAAATAATCGTATTGATTATCTTACCGAAACATTAAGATTGAGTGAATTCATAAATAAAAAAACTGGCGAACTTTCCTCAGGCCAAAAAAATAGAGTTAGTCTTGCAAAAGCAGTAGTTAATGATCCAGACATTTTATTATTAGATGAGCCAACAGCTTCATTAGATCCAGAAACTGGAGACTTTGTCAGAACTTTTATAGAAAAAATTTCATCAGAAAAAAAAATGTCAATCTTGCTTGCTTCCCATAATATGGATGAAGTAAAAAGGCTTTGCAAAAGTATTTTAATGATGAAAGACGGAAAAATTATAGATAGAGGCACGCCGTCAGAAATTATTAATAAACATGGTAAAAAAAACCTAGAAGAAGTTTTTTTAAAACTTAATAGAACTAAAAATGAGCTATAATAGAATTTTAGGACTTTTCTTAAGACACTTTTTTTTAATAAAAGGTTCTCTACCAAGAATTTTAGACTTAATTTATTGGCCTACAATACAAATAATTCTTTGGGGTTTTATTTCAAAGTTTTTTACGGTTTATAGTGACTACTACAATAATACTGTTGGGGTCATACTAAGTTGCGCAATTCTTTACGATTTTTTGTTTAGATCAAGCATAAGTTTCAATATGTTATTTTTAGAGGAGATTTGGAGTAGAAATTTTACTAATTTATTTATTGCCCCTCTTCGTATAAGTGAAATAATTATATCATTAGTTTTGACTGCTCTTTTAAGAACTTTGATAGGTTTGGTGCCTGCAATATTAATTACCTCACCATTATTTGGTATATCAATTTTAGATCTTGGCACGCCTCTTTTTTTATTATTTTTTAGTTTATATGCATTTGGGATTACATTAGGCTTATTTGTTTCATCAGGTCTACTGAGATATGGGCCAGCGTTTGAAAACATTGCATGGTCATCGCTTTTTTTATTAGCACCTTTGGGATGTATTTATTATCCGATTGAAATATTGCCCGAGTTTTTTCAAACTGTAGCAAAGTTATTACCTTTGGTTTATATTTTTGAAGAAGCAAGATCAATTTTAGTAAATAATACTGTGGATTATTCAAGTATAATGTCTGCAATATATTTAAACATTTTTTATCTATTTTTAGGAGTTTCCCTATTTTACTATTCTTTTAATAAGGCACGTGATAAAGGGACATTAATTAATATAGGTGAATAATTTTTGGTGCGCTCGCAAGGAGTCGAACCCTGAACCTCCAGAGCCGAAATCTGGCGCTCTATCCAGTTGAGCTACGAGCGCATAAAGTATTAATATAGTAATTTATGAAAAAAATCATTAATTTATTAGTAGGGACACAGGATGATATTCTTAGGGTAGATCAATTTATAAATAAATATGAAAAAGATTTAAGTAGATCTAGAATCAAGAATTTAATACTTAAAAAAAATTTAAGTATAAACAATAAACTTAATGATGATCCCTCTAAAAAAATCAAAATAAACGATAAAATTAGCTTAATAATTCCTGAGCCTGAAGAAGTAAACCTTAAACCATTTGAATATAAAATTGAGATAATTTATGAGGATAATGATTTGCTTGTGTTAAATAAAAAAGCAGACATATCAATGCATCCAGGAGCAGGTAATAAAGACAAAACACTTGTTAACGCATTAATCAATTATAAAAAAAAGTTGTCAAATATTAACGGTGAACTAAGACCAGGTATAGTTCATAGAATTGACAAACATACTTCGGGATTGGTTGTAATAGCAAAAAACAATTTTACGCATAAAAATTTGTCAAATCAATTCAGTGAACACTCAATAGAAAGAAAATATCAAACTTTAGTTTGGGGAAAACTTAGACCCAGTAATGGTAGAATAGAAACTTTAATAACAAGAAGCTCCAAAAATAGACAATTAATGTCTGTTAGTTTATCGAAAGGGAAAAATTCAATTACAAATTATAAAACGCTTGAAATATTCGAAAAAGAAACAGTTCCCACTTTTAGTTTAATTGAGTGTAAATTAGAAACTGGAAGAACCCATCAAATAAGAGTTCATATGAGTTATAAAGGTAACAACATAGTTGGTGATCAAAAATATAAAAAGAAATTTAAAAAAATAAAAAATTTAAATAAAGACTTGGAAAAAAAAATCATGAATTTAGACAGGCAATTTTTACATGCCGTCAGCTTAGGATTCACTCATCCGACTAAAAATAAAAGAATGAATTTTAAATCTAAATTACCCAATGATCTTGAAAATATTCTAAAAAGCCTAAGAAATGCTTAAAATTTTATACATTGTAAATTTAAAAAAATTAATTAAATAAGTCTTACAAATGAGTAGTTCAACATTCAAATATCCAGCTTTAACCAACGAAGGTGGTTTATCTCTATATTTAGAGCAAATCAAAAAGTTTCCTATGCTTGATGCAGAAGAAGAGTACATGTTAGCAAAAAATTGGAAAAATACGGGTAATGTTAAATCTGCAGAAAAATTAGTTACAAGTCACTTGAGATTAGTTGCTAAAATTGCAATGGGCTATAAGGGATATGGTTTGCCCTTAAATGAAATAATATCAGAAGGCAACGTGGGTCTAATGCAAGCTGTTAAGAAATTTGAACCTGAAAAAGGTTTTAGACTTGCAACATATGCAATGTGGTGGATAAAGGCTGCTATACAAGAATATATTTTGAGATCTTGGAGTTTAGTAAAAATAGGTACTACCACAGCTCAAAAAAAATTATTTTTCAATTTAAAAAAATTAAAAAATCAAATTGCTCCTAAAAATGAAGGAGATTTAAAAGATGAAGACGTTAAAAAAATTGCATCAACTTTAGATGTAAGTGAAGATGAAGTTGTTTCAATGAATAGACGATTGTCGGGTAAAGAACAATCACTGAATGCACCAATTGGTGAAGATGGGGATGAATGGCAAGATTGGGTAGTCGATAAAACAATGGACCATGATCTAAAAATTGCTCATCAAGAAGAAATGGAGCAAAGAAAAGATCTATTAAAAGATTCAATAAAAATTCTTAACGAAAGAGAGAAAGAAATTTTGTATTCAAGACGTTTGACTGATAGTCCAAAAACTTTAGAGGACTTGAGTAAAAAATTTAAAATCAGTAGAGAAAGAATAAGACAAATTGAGAATAAAGCATTTGAAAAACTTCAAAAACATATGCTTAACTCGGCTAACTCTAAAAATTTATTACCTGCTAATTAATCTTTAAAGGGATCTACAATTAAGATAGTATCATTTCTTTCGGGGCTAGTTGAGATACTTGATACTTTAGTTTCTATAAATTGCTCTAATTCACGAATATATTTTTTTGCATTTTCAGGCAAATCTTTAAAATTTTTTGTTCCTTTTGTAGAAGTTTTCCAGCCTTCAAAAGATTTATAAATCGGCTTTACTTTTAATTGATCGTCAACTGCTGCTGGTAAATAATCAATCTTATTTCCATCTAATTCATATGCAACACACATTTTCACATGATCTAAATCATCCAGAACATCGAGCTTAGTTAGGGCTATTCCATTAATTCCTGAAATTTTAATTGTTTGTCTAACTAAAACCCCATCAAACCAACCACAACGTCTTTTTCTGCTAGTTACCGTTCCAAACTCCTTACCTTTGGTACCAAGTTCTTCACCAATTTTATCTTTTAACTCTGTGGGAAAAGGTCCTTCACCAACTCTAGTTGTGTAAGCTTTTGTTATACCTAAAACATAATTTATGGAATTTGGCCCACAACCTGAACCAGTGGCAGCTGAAGACGCAACAGTATTGGAAGAAGTTACAAATGGATAGGTACCGTGATCAACATCTAAAAGAACCCCTTGTGCACCTTCAAATAAAATTTTTTTGTTTTGAGATTTAAATTCATCTATTTTTTTCCATACTGGTTTTGAATATTTTAAAATTTCTGGAGCAATTTTTAATAAATCCTTTTTTAATTTATCTTTTTTGTAGACCTTTTTCCCCAGTCCTTTTCTTATAGCGTTATGATGTAGCAATACAGTTTCAAGCCTGTGGTCTAAATTTTCCTCAGATACTAAGTCCATTACTCTTATAGATCTTCGGCCAACTTTGTCTTCATATGCAGGTCCAATACCTCTTCTGGTAGTTCCAATTTTAGCATTTCCTGCAGCGTCCTCTCTAATTTCATCCATTTCTTTATGAAATGGCAATATTAAATTTGCAGACTCAGATATTATTAGATTTTCTGGACTAACTTTAACACCCTTAGATTTAATCTCATCAATTTCATCTAACAAAGCCCAAGGATCAACCACCACACCATTTCCAATTATTGAAATTTTGTCTTTTCTTACTATTCCTGATGGTAAAAGTCTTAACTTGTACGTAATACCATCTATCACCAGCGTATGCCCAGCGTTATGGCCTCCTTGAAATCTCACTACAATATCAGCTTCACTAGACAACCAATCTACGATTTTTCCTTTTCCTTCATCACCCCATTGAGATCCAACTACTGCAACGTTTTTCATTTAATTTTTTTTATTTCTATATTATTTATATGATTAATTGGTCCATGGCCTTTACCATAATTTGGTCCTAACATTATAGCACGGTTAACATAATTTATTCCCAGCTCACAAGATTTCTTTAGAGTTTTTCCACATGAATAAAATGTAGCAATTGCACTTGAAAGAGTACAGCCAGTTCCATGGGTATTTTTTGTTATTATTTTTTTGCTATAGAATATCTCTACTTTATTATCACTTAAAAGTACGTCGTGAATTTTCTTTGTATTGAGATGGCCGCCTTTTATTAAAACATTTTTTACACCTAAAATATTTATTTTTTTTGCAGCATTAACCATGTCTTGAACTGTTTTTATAGAAATACCTGAAAGAACTTCTGCTTCAGGAACATTGGGAGTAACTAATGTAACTTTTTTTAATAAATTATTTTTCAATAATCTGATTGATTTTTTATTAACTAATCTTTGACCTCCTTTTGCTACCATCACTGGATCAAGTATAATTTTTTTAATATTTAATTTATTTAATGATTTTAGAACTGTTTTAATCACACTTTCAGAATGCAACATCCCTATTTTAATCGCATCTGGTTTTATGTCTTTTGAGGTAAATTCAATTTGCTTTGAAATTACATTTATCGGGATTGGAATTATAGAATTTATTCCAACAGTATTTTGAGACGTGACCGCTGTAATTGCTGTCATTGCATAAGAACCGAGGGCTGTAATAGTTTTAATATCTGCTTGAATACCTGCTCCGCCAGACGAGTCTGACCCTGCAATCACTAATACTTTAGATTTTATTTTCAAATTAATTCAAAGATCTTTTAACAATATTTATACAATTTAATAATAATTTTTTATTATCTGTTTCAACCATTATTCTAATTTTAGGTTCTGTGCCAGATTTTCTTACCAAAATTCTTCCTTGCTTTTTAATTACTTTAGAGGCTTTTTTGATAGCATTTTTACACTTAAGAGTATCTATGATTGATTTATCTTTAACAGTAACATTTTCCAATAATTGTTTAGTTGGTTTAAATACGTTAAAAATTTCACTAGCTTTTTTGCCTTTTCTCATTGCAAACAATACTTCTAAAGCAACCAATAAGCCGTCTCCTGTGGTCGCAAATTTTCCCAAAATAATATGTCCTGATTGCTCACCTCCCAAATTAAATTTATTTTTCTGCATTTTTTCTTTTACATATCTGTCACCAACTTTTGCCCTTAAGAATTTTATTTTTTCATTTTTGAAATATTTTTGTAGTCCATAATTTGACATTAAGGTTCCGACTACACCACCTTTTAATATTTTTTTTCTCTTCCATCTTGTGGCCAACATTCCAATAATTTGGTCTCCATCTATTATTTTGCCTTTTTCATCTGCTAGTATTACCCTGTCAGCATCACCATCTAAAGCTATACCAATGTGTGCTTTATTTTTTCTTACAAATGATTGTATTTTTTGTGGGAAAGTCGATCCACATTTTGAGTTTATATTAAATCCATTAGGTGAAGTTCCAGTCTCATAAATTTTTGCACCAAGTGATTTTAAAAGATTTGGGGCTGATTTATATCCAGCACCATTAGCACAATCTATTGCAATCCTCATTTTTTTAAGATTAAAGTTTCCAGGGAAATTTTTTTTTAAAATTTTAATATAGTCATCATTCGCATTTTCTAATCTTTTAACTCTACCCAATCTTTTAGGGTTAGATAAATTTTTTATTATTTGAGAATCTATAAGTTTTTCAATTCTCATTTCAATTTTATCTGATAATTTTAATCCATCTGGACCAAAAAGTTTTAAACCATTGTCGTAATAAGGATTATGAGATGCGGTTATCATGATTCCCATATTTGCTTTCATTTTTTTTGTTAACATTGCAAGTCCGTTTGTTGGTAAAGGTCCCAATAAAAATACGTGCATTCCAGCTGATGCAAGACCTGAGACAAGCGCGGGCTCTAATGTATAACCTGATAATCTTGTATCTTTCGCAATAATTGCTACTTGTTTAGATTTTCTTAGATTCTTAAAATAAGTTCCAGCTGCTAAACCAAATTTGAAAAACATTTCACCATTGATTTTTCCTTGATTAACTTTTCCTCGAATTCCATCAGTTCCAAAATATTTTTTTGACATTTTATTTGTTAATAGATTTAAACACCTTTAATCCTTGAGAAATTTCATTAAAGTCATGAACTCTCATTAATTGAACTCCATTCATCATAGCATGAATGGATGACGCTAATGTGCCTCCAAGTCTAATATTGCTATCATTCTTACCAGAAATATATTTTATAAATCTTTTTCTAGAAGAGCCTAACATTATAGGAAAACCTAAAGAGTGGAAGATCGAAATATTGTTCATTATGGTAATATTATGTTTCAAGTTTTTTCCAAAACCTATTCCTGGATCTAAAACAATATTGTTATGCTTTATGCCAGCTTTTCTTAAAAGATCAATTTTTTTTTCAAAAAAATCATATATCTCGAGAAGAACATTCTTGTAAGAAGGTTTTCTTTGCATCGTCTTTGGTTCTCCTTTTGAATGATTAATAATCAAAGGAAGTTTTGTTTTTTTAAGGAAATCTATAGTTTTGGAATCGTATGAAAAGCCTGAAACATCGTTAATAATGTTAAGTTTATATCTTAAAGCTTTATGCATAACAAAAGTTTTTCTAGTATCTAAAGATAACAAAAAATTATAATTTCTAATTCTTTTTAGTAAATTTTTTATTCTTTTCCATTCAATATTTTCATCTATATCTTTAGATCCTGGTCGGGTTGATTCTCCTCCTACATCAACAATTTTA
Organism: uncultured Pelagibacteraceae bacterium; assembly: GCA_902611815.1. GTDB lineage: Bacteria > Pseudomonadota > Alphaproteobacteria > Pelagibacterales > Pelagibacteraceae > Pelagibacter. Next base: position 19,204 of record CACMAZ010000010.1, read on the forward strand.
CAACCAGCTTTTAATAGTGATTTCACTCTTTTTAATGCTGTGCCAATTTGATTATACTGTCCTCCATCTGAAAAACTATCAGGTGTGAGATTTAATATTCCGATCAATAATGGTTCTTTTAAGTTAATCTTGCAAAATGATTTTTTTTTGGTGATTTTCTTTAAGTCCTTTTTTATTTTTTTTTTTAGATCAAAACTTAATGAATTGATAATATTAATGTTTATTTTTCTTTTTTTTTTTCTTGATAAAATTTCAACCGTATCAAAAGATAATTCTTTATTACCATGCAATGGAAGTGCTTTTTTTTTCTTAAGCATTTCTAATGATGATTTGCCGTAATAAAAATTACACGCTCTTGTGTAATATTTTGACATTAATTTTAATGAACTATTTTAGGTTTTAAACCAATAGATCCTAATGCAGAACCCGAATTATCTTCCTCAACTTTTAAGTCTTCTTTATTAGGCGGATAGACATTTTTGTTAATTAAGTCCTCTATTTCAGAACCTGTTAAAGTTTCATACACTAGCAGAGCTTTCGCTAATTTATGTAAATCCTCAATCTTTTCTTTAAGAATTTTTTTAGCTCTTTCATATCCCATGTCTACAAATCTTTTAATTTCAGCATCCACTTTTCTCGCTGTTTCTTCAGACATATTTTGTTGTCTAGCAACTGACCTGCCAAGGAAAACCTCTTCCTCATTTTCACCGTAAAGTATAGGACCTAATTCTTTACTTAATCCAGCTCTCATCACCATAGCTCTAGCTCTTTTTGTAGCTTGCTCAATATCGCTAGAAGCTCCAGTTGTTACCTTATCGTCTCCAAAAATAATTTCTTCAGCTACTCTTCCTCCCATAGCAATTGCCATTTGGGCATGTAGTTGCTCTCTTGTTTGGGATACTTCATCCCTTTCTGGTAGTTGCATTACCATTCCTAAAGCTCTTCCTCTTGGAATTATTGTTGCCTTATGAATAGGATATGCGGCTTTTTCGTTAAGAGTAACGATTGCATGTCCCGCTTCATGGTATGCAGTTAATTTTTTCTCCTCTTCTGTCATTACCATTGATCTTCTTTCAGCACCCATCATAACCTTATCTTTTGCTTCTTCGAATTCTTGGGATGTTACAATTCTTTTATTTTTTCTTGCTGCTAATAAAGCTGCCTCGTTAACAAGGTTAGCTAAGTCAGCACCAGAAAAACCCGGGGTTCCTCTAGCAACAGTTCTCAAATTCACGTCCGGAGACATCGATATTTTTTTAGCATGGACTTTTAGAATTTTTTCTCTTCCGATTATATCTGGATTGGATACAACAACTTGTCTGTCAAATCTTCCTGGTCTTAATAAAGCGGGATCTAGAACGTCAGGTCTGTTTGTTGCTGCAATAATTATTACTCCTTCATTTGTATCAAACCCATCCATCTCAACTAACAATTGGTTTAGTGTCTGCTCTCTTTCATCATTACCTCCACCCAAACCAGCACCTCTGCTTCTCCCGACGGCATCAATTTCATCTATAAAAATAATGCAAGGAGAATGTTTTTTACCCTGTTCAAACATGTCACGAACTCTTGATGCTCCTACTCCAACGAACATTTCGACAAAATCTGAACCTGATATCGTAAAGAATGGGACGCCTGCTTCCCCTGCTATTGCTCTTGCAAGAAGTGTCTTACCAGTTCCTGGTGGTCCAACTAAAAGACAACCTCGAGGTATTTTACCACCTAATCTACTAAATTTTTTTGGATCTTTTAAAAATTCAACAACTTCTTCAACTTCTTCTTTTGCTTCTTCAACACCTGCTACATCATTAAAAGTAACTTTTCCTTTAACTTCATTCATCATCTTCGCTTTAGATCTTCCAAAACCCATGGCTCCACCTTTGCCACCTTGCATTTGTCTCATAAAGAAAATCCAAACTGCGATTAATAGCAACATTGGAAACCAGGATAAAAGAACTCCAAGGAGTGATGGCATTTTTTCATCTGTTGGAACAGCTGAAATACTTACTCCGCTTTCAGATAACTTTTCTACTAAATTTGGATAGTTTGCAGAATAAGTAGTGAAGGTTTTACCATTTGCCATTACACCTTTTATGTTGTTTCCTTGTATCTGAACCTCTACAACTCTTCCGTTATCAACTTCCTTTAAAAATTCTGAAAAAATAATTTTTTCATTATTTGTTGATTTAATATTTTGTGGATTTTTAAACATATTATACAATCCTATAGTCAAAACGACTATAATTGCCCACATTGCTAAATTTTTAAAATTCATAATCAGAGTTTAAAGTAAGAATTATTCTAAATTAAACAAGTGCTAAATTGTAACATAATTAAGTTTATTTTATGTTTTCAGGGTAAATTAGCGTTGTATTATTAACTCTTTCTATAATACAGCCGCCTAAAGTAGTTTTTTTAAAATAATTACCTTTTATTTCGTAGATTTTTTTTAGCAAGGATTTACCTCTTGGATAATAGTACTTGTTGTTTGTTTTTGAAATTAGGTTTGAAAGTGATCTAAGGATAATTTCATCTGGTTGTTTAAAAAATTTATGATTTATGACTACTGCATCTTTAAGATTTTTACTAAAATAGTTAGTGTTTTTAGAAATATTTTGATCTGAATAATATTTCAATGTTTCGTTAGCAGAATGTAAATTGCAATAGGTTAAATCAAATTTTTTTTTATCAAAACCCTCATTTTGCAGACTCTTCAATAAATTTCTTACTCTAGTTCTTAAAAACTGATCATTAGAATTAGAAGGATCATCAATATAATAACCAAAAACTTTGTTTGTAACTTTTAGTAATGTTTTTTTTGTAATATTTAGGAAAGGCCTATACCCTTTTAAACTTTTATTGATAAAAGTATCTTGTGATGAAAATGATGTTAATCCTCTAATTCCAGAGCCTCTTAACATTCTAATAAAAAAATTTTCGTATAAATCATCCTGATGATGACCTAATAACAATGCATTAATTCTCTTTTTTTTGCAGAATCTCTCTAGCAAACCATATCTGGCTATTCTAGCATTTTCCTGAGTAATTCTACTTTTTGTAATTTTTTTCCAAGGTAATATTTCACATTTAATGAGGGATTTATTCATCAAAAATTTTAAATCTCTAGCTTCTTTAGATGAGTTTTTTCTAATTTTGTGATCAATATGAACATAATAAACTTTTTTATTGTTTAAAATTTGAAAACATTTTGAAAAGTATGCAAGCGCAAGGCTGTCTGAACCACCTGATAAAGAAACAGCAAAAGTATTAATTTTTCTAAATTTTAAAAATTCCTCAAATTTTTTATAAATCTTTTTAAATTCTTTGTTATTAAGATGACCTAAAATTTTTTTATGAACTTTGTTTTTGGCAGTCAAACTTTTTCTCTTCATATTTAGCTTTTTGAAGTACAGATTGTTTAGCTTTCGGATACTCCTTTTTTACCCCCTTAATCATTAAACACCCTTGATCTTTTTCTCCAATTTGAACTAATGATACTCCAAGCTTCAGTAAATTTATAGCTGCCTTTTCACTCTTTGGATATTTTTGATAACCCTCTAAATATGCTGACGCGGCATCAGTATACAATTGTCTTATTCTGAAAGTTTCTGCATACCAATATTGAGCATTCCCAGCTAAGTTATGTTCTGGATTATCCATCACGAATTCTCTTAAAGCTCTTTCGGCTGTTGTGTAATCACCTTGTTTTAAAAGACTAGTTGCAAAACTATATTGCTCGTTTGGATCCGTTTTTGGTAAAATTTTTTCTTCTGTTACAAAATTTTCTGTAACTACACTGCTCGTTGTTTCAATAGATTGTGTTTTTTGTACTAAATCTTGTGTTTCAGTATCTTTGTAAGTGATTGCACCTAAGTCTTGAGGTTGGGATGAGCCAGGTAAAGTTTTATCAGGTTTTGAAGTAACAACGTTGTTAACATTGCCAACTTCTAGTTCTTGGAATCTTAACTGATTATCAGCCTGTACTTTAGATAGCCTGCTGGAAAGTTTGTCAATTTTAAAATTAATTTCTTCAAACTTATTAGTTAATTGTTGAAACTGTTGTTCAATCTCTGATAACTTCAATAAATGTCTAGTTAGGACATCTTCGTCATTGCTACTTAATACTGAACTATTGCTGGTAATATTTTCTGATGACTGTGAATAAACAGCTTTCTCTAAGGTTTTAATATCTTGTTTTAATTTTTCCAAAATTTCGAGATTATTCTCTTCGGCACTTGAGGGAGAAATTAAGATGCTTAAAACTATAATAAAATAAAAAAATGTTTTACTAAAAATTTTTTCAGAAACCATATTCTGATTAATATTTATAATGATGGCAAAAAAAAGACCCTAGTTTTTTAAACCAGGGTCTAGATTTTTAACTAATTAGTTTGCTTTTACTGTTACTGATCTTCTATTTTTTGACCAAGCTAATGGATTCGATCCAGAGTCTACTGGTCTTTCTTTACCATAACTTATTACTGATATTCTGTTCCCAGATATTCCATAAGTCATTAAATAGTCTTTAGCAGCGTTAGCTCTTCTTTCACCTAAAGCAAGGTTGTATTCTCTTGTTCCTCTTTCATCTGCATGACCTTCTAATACAACGTTAACTTTTGAATTTTTTCTTAACCAAGCAGCTTGTTTTCTTAAAGTTTCTCTAGAAGCAGTTGTTAAGACTGACTCATTAGTTGCAAAGAAAACTCTGTCCGGTACTCCTGATGCCAAATATTCAACTGTATCTTTACCAGTGTAAACATCCCCCTGCATTTGATTTGATACTTTTTTCGTCGCGCAAGCAGATAAAAATATACCTGCTAATACAACAAAAAGGATGTTCTTAAAAATTTTGTTTAGTTTCATTACTGCTCCTTAAATATAAATATTTACTTTTTCACACCTAAATAGATCTTTCAAGCTTAAAAATCAAGAATTTAATATGTTTTAGTAAATTTTCCATTATTATTCACTTAATAATGACGACCAGGATGGGTCTGAAGCATCAGTTTTGGTATCAACTAATCTCTCATTATATCCAGTCAAATCTATAGACCATAATTTTGCTGAAAAACCTTTACCTTCAGAATCTGACTTGGTTTCCCTATAGAATATTAGTACTCTACCGTTAGGAGACCATGATGGTGCCTCTTGGTAATAATTTTCTGTTAGTAATCTTTCTCCACTTCCATCAACTCTCATTACACCAATATAGAATTTGCCTTTATGAAGTTTGGTAAATGCTATCAAATCTCCCCTTGGAGACCATACTGGGGTGCCGTACAAACCCTTGCCAAAAGAAATTCTTTTAACTTTTGAGCCATCGCTTTTCATGACATAAATTTGTTGGTAGCCACTCCTATCAGAGTTAAAGCATATATATTTACCATCAGGTGAAAATGATGGTGAAGTATCTATAGAAGGATGATTGGTAATTTTTTCAACAATTCTATTTTCAAGATCCATTGTGTATATATCTGAGTTACCATCTTTGGCAAAACTCATAATTATTTTTTTTCCATCTGGAGAGAATCTTGGTGCGAATGTCATTCCTGGAAAATCACCAACAACTTCTTGAACTCCTGTTTCAATATCTAATAGATAAACTCTAGGTAAGTTTTTAAAATATGATAAATAAGTAACCATTTGGTTTGTTGGGTTAAATCTTGGGGTTAACACCAGCTCATTGCCTAAAGTTAAATACTTTGTGTTAAATCCATCTTGATCCATAATTGCCAATTTCTTAACTCTATTAGTCTTCGGTCCTTCTTCAGAAACGTAAATGATCCTAGTGTCAAAATAACCTTTTTCACCAGTTAACCTTTGATAAACTTTATCTGTAATAATGTGGCCCACTCTTCTCCAATTATCTGGCACTGTTGTGAAAGCTAATGCCATCATTTCTTTTCCTGCAAGAACATCCCATAATCTAAACTCTACTCTAAGTTTTTCGTTCTCATATTTAACCTCACCAGTGATAAGAGCTTGAGCTTTAATCAAAGACCAATCTTCAAATCTTGGTTTTAAGTGAGCTATGTCAGGTTTTTGCAAGAATGCTTCTTTTTTAAGAGGATTAAAAAGTCCAGAGGACTTTAAATTATTTTCTACAACAGAGGATATATCTTCACCAATATTTTCTTTTTTTAATAAATTTTGGAATTTTTTAATTGACTTTGACTCAACAAATAACGGAGACACTGCTATAGGGAGTGGGTTCAGGTTACCTCTAGTAATGTCAACCTCAATTAATCCAAATGAAGTTTTTGGTATTATCAGAAAAAGTAGTGCAAATATGTATAACTTAATTTTTTTCATCCTTTTAACATTTCTCTAGCATCAAAATTTAATTGAAGATCTTTCCATCTTTCGTATCCAGTTGTAGGTACTCTTAAAGGTTGACAAAGCCTAATTGCCCTTAATGCGCTTTCTGCAAGCACTTTATAAAAACCTTGTCCAGGTTTATTCATTCTTGCATGATCTAAAATTTCAGAATTTATTACCGTACCATCAGGTTTTAAACTTAATTTAATTCTTACTAATAAGTTTTCGTTGTAAGGTAGCCCTAATGGAATGCTCCAACAACCAAAGATTTGTGCTTTTAACGCATCTTCCTCACTCAAGGTTAAAGCGCTTGTTGTAATATTTTTTTGGTTTGATTGAGTAATTTTATCAGTTTTGTTAGTTGTTTCTGCTAATTCCTCTTTAGATTTATCAATTAATGCAGCAATATTGTTTGGATCAAATAATTCATCTTTTTCAAATTCAGATACTTGTTTAACTTCATCATCAATTTTCTCAGGATTTTGAACATCCTTTTCAGGTTTTTTAACTATTTCTTGGTTTTGATCTGGCAATGGTATTGCGTCGGGTTTTTCTTTTTTAACTTGTTTTGGGGGTGCTTGCTCTGAAACAAGTTTTTCTTTTTCCTTAACTTTCTCAATAATTTTTTTTGCTTTAGGTGCGAAAGGTATGTTTGTTTTATCAGTAATTTGAATAAGCTCTATAGATATAAGAGGAGGTAAATCAATAGGTTTTTTTGCTATGAAAGGAAAAGTAAGAGCAGTTATAACAACTAAAAAAATATGCAATGCTGATGAAATCGCAATATTCTTTATCATTAACCTATCGTCTTTTTGTAAAAGATTAATTAATTTCATCTCTCTTTATAAGGTTCTGAAATTAAAGCTACTTTTGTAAAACCAGAGCCTGACAACATGCCCATAACCTCAAGAACTCTTCCATAGTTAATTGTTTTGTCACCTCTCACATAAATTCTTGTGTCTGTTCTGTTTTTTGAAACTGCGAGTATTTTTGCAATTACATTATCATAATCAACTTTTGCTTCTTGAATAAATATTTCACCCTTAGAATTAATTGTTAGGGTTAAAGGTTCTTGCTCCTCTGGTAATGAGTCTGCAGAACTTTCTGGTAGATCAACCTGAACACCGACTGTCAACAAAGGGGCTGTAACCATAAATACAATTAATAAAACGAGCATAACATCCACAAAGGGTGTAACGTTTATTTCACTCATTGGTTCTTTAGAATTTTTTTTTAAACCAAAAGCCATAATTTCAAATTATAGATAAAAATCTTTTAGCAAAGTTTTCTAATCTTTGAGAATATTTCTTAGAATCATTATTGAATTTATTATAAGCAACAACTGCCGGTATCGCAGCCAATAAACCTAACGCAGTTGCAAATAATGCCTCGGCAATTCCTGGAGCAACAATCGCTAAACTAGTATTTCTTGAAACAGCTATCGATTGAAATGAATTCATTATACCCCAGACAGTTCCAAATAAACCTATAAATGGTGCAGTAGAACCTACTGTAGCAAGAAATGAAAAATTTTTTTCTAAAAAATTTACTTCCGACTCTATATTTGATTCTAATAAACTAGTTAATTTTTCGTTTAAATTACTTCTAGATCTTGATTTTAGAACAACCTGCATAGTTTTTCTAAAAACATTAGACATGGGATCATCTTTATTTGCAGGAAGATTGTTGTAAAAACTTTCAGCAGATTTAGATTTCCAAAATTTTTCCTCAAATTCGAAAGTACTTTGATTTATTTTTTTAAACATCTTAAACTTTTCTATAATTATTGCCCATGAGTATATTGATGCTGCTATTAGTAAGATAATAACTGATTTAACAACGATATCTGCTCTTAAGAACAGGCTCATTAAAGAAAAATCAACTGAGCTGCCTAAGCCAACTGCTTGTGAGGTTATATCTGCTTCCATAAAAAATCTTTCACACTAAAATGTGTCATCAATTTGTCTTAATTTTTTTGGTTTTGATAGTAAAAGCTAGCAATTAATATCGCATCGGCTTTATTAGCATCTTTTTTTCTTGATAATTGTGAAGAAATGTAAGGAAAAAACTCAATTGCTTTAGTTCTGCTAGAATCTTTTTGGGTATTTATAAGGTTATAATGTTTTTTCCATTTGACGGGAGAAATAAAATCCATGGGTATTTGCATAGCAGAAAATATTCCTTTAAGTACACCAAAAGACTGCCCAAAATTAAACATGCTTGTAACTCCTTGACCAGGCATTGCTGAAACTTGTTCTATCACTACTTTTATATCTTTTTTGTTCTCATGAATAATTGCTTTTTGAATTTCATTATAAATTTGTGATCCATTAACCTGTGATTTATTTTTTTTGCCAACAGGCATTATTGGCATATCAAAAACATCCAAAATTTTTCCATCTTTTAAGATGCATATGGCTCCTTTTATACCTGGATCTATGCCTATAATTAACATCTGTTATTCTATCATTTCTAGATTGGAGTAAACCTTTTGAACATCATCGTGATCCTCTAAGGTCTCTATAAACTTTTTAGCTTCCACAAATTGTTCTTTTTTCAAGTTAACTTTATTAAGTGGATACCACTCAATATTTGTAGACAAGAAATTATTAATTTTTTTTTCCATAATTTTTTTTACATCATAAATATTTTCTTTATTACAATGTATTTCATGATAACTCTTGTTTGAAAAGCACTCATCTGCTCCAGAATTAATTGCTATTTCCAGCATTGTTTCGGCATCTATCTGTGTTACATCAACTCTTATAATCCCGAGATGTTTGAAATTATGAGCGGCTGACCCTAAGGTCCCTAAATTTCCACCATTTTTTTGGAAAATTTCTCTTATTTTTGAAGCTGTTCTGTTTTTATTGTCTGTCAATGCCTCAATAATTACTGCAATTTTATAATTACCAAAACCCTCATATCTTATTTCTTCAAAATTAGATTGATCGTTAAATTTTGATTTATCGATAGCTCTATCAATATTATCTTTAGGCATATTAGCTGACCTTGCAGCTTGAATAGCAGATCTTAATCTGTGGTTCATATCAGGATCTTTATCACCTAACTTAGCGGCAACAGTAATTTCTCTAGATAATTTTGAGAAAATTTTTGACCTCTCTTTATCTGCTCTTCCTTTTTTGTGTTTAATTCCAGCCCAGTGAGAATGACCTGCCATATCAAATTATGCTTTGTAGAACACCCCCCATTACAAAACTATTTATATTCTTAGCTAAACCTGTTTCAGTGCAACAATCAACAATTACCCCCGATAAAGTTCCTTCTCCTAAGGCTGGAAAATGTTTTTCAGCTTTTTTTTTAAAAAACTTATTTATTGAATTATCCTTATTCATGCCTATTACAGAGTCATAATCGCCACACATTCCAGAGTCTGTTATGTAGGCAGAACCTTTTTTTAAAATTCTTGCGTCATTAGTTGGAACATGTGTATGAGTTCCTGTTATCAATGTTGCTTTACCATCAAACAAATGACCAATTGCCATTTTCTCACTAGTTATTTCTCCATGTATATCAACTATCAAAAAATCATAATTTTTTTTAAGATTGTAATTCTTTAAAAATTTTTCAATTTCTATAAAAACATCATCGCATTTTCTCATAAAAACATTTCCCATTAAATTTAATACACCAACTTTGAAGTTATTTTTGCTATGAAAAATTTCAAAACCTTTTCCGGGAGATGGATTTGTTAAGTTATAAGGCCTTAAAAGTTTTTTTTCTCTCTCAATATGTTCTACTGTTTCCTTTTGATCCCAAACATGGTTTCCCGTAGTTAGAACATTTATTCCAGATTGATATAATTCATTGCAGATTTTTTCTGTTATACCCACACCATTTTCTGCAGCATTTTCACCATTAGCAACAACAAAATTGATGGTTTTTTTATTAATTATATTTGGCAAAAGTTGCTTAACTGCATTGCAACCTGAAGGTCCAACAATATCTCCTAGGAATAGTATTCTCATTTATAAACTTTATTTTCTGTAAATATATAATTCATTTTTTTATCAAATTTATTTGTAGGAACTTTATTTATTTTTTGACATGAAAGAGCAAGACCAATTTTTAAAATTTTTTTTGATTTTTCTATCTTATTTATAAATCTATCATAAAATCCGCCACCATATCCAAGTCTGTTTAAATTAGCATCAAAAGCAACAGTTGGTATGATCAGCGCTGAAGGTGTAATTTTTTTTAATTTAAATGGTTCCGGGATACCAAAATTATTGATTTTTAGTGAACTATTTTCATTCCATTCGTAGAATGACATTTTAAAGTTTTTTTCTAGAACCGGTAATGAAATAATATATTTTTTATTTCTTAAATTCTTAATAAGGCTAATTGTAGAAACTTCAGATCCAATTGGATAATATATGCCTATTTTCTTGCTACTGACTTCTCGTTTCAATAATTTAATTAATTTACTAAAATTGATTTCTTTATCCTTAATATTAAAATATTTCCTCTTTTTTAATATTTTTTTTCTTAATTGAGTTTTTTTCACAAAAAAAACTAGTTTTTAAAATTTGTTTTTTGAACAAATTCTTCTATTTGTTGTGTTGTATTAGATATTATTTTGTCATATTCGTTTTTCAAATTTTGTATCTCATTTTCTAGTTTAGAAATACTATCGGAAAGTTGTTTTATCTCATTCTCTTTATCATCCTTATAGTTGTATGCTAAAGATTTTAATTCTTTAAATTTTTCAGTGATATTTTTTATTTCTTGTTTGTTTATATGAACTTTTTTTTTAGTTTCAAAATATTCATCCATAATTTTAATTGAGGTAATTAAAAGTAACTTGCTCTCACCAATATTTCCTAAATCAGTTTTTAACTTCTCAAATTTAGCCCCAAGATGGTTAGCTAACTCTTCTAAATGTTCCTCCTGACCGTCATCACAAGACAAAAGAAAATCTTTACCATTGAATTTTATATTTACATTTGCCATTTATCAATTTCATCTAATAAGATATCTGTTTCTTGATTTAATTCATCAATTTTTTCATCAAATTTAAGTTGATCTAATTTATGTGCGGAATTTTTATCTTTAATACTCTTTAAATGATCCTTTAACTGCTGATGTTCATTGATTAGATTTTCATGTTTACTTTGAAGTTCTTTTTTTTCAATTTCTAATTGATTTTTTTGGTCTGATAAAAATTTAAGATTTTTTTGACTATCTTCATCTATCAAATTAAGTTTTTTTAATTTGTCCAGAGCTATTTCCAGCTTTTTTTCTTTCTCACCGAAGTATTTCATATATATATAATATTATTAAATTGAATCATCTTAGTCTAGATAGGTCAACAATTGAAAGTAGAACATAAACAATTAGCTAACGCAATTAGATTTTTATCAATTGATGCGGTAGAAGCAGCAAGCTCTGGTCATCCAGGTATGCCTATGGGAATGGCTGATGTCGCAACAGTTTTGTTTAAGAATTTTTTAAGATTTGATCCAAAAAATCCAAGTTGGATAAACAGAGATAGATTTATTTTATCAGCAGGACACGGATCAATGCTTCTATATTCTTTGCTTTATCTAACCGGATATAAAAGTGTTTCTTTAGATGATATTAAAAATTTCAGGAAGTTAGATTCTATATGTGCGGGCCATCCTGAGTATCATCCAAACTCTGGTATTGAAACGACTACAGGGCCACTTGGTCAAGGGATTTCAAATGCAGTTGGTTTTGCATTAGCTGAGGAAATTTTAAGAAATAAAATTGGTAAGAAATTTATAAACCATAAAACTTATGTTTTAGCTGGAGATGGTTGCTTAATGGAAGGCATTAGTCACGAGGCTTTGAGTCTGGCAGGTCACTTGAAGCTAAAAAATCTTATATTGTTATTTGATAATAATTCTGTTTCAATAGATGGGCCAACAAACTTAGCAGTATCAGACAATACCAAAAAAAGATTCGAAAGTTACGGATGGAGTTATTTAGATATAAATGGGCACAACGAAAAACAAATTTTTAATGCATTAAAAAAAGCTCAAAATTCAAAAAAACCCTTTGCTATATCTTGCAAAACAACTATAGGTTATGGTTCTCCTAACAAAGGTGGCAAAGCATCATCTCATGGAAGCCCTTTAGGCCAAGAAGAAATGAAACTTGTTAGGAAAAAATTAAATTGGAAATATAAGCCTTTCGAAATTCCAGACAGAATATTAAATGCATGGAGAGATATTGGAAATAAAGCATCTTCAGTTGCAGAAAAATTAACTTCAAAAGAAAATCTAAAAAAAACAAATTTGATCCCAGACTCTATAAGTGAAGAAATTGAGGAATTAAAAAAAAGATATATTAAAACTTTAGAACCAATGGCAACCAGAAAATCCTCTGAAAAGTTTCTTGAGATTGCATCGAAATTATCAAATCTTGTTGGGGGATCTGCTGATTTGGCTGGCTCTAATAATACAAAAACTAAAAATCATAAAATTATTTTACCAGGAAAATTTAATGGAAATTATATCCATTATGGAGTTAGAGAACACGCTATGTGTGGAATAATGAATGGAATATCTTTACATAGCAATTTAATTCCTTATGGAGGAACATTTTTAATATTCAGTGATTATTGTAAGCCATCAATTAGACTGTCTGCAATGATGGGTCAAAAAGTGATTTTTGTTTTTACTCATGACTCGATTGGACTAGGTGAGGATGGGCCAACACACCAACCAATTGAACAATTATCAGCGTTAAGATCTATACCGAATTTAAATGTCTTTAGGCCAGCAGATACAATAGAAACATTTGAGTGCTGGCAATTAGCTCTGGAAAATAAAAACACTCCAAGTGTAATTGCCCTGACAAGACAAAAAATAAATCCAATTAGAAAAGATTATTCAAATATTAATCAATGTTCTAAGGGCGCCTATGAAATAATGAGGACTGGAAAGGAAATAAAGTTAATATTAATCTCAAGTGGTTCTGAGATAGATCTTGCATGTAAAGTCAGTCATAAATTGGCCACAGATAATATTTATTCAAAAGTTATATCAATGCCTTGTCATGAGAAATTTGATTTACAGAGTGATGATTATAAATCAGAAACGTTAACAAAACACGTGATGAAAGTTTCAATAGAGGCATCAGAGACTAGTTATTGGAAAAAATATACTGGAATTGATGGTCTAAATTTTGGAATTGATAGTTTTGGCAAAAGTGCACCATATAAAGATATTTACGATTATTTTAAGTTAAATGAACAAAATATCGTAAGTAAAATTAAGGAAAAATTGTGAAAGCAAAAATTGGAATAAATGGATTAGGAAGAATTGGTAGGATGGTTCTAAGATCAATTTTTGAGGAAAAACACAAAAATTTAAAAATTAATCATATTAATAATAGAGCAGATATCAGAACAGCTAGTGAGCTTATAAAAAGAGATAGCATACATGGAAAATTTAAAGCAAAAATATCTGTTGAAAATAATAAGTTAATAATTAATGGTAATAAAATTACTTATTCACAGGAAACTAATTTAAGTAGCATTTCTTGGAGAAAATATAATGTCGACATAGTGCTTGAATGTACTGGTAAATTTAACTCAAAAGATAAATTAATTTCACACATTAAAAATGGTGCCAAAAAAGTAATTGTCTCAGCTCCATGTAAGAATGCTGATAAAACTATAGTTTACGGAGTTAACCATAAGAATATTTTAGGTAAGGACAAAATTATTTCAGCTGCTTCATGCACAACTAACTGTTTAGCACCTGTGGTCTATGTTTTAAATAACAATTTTGAGATTGAAAAAGGTTTTATGACAACCATTCATTCTTACACTACAGATCAAAGACTGCTTGATAATTCTCACAAAGATCCGAGAAGAGCTAGATCTGCTGGTCAATCAATCGTTCCGACTTCAACAGGAGCTTCAAAGGCAATCGGTGATATTATACCCTCGTTAAAAGGAAAATTAGAAGGAATTGCAATGAGAGTACCCACACCCAATGTTTCATTAGTTGAACTAGTCTTTTACACAAAAAAAGATTTAACCATTAAAAAAATAAATTTAGCTTTCAAAAATTTTAGTAAAATAAATAAAGTTTTAAAGGTAACACAAGAAAAGCTTGTATCGGTGGATTTTAATCACGATTCTGCTTCATCAATTGTTGATGCAAGTTTAACAAATGTTGTTGATAAAAACATGGGTAAAATTTCAGCTTGGTACGATAACGAGTGGGGTTTTTCTAACAGAATGTGTGATATAGCAGAATATCTTCGCAAGATTTCTTAATGAAGAGTATTAAAGATCAAGAGAATTTGAGTCAAAAAAAAGTTTTGTTGAGGCTAGATTTAAACGTTCCACTAAAAAAAGGACTAATCACAGATCAAACAAGAATTGATAAAATTTTACCAATAATCAATTTTTTACTAAGTAAAAATTCACGTATTATAGTGGTATCTCATGTAGGTCGCCCAAAAGGAGAAAAAAATAGCAGTCTATCTCTTAAGCCTATTTGTAAAATTTTAGAAAAAAAAATTAACAGAAGAGTTAATCTAATTAGTGATGATGTTTTCCAATTAAAAAAAGAAGATCTATTTAAAAATAAAGATGATGAAATTATTTTTTTAGAAAATATTAGATTTTATAGAGAAGAGGAGAAAAACGATCCCTCATTTGCTAAACAATTGGCAAGTTTAGCAGATTTGTTTGTTAATGATGCTTTTTCATGCTCTCATAGAGCTCACGCGTCTTTATGTAAAATTACAGAGTTTTTGCCCTCTTTTGCTGGTCTTCAGTTGGAGGCCGAATTGAGTGCTTTAAAAAAAGTTACATCTGAAATTAAAAAACCTGTTACTTGCATTATTGGAGGATCTAAAATTTCTACTAAAATTGGGATAATTAAAAATTTAATACCTAAATTTGATAATATTATTATTGTAGGAGGAATGGCAAATAACATTCTTAATCACAAAGGAAATCAAATTGGGAAATCAATTAAGGAGGAAAATTGCGAAAAAATAATTAACGAAATATTTGAAACATCAAAGCAACATTCTTGCTCAATTATTTTTCCTGTAGATGTGCTAGTTGGAAAAAATCTTAATAGTGTATCTAAAGCTAAGGAATTGAATGAAATAGAAGAAGATGACTTAATTTTAGACATCGGACCAAAAACAATAAATATAATTCAAAGAGTTATTGAAAATAGCGAAACAGTTTTGTGGAATGGGCCAGCAGGGTATTTCGAGAACCCTAATTTTGCTATTGGTAGTTATGAAATTGCAAATGCAATTGTAAAAAAAAATAAAAACAAACCAATTTATTCTGTTTTAGGCGGAGGTGATACAGTTGCTTTGGTTAATGAAATCAAGTTAATTAAAAATTTCAATTTTGTTTCAACTGCTGGTGGTGCATTTTTAGAATATCTTGAAGGAAAAGATCTTCCTGGTATAAAAGCCTTAAGTTAATATGTCTGAACTAAATAACATCGCACTTAAAATTTTAAAAAATGGCAAGGGTATTCTTGCTGCAGATGAAAGCACTGGTACTATGACAAAGAGATTAGATGGAGTGAAAGTGCCATCAACTCCAGAAAATAGATTATTATTTAGAGAAACGCTTTTTAGTGCTTCAAGTATGACAGAATGTATAGGTGGCGTAATATTGTATGATGAAACAATAAGGCAAAAGACTTCCAAAAAAAATTTGATACCAGAGTTAATTTTAAACATGGGCTCTACTCCAGGAATAAAAGTGGATACAGGAGCCAAGGTTTTAGCGGGATCACCAGATGAAAAAGTCACTGAGGGCTTAGATGGATTAAGAGAAAGATTAAAAGATTATTATAAACTTGGTGCAAAATTTACGAAATGGAGAGGTGTTTACAATATATCTAAAAGTTATCCTAGCAAACTTTCTATTCAGTCAAATGCTCATGCACTAGCTAGATATTCTGCTTTAGTTCAAGAGTGTAATATGGTTCCAATTGTTGAGCCAGAAGTATTAATGGATGGCGATCACTTAGCAAAGGATTGCTTTTCAAAAACATCAGAGGTTATTAAAAAATGCTTTGATGAACTAATTTTACACAAAGTTGATTTGAGGGGAATAATACTTAAACCTAACATGATTTTAGCCGGGAACAAATGTAAAAATAAAATCTCAAATGAGGAAGTTGCAAAATTAACCTTGGAATGTTTGAAAAATTCTGTTCCCTCAGAGGTCCCGGGAATAGCTTTCTTATCTGGAGGTCAATCTGAAATAGAAGCAACAGAAAACTTAAATCTTATAAATAAAAATAATGATACTAATTTTATTATGAGTTTTTCATATGGTAGAGCACTACAACAAGGCGCCTTAAAATTCTGGTCAAAAGACATAAAAAATATTGAAGGAACACAAAAGATTTTTAACCACCGAGCCAAAATGAATACATTAGCAGCCCAAGGAAAATGGTCTAAAGATCTTGAAAATTAACAAAAAAAAATTTATTTATTTAATTTCTCCATTATCTATAAATAAATCTTTTTACAGAGATTTAATTCAAATATTTAAAGAAAATAAAGTTAGTTTTTTTCAGCTTAGACTTAAAAATGAAGTATTTAAAAAAAAATTGATAATTGGAAAAAAAATTAAAAAAATCTGTAAAAATTTTAATGTAAAGTTCCTTGTTAATGATGATGTTCTTTTAGCAAGAAAATTAAATGCAGATGGTTGCCACTTAGGTCAAAAAGATATGAATATCTTAGATGCAAGAAAAATAATTGGAAAAAAAATAGTTGGTGTTACATGCCACAATTCAATTAGATTAGCTAAAGTCGCTATAAGAAATAAAGCTGATTACTTAGCGTTTGGAGCTTTTTATTTATCAAAAACAAAAAAAGTAAAATACATAGCGTCAGTCAGAACATTAAAAGAAGCTAGAAGGATTACAAATAAACCAATAGTTGCCATTGGGGGAATTAATTCTAATAATTACCAAAAACTTCTATTGAATAAAGCGAACTTTTTAGCTATTTCAGGCTACATTTGGAAAAACAAAAAAATAAAACCTATAGAGGCTATTAAAAAGTTTAAATGAAAATTAACGCTGGTGAAATTAGAGTTGGTATGCTTTTAGAGTATAAAAATGATTTGTGGCAGGTACTAAAAACTCAACATGTGAAGCCTGGCAAAGGTGGGGCATTTGCGCAAATAGAAATGAAAAGTATTAATAAAAATACTAAATTAAATGAAAGATTTAGATCGAGTGAAACGGTTGAAAAGGCCTCCTTGGAAGAGACAAAATATAATTATCTTTACGAGGATGAGAAAAATTATTTTTTTATTGAACCTAAGTCGTTTGAACAAATTGAAATTAGAAAAAATATTGTTGGGGAAAAAGGTAAATTACTTGTTGAAAATTTACAGGTGTCGATTAGCTTTTATAATGATATTGCAATTTCTGTTGAGTTGCCAAATCAAGTAACTTGCAAAATTAAAGTTACAGATGCAGCTTTAAAAGGGCAAACAGTCTCCTCATCTTACAAACCTGCAACTTTAGAAAATGGTTTGAGTATTCAAGTTCCTCCTTTTATTGAGGCCGGTGATGAAATAATTGTTGATACAAGAACTATGGAATATATGAAAAAAATTTAGTATGAATTCTATTTCTCCTAACTTGAATTTGATGATTAAAGCAGCAGAAAAAGCTTCAAAAATCTTAATAAGAGATTTTGGCGAATTAGAAAAATTGCAAATTTCTATAAAAGGTCCAAATAATTTTGTTACTAACGCGGACAGAAAAGTAGAAGAAATAATAATTCAAGAGCTCGAAAAATCTAAAAAAAACTTTTCTATTCTCACAGAAGAGAGAGGGTTTATTGAAAATAAAGATAAAGATAATTATTGGATTATTGACCCAATTGATGGTACGACAAATTTTTTAAATGGAGTTCCGCATTTTTGTATATCAATTGGATTATTAATTGATAAAGAAATTATTGCTGGTGTTATATATGATCCAATAAAAGATGAGATGTTTTTTGCAGAAAAAAATGGTGGATCGTACTTAAATAATAAAAGCATTAGAGTTTCTAAAAAAAATAAGCTTGCTGATTGTCTTTACGGAGTAAATTTTAGAAAAGATATTCCTGAAAATTTAATTATAAGAAATACTGGTAGTGCCGCTTTAGATTTAGCCTACGTATCTTCAGGTAGATTTGATGGTAGTATACAAAAGAATGTGAATTTATGGGACATTGCTGCAGGTACTATATTAATTAAGGAGGCAGGTGGAGTTGTTGACAATTTTGATTTAAAACGATTTAAGAAAATTAGTATTAAAGCATCAAATGAGAGAATAAGCAGCGATTTAAACAAAAAAATAAATATCTTTTAATTGTTTTATAATATTCTTTTGCTATAAATTCGCTATGAAAAAAAATATTCATCCAAATTACCATAAAATAAAAGTAGAAATGACAGATGGTACACAGTTTGAGACAAGATCTACATGGGGTAACGATGGAGACGTGTTAAAACTTGAGATTGACCCAAAATCTCATGCCGCGTGGACAGGCGGCAAACAAAAAATCTTAGATAAAGGTAGAGTAAGTAAATTTAACAAAAAATTTCAAAACTTTAAATCAGAAACAAAGAAATAAATTTAATTATGACAACGACACCATTAATGCCAATGGCTACTGCAGTATGGCTTGTTGAAAACACTACTTTAACATTCAAACAAATTGCTAATTTTTGTAATTTACACGAAATAGAGATTCAAGGTATTGCAGATGGAGAGGTGGCAAAGGGAATTAAGCCCTATAATCCGATTACATCTGGGCAGTTAACTAGAGAAGAAATAGATTTATCTTGTAAAGATCAGAATAGACCACTCAATATTATTAATTATGATATAGATGTAGAGGAAACTGAAAAGAAATTAAAAAAATATGTTCCATTATCAAAAAGACAAGATAAACCAGACTCTGTGCTATGGTTAATCAAAAATCATTCTCAATTGAAGGACTCCCAAATTGCAAAACTTGTGGGTATTACAAAAAACTCTGTTGTCGCTATTAGAAATAAAAGTTATTGGAATTTTAATAACTTGAATGCTAAAGATCCTGTAGCTATAAATTTATTTTCTCAAAAGGATCTTTCAGATGCATTAGAAAAGGCTGAGAGGCGTATAAAGAGAGAGAGAAAGCTTAAAGAAAAAGCCCAAAAACAAAATATCCAAACAGGATAAAAAAATTAATAGACATAATTTTCTTTAAATGTTAACTACTACTTTTTTTGGAGGATGTTATTAAAATAGACGTAAAAGATAATAATGTAGAACAAGCTTTGAGGGTTTTAAAAAGAAAACTTCAAAGAGACGGTTTCTTTAAAATTGTTAAACTGAAATCTAATTATGAAAAACCGTCTGAAAAAAAGAAAAGAATACTTCAAGAAAATATTAAAAGAGTAAAAAAATTAAATAAATTAAAAAATAGAATTTAATATCGCGGGGTGGAGCAGTCTGGTAGCTCGTCAGGCTCATAACCTGAAGGTCGGCGGTTCAAATCCGTCCCCCGCAACCAAATATTAAATCTTAAATCTTGATTTTTTACTATCAACTAAAAAAGCTTTAACAGTGTCGTTAGTCAAATTTTTAAATGATTTACCAAACCTCTCTATTTTTGAAATAATGCTTGGTGGTATTGTTATAATATGACAACCAAGCTGAGATGCTTGTAAATAATTATACGGTTCTCTTACGCTAGCCCAAAGTATTCTTACATTTTTAAATTTTTTAGCAAAATTTATACTTTTTTTTATTTCGGGAACAGGATCTTTTCCAACATCACCAGCTCTACCAGCAAATATCGATATAATAACTTTAGACTTTCCATTTATTTTGCTTAATATTTTAGATGTTTGTTTATGTGAATAAACTGCAGTTATATTCATTTTAATATTATTTTTACTTAACTCATTTATAACTTTTCCCATGAACATGCCTTTAGAATTTTCTACAGGTATTTTGACAAAAACATTTTTACCCCAAGATTTAATTTTTAAAGCTTGCTCTAAAATATTTTCGTAATCATCAGCGAAAACTTCAAATGATATGGGTTTATTTTTACATACTTTTAAGATTTCTTTTGAATATAATTCATAATTCCTGGCACCAGCTTTTCTCATCAAGCTAGGATTTGTAGTAAACCCTTTAACAATTTTTTTCCTGGAATACTTTTTGATGGTTTTTATATCTGCAATATCACAATAAATTTGGGTCACTTTTAAAAACTTTTTATAATATCCTCTGTCATTTTTTTGGCATCAGCGAATAACATTAAAGTATTCTCTCTATAAAATAGATCATTGTCCACACCAGCGTATCCTGGGGACAAACTTCTTTTTACGAATAAGACTGACTTAGCTTTTTCTACATCTAAAATTGGCATCCCATAAATGGGGCTTTGTGGATCAGTTTTTGCTACAGGATTTGTAACATCATTTGCTCCAATCACATATGCAACATCACAATTAGCAAAATCATTATTTATTTCCTCTAATTCAAATACTTCATCATATGGAACATTGGCTTCAGCTAACAATACGTTCATATGACCAGGCATTCTTCCTGCAACTGGATGTATTGCATATGAAACTTTAATTCCATTTTTCTTTAATGTGTCCACCATTTCTCTCAATGCATGTTGGGCCTGAGCAACAGCCATTCCATATCCAGGAACAATAATAACTGATGAAGCATTTTTCATTAAAAAAGCAGCATCATCTGAATTTCCACTTTTTACAGGTTTTTGTTCTTTGTTACCAGATTTCGTTGTTTGATCAGTACCTCCAAAACCTCCCAAAATTACACTGAAGAATGATCTATTCATTCCTTTGCACATTATGTAGGATAATATAGCCCCTGAGGAACCAACCAAAGCGCCTGTAATTATTAAAGCTGTATTTTCCAGAGTAAACCCTATTCCTGCAGCTGCCCAACCCGAGTAAGAGTTCAACATTGAAATCACTACTGGCATATCTGCACCACCAATAGGTATAATTAATAATATTCCAACCAAAAATGAAATAGCTATTAAAGACCAAAATAAATTCGGCAACTGCGTTACACAGAGAAAGTAGGTTAATACTATAATTGATATTAAGATAATTAAATTTAAGATATGTTGAGCTGGGAATGTAATCGGTGCTCCAGACATTATTCCCCTTAGTTTTAAAAATGCGATTATTGAGCCAGAAAAAGTTATAGCACCAACAGCCGCTCCAATTGACATCTCAATTAAACTAGCTAACTTAATGTTGCCAGAAACACCAAGATTAAAAGCTTCGGGATTCAAGAAAGCTGAAATTGCAACAAAAACTGCTGCTAAACCTACTAAGCTGTGGAAACCTGCTACTAACTCGGGCATAGCTGTCATTGGTATTTTAAATGCAATAAATGCCCCAACGCCTCCACCAATTAAAAGAAAAAGAATCACATATATAAAGCTTGTGGAGAAGTTGCCTATTGATAAAAAAGTTACTAAAACAGCAATTAGCATTCCCAAAATACCAAAGAAATTACCTTGTCTTGATGTCTCAGGAGATGAGAGTCCTCTCAAAGCAAGTATAAATAACACTCCAGAAACTAAATAAAATAAAGCAAGTAAATTTGTTGAAATCATTATTTTTTCTTCTTTTTGTACATTGCTAACATTCTTTGTGTTACTAAGAATCCTCCAAAAATATTAACAGCAGCTAATATAATTGCTAGAAATCCAAATATACTTGCTTCGTTGAAAATATTTTCATTATTTCCAGCTAACGCGGCAATAATTGCTCCAACTATAATGACTGATGAGATTGCATTAGTCACAGACATTAGTGGTGTGTGAAGAGACGGAGTTACGCTCCACACAACATAATAACCGACAAATATTGACAAGATAAATATACTTAATCTAAATACAAAAGGATCAATTTCCATATTATTTCACCAAAGTTTTTTTTATTATTTCATCTTCTAAATTAATATTAATTTTGTTATTTTTTTTGTCGTATAAATTAATAACAAAGTTAAGCAAATTTTTTGAGTATAAGTTCGATGCAGACACAGGAAGTTTATTTAGTAAATTACTATCTCCTAATATTTTTACTCCATTTACATCAACTATTTCATCAGGTTTTGTAAATTCTGTATTTCCGCCTTGGGACGCAGCTAAGTCATAAATAACTGAACCTTTTGGCATGCTCTTAATCATATCACCTTTTATTATTATTGGAGCTTTTTTTCCTGGTATTAAAGCTGTACAAATTACGATGTCAATTTTCTTTAGTGTTTCCAGTAAAAGTTTCTCTTGTTTTTTTTTAAATTCTGGAGAGGTTTCCTTAGCATAACCGCCTGATGTTTCTAAATTTTCAGAACCCTTAACGACTAAAAACTTACCACCCAAACTTTCAACTTGTTCTTTAGAAGCCATTCTTACATCAGTTGCAAAAACAATTGCACCCATTCTTTTTGCGGTAGCGATTGCTTGTAATCCTGCTACTCCAGCCCCTACTATTAGAACTTTTGCTGCTGGAATAGTTCCAGCTGCAGTCATCATCATTGGTATTGCCTTATTAAAAAAAGAAAATGCATCCACGACTGCTTTGTAGCCAGCGAGGTTTGCTTGCGAAGATAATATATCCATTGATTGTGCTCGAGTTATTCGAGGAAGTAATTCTAAGGAGAAAACGTTTATATTATTACTTGAAAGTTTTGAAATACGATCTTGGTTTTTTGTGGGATCAAAAACACCAATTAAATTTTTGTTTGGGGTTAATATTTCTAGGTCTTTTTCATCTGGTAAATTTAATTGTAACAAAATATCGGACTCTTCGATAATTTTTTTTTTATCACTAAAAAATTCGGCGCCATTTTCTGAAAATTTTTCATCATTAATATCTAAATGATCTCCATAATTTTTCTCAAGGTAAACTTTAAAACCATTTGAAATAAATTTTTTTACATTTTCTGGGGTAACTGAAATCCTTTTTTCAGTACTTTTA
>CACMAZ010000011.1 GCA_902611815.1 uncultured Pelagibacteraceae bacterium
AATCTATACGAAAAGAAAAGTTTCAATGAAATTAAAAGCTATTTATACAAAAAAAAATTTAAGGTATTGAAAAAATTTGTATTTCCAACCTTGCACTATCAGGATGTAATTTTTAAAAAATTTAAATAAGAGATTTTTGTGGCTTCATATCTGACTTGTTGATACCTGCAACTTTAACAGGTTTTTTCATTGCATCTCTTCTAAATGGTTCACCAAGCTCTTGGTTTAAAATTATTTCAATAAATGTGGTAATTCCTTTTTTTTGGTCTTCGCAAGAATCTTTAATAGCTTTGGTTGTCTCTTCCATTGTTTTACAAGTCACTCCTTTTAATCCGCAAGCATTAGCAACTTTTGCATAACTTAATTCAGGATCAAGCTCTGTCCCAACAAAATTATCATCAAACCAAAGTATTGAATTTCTTTTTTCAGCACCCCATTGATAATTTCTAAATATTACCATAGTGATAGCTGGCCATTCTTCTCTTGCACATGAGCTCATTTCATTCATGCTAATTCCAAAAGCTCCATCACCTGCAAATCCTACCACTGGTGTGTGAGGACAACCGATTTTTGCACCTAGTATCGCCGGAAATCCATAACCACAAGGGCCAAATAAACCAGGTGCTAAATATTTTCTTGGTTTTTCAAAAGTTGGGTACGCATTTCCTATCGCACAATTATTTCCTATGTCGCTAGAGATAATTGCGTCTTGAGGTAACGCGTCTTGAATTGCTCTCCATGCTTGTCTTGGAGACATTCTGTCTTTATCTCGTTCCCTTGCTTCTTTATTCCAAACTGTACCAGGATCATCTTCCTCATGATCTAAACCAGATAAAGTTTGTAGCCACGCAGATTTAGTTTTATGTATTAAATTTTTTCTCTCATCTCTACCAGTATTTCCAGCATCTGAAGAAAGTTTATTTAAAATCTGTTGAGCAACTTGTTTAGCATCTCCACAAATTCCAACTGAAACTTTTTTGGTAAGACCAATTCTATCTGGATTCATATCCACTTGAATTATTGTTGCTTTTTTTGGCCAATAATCAATTCCATATCCAGGTAATGTTGAAAAAGGATTAAGTCTGGTGCCTAGTGCTAGTACTACATCTGCTTTGGATATTAATTCCATTGCAGCTTTAGATCCATTGTATCCCAAAGGTCCAACAGCTAAAGGGTGGCTTCCTGGAAAACTATCATTATGTTGATAACCATTACAAACAGGTGCATCCAATTTTTCAGCTAATTTTTTACATTCATCAATTGCCCCACCTAAAACAACTCCGGCTCCAGATAAAATTACTGGAAACTTAGCTTTAGACAGAAGTTTAGCTGCGTTCTCGATTGCTTCTTTACCCCCACCTTGTCTTTCAAATCTAACAATAGGAGGTAGTTCAATATCTATAACTTGTGTCCAATAATCTCTTGGAACATTTATTTGCGCAGGTGCAGAGCCTCTAAATGCTTTTTCAATAACTCTATTAAGAACTTCAGCCATCCTTGATGGATCTCTTACTTCTTCTTGATAACAAACCATATCTTTAAATAAATTCATTTGTTCAACTTCTTGAAAACCTCCTTGACCCATAGTTTTGTTTGCAGCTTGTGGCGTCACAACTAATAAAGGTGTGTGGTTCCAATAAGCAGTTTTAATCGGAGTTACTAATCCGGTTATACCTGGACCATTTTGGGCTATCACCATCGACATTTTTCCAGTAGCTCTTGTGTAACCGTCAGCAATTAATCCACCGTTCGTCTCATGGGCTACATCCCAGAATGTTATACCAGCTTTTGGAAACAAATCTGAAATAGGCATAAAAGCAGAACCTATAATTCCAAAAGCGTGTTCAATTCCATGCATTTGAAGAACTTTAATAAAAGCTTCTTCTGTTGTCATTTTAGTCATAAAAAAACTCAATAATTTTTGTTTGCAATCGATCGATTAATATATAAATTCTTTCAAAGTTTCTACTAAGAAATGGTCACAATGGCTAAAACAGACATAATAATCCATGATAAAAAAGACAATGTTGGGGTAATAGTTGTTGAAAAGGTTGCCAAAGGCCAAGATTGTGGTTGTTGGATCATGGAAAATGACGCCTCCAACAATATTAAATCTGAGGCAGAAATTCCCCTTGGGCACAAAATTGCTTTACAAGATTTTAAAGAGGGTGACACAATTATAAAATATGGACACGATATTGGTAAAGTTGTTAAGTCAATAAAAAAAGGTGACCATGTTCATGTACATAATGTAAAAACAAAGAAATGGTAAAAATGGAAATTCCAAAAAGTTTTTTAGGTTACAAAAGAGAAAATGGAAGAGCGGGTACAAGAAATCATGTAATTATTCTTCCTGTTGATGATATTTCAAATGCGTGTGCTGAAGCCGTATCTAATAATATTAAAGGGACTATTGCTTTACCCCATTCTTACGGAAGATTGCAGTTTGGTGCTGATCTTGAATTACATTTTAGAACAATGATTGGAACAGGCAAAAATCCTAACGTTGCTGCTGTCATTGTTATAGGTATAGAGCCTAAATGGACTAAAAGAATTGTAGATGCTATTGCAAAAACTGGAAAACCTGTGGAAGGATTTAGTATCGAGGGTGTTGGAGATATTGACACAATCGCAAAAGTTTCAAAAAAGGCTCAAGAATTCTCAATGTGGGCCTCTGAAAAACAAAGAGAGGAATGCCCAATAAGCGATTTGTGGATTTCTGTAAAGTGTGGGGAATCTGACACAACATCAGGGTTAGCATCAAATCCTACAGTTGGAAATTTAATGGATAAACTTGAGCCTTTAGGTGTTCATCTTTGTTTTGGAGAAACATCTGAGTTAACAGGTGCTGAAAACATTTGTGCTAAAAGAGGTAAAACTAAAGAAGCTCAAGACAAATTTATGAAAACTTGGAGTTCATATAACGATTTCATTTTAAAAGAAGCAACTAACGACCTATCTGAGAGCCAACCAACTGCAGGAAATATTGCAGGAGGATTGACTACAATTGAAGAAAAAGCTTTTGGAAATTTTCAAAAAATTGGATCAAGAGAATTTATTGACGTTCTTGAACCTGCCGAAGAACCGAGTAAGGGAAAAGGATTGTATTTTATGGATACGTCCTCAGCAGCTGCTGAGTGTGTTACTCTTCAAGCGGCAGGTGGATTTAATATTCATTTATTTCCAACTGGACAAGGAAATATAATTGGAAATCCAATAGAACCGGTTATTAAACTAACTGCAAATCCATTAACTGCTAAAACTATGAGTGAACACATTGATCTTGATGTATCTAAAATACTTTCTAGAGAAATGAATCTTGATCAAGCAGGTGATGAATTAATAAAAGCAACTCTTAAAGTTGCCAATGGTAGGTTAACGTGCGCAGAGGCACTTGGTCATAAAGAGTTCGTAATGACCAAACTTTATAGAAGCGCTTAAAATTACTTAGTTGATATTGTTGGTTTTGGAATATACTTATCTTTTAATTTAGACAAAACTTTTCGTAAAACTGCTGCTCCAACTCCTAATCCTAAAGCTAAAACTAAAGATGCCATACCGTAAAGAAAAGGAACATTTTTTGATAGATCCCTTACAAATTCTGAGACAGGTCCTAATGAAGGTTTAGAGTTTTTGTATATTCCTGAAACATTTTCTGCTGCAAAAAAAGTATCGTAAGCAATCGCAACACCAACCAACAATAATAAAACTGCTAAAATAGTTTTGAATTGTGAGCTATCAACCCTTTCTCCAAGTTTTTGTCCAATTTGTACACCTAATATCGAACCTAAAATTAAAACTGTAACTAATATAAGATCAATAGTTCCATAGTTAAACGCATGCAATACAGTAACTATTGCGCTCACAAAAATTGTTACAAATAAAGATGTTCCTGGAATTAATTTTGTAGGCATTCCAATTATATAAATCATTGCAGGAACTAAAATAAAAGCTCCACCGACACCTAATATTGCTGCAATAAAACCTACTAAAAAACCAATCACTATTGGAGTAAATACACTTTCATAAAGTTTTGATTTCTTAAATCTCATTCTAAATGGTAAGCCGTGAAACCAATAATGATCATGTAATTTTTTCTTAACTACAATTTTTTTTCGTGCTCTATCTATCTCAGTGACACCCTGGACAAGCATCATTGTACCAATGATTGCAAGTATATACATATAGGCAAGAGATATTACGATATTAATTTTGCCGATATCTTGAAAATAACTAAAAGTATAAATTCCTAAAGCAGTACCAACTGTTCCTCCAACTACTATCATCAAACCCATTTTATAGTCTAATGTTCCTTTAAGATAATGTGTGGTTGATCCTGATATAGAAGTTCCTAAAATATTGTTAGCCTCATTTGGTACCGCATAAGCTGGTGGAATTCCTAAAAAAATTAAAAAAGGCGTCATCAAAAATCCACCACCAACACCAAAAAGACCTGATAAAATTCCAACTGCTAAACTTAATATAAATATGAATGGCAGGCTTACGTAGACTTCTGCTATTGGAAGAAAGAATTCCATGACTGTTAATTATCCCGAAAATATTTGAAGTCAATTATTTGATTATTAAATTCCAAAAAATGTACTCGAAAGAATTACTACCCAATATGCTGTTAAACCCATGTAGAGTACAAACTTAGCATTTATATATGAAAATATTTTAGAGTTTTTTATAAGCTTGAAGATGTTTAGATTTTTATTTAAATTTTCAAGCATACTTATCAAGTACACCCAGAAAGAATATTTATCAAGTCTTATTTAAAAAATCGTTGCACCAAAAACCTTGACTGAGTCGCCTTCTTCTCCAAGAACAAGTCTTCCAAGAAACTCCCCCTCTTCAGTGGTACTCCTCTGTTTAAAAAGAACTGTCACGTGTAATCCTCTTCTAAGGCAGCCAAAAGCCTTATAATCATCAGACAAACTACATATTAATTTATTGCTGGCCCATTGCTTCCCGAGCTCCACTTCATTTGCTCCATAAAGCATTTGAGATGAAAAATCTTTGGTAAAACCGCCATAATCCTTCATATTTGATGAATTAATCAAATTTCGCCAAATTGGATTAGCAATTTCTATTATTTGTTCATCTGATTTTGATGTGAAACTCATATTTATAATTGTTAGGACTTAAGATGCTTTTTTCTTCTCTTTATCGTCGACTATGTGATAGACAGGTTTTTTTTCCATATTGAACTTGCCAGTTTCTGGGTCACGTCTTGAAACAGTTAAACAATGCCAATTTTCATCATCAAGTTTCATATGATCGCCTCTATAATAGTACCCTGGCCAACGAGTTTCTTCTCTATATAAAGTATGTTCTGTAACACACTGAGATGTCAAAGTTCTGTGTTTTAACTCCCATGCTCTCATTAACTGATGATAATCCTCAGCTCCTACGTTTTCCAAGTCTTCCTGAAGCCAATCTAATAATTCTAAAGCTTTTTTAAGGAGATTGTCATTTGTCATGTAATTATTGGTGATACCACCGCAATATTCATCCATGATTTTTTGAAGTCTTTGTAAACCTTGTATCGGTGAGATATAACTTGGTGAAACTGTGCCTCCAGTTATTTCATTCCTACCAACCGTATAATTCTCTAGTGGTTTATAAATTACTTCTTTTAGATCATTATATTGTTTTTCACTTACTTTAATATTGTTTGCTTTTTTATCTTCAATGTATTTAACCGCAGCTTTTGCAGCTAGTCTTCCCTCAGTGAAAGAACCCGATGAAAATTTATGTGCACTGCCGCCTACTGTGTCGCCTGCACCAAATAAACCCTCAACAGACATCATTCTGTTATATCCCCAAAAATAATCGTCTGGTGCAATGTCCTCTGGACCGCTTACCCATGCTCCTGAGCATGTTGCATGTGAGCCCATAACATAAGGCTCTGAAGTTGTTAATTCTGGATTAGTGTATTTTGGATCAATATTTTGAGATGCCCAAACTACAGCTTGTCCTACTGTCATACCTAAAAAATTTTCCCAACCCACTGTTTCAAGGTGTGGATCCTGAAAAGCTTCTTTTGTAACCATGTGAATTGGTCCACCACCTGCTGCTACTTCTTGAATAAAAGCATGGTTTCTTAGACATGTTGGAGTTGGATGATGATCAATGTACTCGCCAACAAGTTTTTTTGTAGCATCATACCATTTCTTTTCATAGTTCTCGCCATTTGCATTTTGAGTATAAGTTTTTAAATGTAAAAAATATGCCCCAACTGGACCATAACCGTCTTTAAATCTACATAACACAATTCTATTTTCCATTTGTGTCATTTTCGCGCCTGCAGCAATTGGTAATGCGTATGCAGAGCCATTACTCCAAGGTGCGTACCATGTTCTTCCCATTCCCTCACCAACTGCTCTTGGTTTAAAAATATGAGAAGCTCCACCAGCTGCAATAATAACTGCTTTAGCTTTAAATACGTGGTAATCACCTGTTCTCATATTAAAACCTACTGCACCTGCAATTCTATTTTCATTTTCTTCATCTTTTAAAAGATGAGTAATCATTATTCTGTTATAAATTTTATCAGCTGATTTCTTTGCTGCCTCAGCAACAATTGGTTTGTAACTTTCGCCATGAATCATAATTTGCCATTTACCTTCTCTTTGATATCTACCAGTTTCTTTATTTTTCATCATTGGTAAACCCCATTCATCAAACATGTGAACAGTTGAGTCAACGTGTCTTGCCATATCGTACCCAAGGTCTTCTCTTACTAATCCCATCAAATCATTTCTTGCATATCTCACATGGTCTTCTGGTTGATTTTCTCCCCACTGCATTCCCATGTAACAGTTAATAGCGTAAAGACCTTGCGCTACAGCACCACTTCTATCAATGTTTGCTTTTTCTACACAGATTATTTTTAGATCTCTTCCCCAATGTCTAGCTTCAAAAGTGGCTCCGGTACCAGCCATTCCACCACCAACAACTAAAACATCGCAATCTTCAAATACAGTTTTGTGTTTTGGCATTAATAATAAACTCCTTTTTTAAAAGAGCTTTTATCAAGTGTTGGTAAATCTTTATCCGTATTTAAACCGTGAGGTTCATTGTATAAAATTTGAGAGTTTATTTCTCCTTGATTAGGTTTGTCACCTTCTGCAAGTTTAGGGATATATTTTCCCCAAGGTTTAGTAGTTATTGGGGAAACAAAATCTTTTTCTGTTCCATTTCTAAATTTTATTTTCCAAGATATCGTTCCTTTTTCTTCCTCTCTTCTTACTCTAACGCTGTGCCCCATGGGAGCAAAGTCGGCATAACCTCTGACATCTATTGCGTGATTAGGGCATGCTTTCACACAAGAATAACATTCCCAACAAAAATTCGGTTCAATATTTTTTGCTCTTCTAATATTTTTATCAATATGCATTATGTCTGAAGGACATATATCTACGCAGTGTCCGCATCCATCGCACCTAGTCATATACACAAATGTCGACATTTATTTTATCTCCTTTTTAAATCTTACCATATTAATAGTGTTTTGGCTCTTCTCTTTTTATACCAAGACCAAATTGTTCTGGAGCATCTGCTGGAGGTGGTAAATTATCTCTAGAACCATCTGCTTCAGCTAAATTTTTCTGTATCGCAGCACCAGGTTTGTAAAACATATGTGCAAATTTAGACCAATATACTCCGCCAAATAAAACTATATTTGATACTGCAAAGAGAACTAGAAATAAATTGTCCCATCCAGAAATATTATTAAACTGCAGGTAAGACCATATTAATCCGAATGTGGAAGATGCTAGTAAAGCAAGCACAAAAAGATCTGCTGTAATGATTCTAAATACTGAATTAGCTTCTGCAGCAACATCTACTCTTAAAAATAACCAGAACCAATATCCACCTAAGCATGTCATTATTGCTCCTACATGCCAAATAATTGGCCAGATTGCAGGTGTATCAGATGTTGTATAAAAGAAAATCATTGCACCTGAACCAACCCAGAATAAAATTGTACCATACATTCCAAGAACGTGAGCTATTCTTCTTTTACCTAAGCCTAATTCTGAAGTAGTTCCAATGTCATGAACAATTGTTTTTGCTATTACTGCAATCCTTTCACCACTACCTAATTCTCTTTTAGCATTTTTCTTTGCTTTCTTAGCGTTATTAAAAAAATATTTTACATTTTTTTTGTGTATCATATCTAATACAGTTCCTAAAATCACAAGTGCAACCATAATAACTACAAAGGATTGTATTCCAATTAACGGAACAGTTTCAGATAAAATAGAAAATGGATTAGTTGAAAACATAAAATTTATAAAATCATTATATTATTAGTACACTTAAAAAAATAGTTCAACTGCGATATAGAGCCATTATGAAGATTTTAAATAATCAAAATGTTATTTTTTTCTTATATAATGCTGTTTAGAAGGAATAACACTTCGAACACCACCTTGGGGATTTTCTACATCGCCCTCTCTTCTTGGAATCACATGTATATGACAGTGAAAAATAGATTGACCTGCAACTTTTCCTGAGTTTGTGCCCACATTAAAACCTTTTACAGTTCTATCTTCTGAGATAATTTTTTGTTGTAATCTTTTAATTAAATCATCACAAGCTAAAATTTCTTTATCATTTAATTCAAAATAATTTTTTATACATCTTTTGGGTACTACTAATGAATGAAATTTAGTTACTGGATAACTGTCTTTTGATGCGTAAGCAAGACTATTTTCAAATATCAATTCATTTTTTCGTATTGAACAAAATATACAAGGATTGTTTGGATCTTTCATTTTATTAATTTAAAAATTTTAGGTATTTGTTTATTTTCTTATAACCAGCTACACTTTTATTTTTCCATTTATACTGTTTAATTAATTTAACAGGAGTAACACCTTTCCCCGACCCAATCAGCAAGATTTCATCAAATTTATGTATATCTTTTAAATTTATATCTTTAAAATTTATTTTTACTTTTTTACTTAAATAAGTAATTGTGTTTCCGACATAGCAGTTATTTTTTGGCGAATAATACTTATTATTTCTAATAAGTAATAAATTAGAGGTACAAGTCTCAAGTATTTTCTTTTTGTAAACCAATAATATATCTACTTTTGTAGCGTCATAAGAACTTAATTTATTTAAAATGTATTTATATTGGAGATTTTTATATTTAGGATCAATTCTTTTATAACTTACGACTTTTAATTCAAAATTATTTGAAGGTTTTAGTTTTTTGCGAATAGAGATAGATATTAATTTTTTTGTTAAGGCAATTCTAAACAAATGGTTATATCTAAAATTATTTCTTATATTTGCTCTTATTAGAGCTTTTATATTCTCTTCAATATTTTTCGGATAAATCTTATATTTTTTTAAAGACTTAATTAAGTTTATAAAATGATTATTAAATAAAACTAATTTACCTGGTTTGCCAACAAGTCTTATCGTCGTGAACACCCCATGGGATCCCCATAAATCCTTAAATTTTGAAATTTTAAGATTATTAATATGATAAGATTTTTTTAATAAAAAATTTGCCATTTTCGGTTAAGAATGAGTCTGGATGAAATTGAAATCCATAAACTTTATTTATGTTATCTTCAAAAGCCATTGGAGTATTTGATTTTGTACAACGCATAGTTATATCAATATTTTTAGATTTAAAGGGCTCATGTAATTTTAATGAATGATATCTTCCAATCTTAAATATTTTATTATTTTGAAATATTTTACTTTTATTATTTACTCTTACTTTCGATTGATAACCATGATAAATATTGTTCTGTTGTTTGATTGTTCCTCCTTCATTAAATAAAATTAATTGAAATCCTAAACATATACCTATTATTTTTTTTTTGCCTTTAAATGATTTATATATTTTTGAAGTTTCCGGATAATCTTTCGGCGAGCCAGGACCAGGAGAAAAAACTATTACATCTGATTTTTTTAATAATTTTAAATTTAAATTAAAATAGTCTGAGCAATATACTTCTTCAAATTCTGAAAATTGATGAACAACATTCCACGTAAATGAGTCTTGGTGATCTATAATATAAATCATTTAAATAATTCCAATAAAGATTTTGCTTTTATAAAATTTTCATTAAATTCCTTTTTAGGAGAACTTTCTAACACAACTCCAGATGCCGCCGATATTTCAGATTTGCTTTTAAAATTTAAAATTGATCTAATTATTATATTAAAACGCAAATCTTCATTAAATTTGATAAATCCAAAACTCCCAGTAAATATATTTCTATCCTCTTTTTCTTGGCTATTAAGTAATTCTAAAGTCCTAATTTTTGGGCAGCCTATTACAGATCCACCTGGCATCATTGATTTAATAATATTAATTAATTTTATTTTTTTTCTTAAATTGCCTTCTATCGTAGTTACGTAATGAAAAAGGTGTTTATATTCCTCCACGTATTTTTTTTTCGTTATCCTTACAGTTCCTGGTTTACAAATTCTTGATAAATCATTTCTTTCCATGTCAACGATCATATTATGTTCTTTTGTTTCTTTATTGTTATTTTTAAAAAAAATAAGTGCTTTTGATTTATTTAGCTTTGTTTTTTTTTTTAAGGTTCCAGCTATTGGTTTTGTTTTTAATTTTAAGCCTTTTTTTTCGATTAATGTTTCTGGGGAACAGCTAACAATTGAATAGTTTTTGTCTCTTATCATAAAAGATTCAGGTGATGAGTTTACTTTCATTAACTTCCAGAAAAAATTAACTGGGTTAATTACTGAATTATTTTTGTATTTTGTGCAAATTTTAATTTGGTAAGTTTCACCTTGTTTAATTTTTTTTGAAAACAGATCGAAAATTCTTTTATATTTATTGAAATCAGTATTTATTTTAAAAGGACTTAGAATCTTAGTTGGATTGAATTTATTATTAAATTTATTTTGTTTTATATTTGACGAGATTTTGACTTTATCAGATATTGTAATTACAGTCTCTGGTTTATAAAAAATTCCTTTATAAAAATTAGTTTTTTTCTGATTTTTTAATCTTATGTTTAATAGATTACATAATATTTCATATCCAAAAAAACCTATAAATAAATCCTGCTCTTTTTTATATTTTTTATTTGAAAAACTATTTAAAAAACTTTTTATGTTTGAATTATTAAGTATTATTTTTTTTGAAAAATCTGTAAATATTTTATACTTATTTCCAAATTTATAAATAATCATTGGTTTATCGGATTGATATAGTTTTTCCAGATAAGGACTAAATTTTAATTTATGCTTTTTGTAATCTTTCAATAGCTTGCTCTTTAATTGGTAAGTGTATTAAACCTGCAAAAATTGATAATGCAATTGCCAAATACCACGCATAGTCATAAGAGCCATACAAATCATAAAATAATCCGCCTAGATAAGCTCCAAAGAATGAGCCAATTTGATGGCTTAAAAAAACTAATCCATACAATAATCCTAGATACTTTGTTCCAAAAATATGTGCAACAATCCCACTGGTTGCAGGAACAGTTGATAACCACAAAATACCAAAGCTTGCACCAAAAAAAATAGAACCTAAAGTGCTAGGAGGTAAGAAAATAAACAAACATATTGAAACACCTCTTAAGAAATAAATTATACTTAAAATTGTTTTCTTTTTTCTTTTTGTACAAAGATATCCACTCATAAGTGATCCAAAGATATTAAATAATCCTATTAAGGATAATATCATTGCAGCAGTCCAATCCTCTAGGCCTCTATCAATTACATATTTTGGAACGTGAGTTCCAACCAATGTAATATGAAAACCACAAACAAAAAAGCCAGACAAAAGTAATAAATAACTTTTATATCTAAAAGCTTCACTTAAAGCCTCTATAGTTGATTGACTGCCTCCATCTTTTACTTCATTTATTTGAGGTGAACGAACAAAAAAAGATATCAGAAAACCTAAAGATAAAAACAACATAAAATAAAATAATGTTTGCACCCATCCGTAATTTCCAAGCGAATAATTTGTAAATAATGGCGATAAAAAATATCCAAATGATCCTACTGCCGTTACAATACTCATCGCAATAGTTCTATTTGATAATGGAAAATGCTTACCGACAATCGACATTGGTATGCTAATTGCTGTTCCACCGCAACCAATCCCAACGAGGACACCTAACCAAATTTGAAAGTAAATTCCTGTATTAGGACCATTGTACAAAAAGTAAATACCAATAATGTAAAACACAAAAGCTAAAGATATTGCTTTGTATCCACCATATTTATCAGCAATTGCTCCAAAAATTGGGCCAGATAAACCCCAACCTAACATTTGAATACCAATAGCTAAACCAAATTCAGTATTAGTAATTCCTAAATCTGCATTAAAGTCCATGAAGAACATGCCAAACACTTGTCTTACACTTAAAGATATAAAAACTACAAGTGATGCTGCAATTAATGTAACTAATGCTAAATTACTTTTTATGAACTTTTCTGAGCTCATTTAATAAATTTTAATGAACTTTTTAAATCATTGATTAAATCTTTAGGATCTTCGAGGCCAATATGTAATCTTACAATGTGCTCATCATTAGATAAATTCAAATATTTTCTTTTTCCTTGTTCTTTAACTTTTTGGTGTAATGCTAAACTTTCAAAACCTCCCCAACTATATCCATAACCAAACAATTTTAGAGAGTTAACAAATCTATCTATAGAATTGATATTTTTTGATTTTATTTTAAGGCCCATTAGACCAGAGGAACCTTTATAATATTTTTTCCACATCTTGTAGTCATTTGTCCCTTTTTTATAAGGATACAAAACTGTAATCTTTTTATGTTTACTTAAAAAGGAGGCAATTTTTTTAGTATTTAATTCGTGTCTATCTAATCTCGTATCTAAAGTTCTAAGACCTCTAATTATTAAATAAGCGTCATCTGGTCCCATTCTTAAACCAGAAATTTTTTCTGCTTTTTGAACAAATTTAAATACTCTCTTATTGACTGCTAAACTTCCCCCCATTACATCTGAATGTCCAGAATAATACTTGGTTGCTGAAACAATGGCCATATCAAATCCTAACTTAATAGGTTTTAGAAAATACGGTGTTCCCCATGTATTATCCATAGCTGTAAAAATTTTATTTTTTTTAGCAATAGAAATTATTTTTGAAAGATCTTGAAATTCAAATGTGTTACTGCCTGGATTTTCAACAAATATAAGCTTTGTTTTTTTTGTTATATTATTTTTTAATGTGGATAAATCTCTTGGATTATAAAATATGGCCTTAATATTAAAATCTTTAAAAAAATCATGAGTTAATATTCTCGTAGGACTGTATACTGGATCAGAAACTAGAATTTCGTCACCAGGTCTTAGAATACTAAACATTGCAAGAAAAACGGAACCAAAACCAGTTGGTGTTAGGAATACATGATATGATTCCTCTAATTTTGTTAAAATTTTTGATAATGCGTGTGTTGTCGAAGTTCCTTGCCTTCCATAATCAAAATGGCCTCCTGTAGGATCTTTTAAGTGTTTTTTTTGAGTTTTTCTAATGTCATTAAGAGACTTAAACAATATTGTAGATGCTCTGACAACTGGAGGATTTACAGACTGATTATAGAAATCTTTAGCTGTATGTTTTAAAAAAGTTTTGAATGAATAATCCATAAAAAATTTGATAACTAAATATGACAATGCTATATCCCACATATAAGTCAATAAAATAATAAAAGGAGAAAACTTATGGGATACCCAAAGAAACATCGTGGTAGAAGAAAGATGGGGTCAAAAAAAAGAAGAGCTAGAAAAAAAAATAAGAAAAAATAAATCTACTCAAAATGGATACCATAAATAAAGTTAAATCCATAAGTATATGGATTTTTATAGTTCCTTTCTTCGCGATTAATACTTGTCTGATATTAATCACCAACTTTCACGAATTGTTTCCAAACAAAGAACATATAATACATAATACAATTCCGTATATTGATGGAGGTGCATCAATAAGCAGGACTGCAAGAGTTTTTCCAACATACTTAATTTTTAAACCTGCTATGTTTTTAACAGCGTACTTATTGATAAGATATTGGCTGTATATTAAAAAAATTATTTTGAACATTCATGGAGAGCATAAAAATTTAAGAAAAATTTTAATATTTGGTATAGGTTCAGCTATTTGTTTAGTCATTCATTCAATATTTTTAGGTATAAAATTTGACTACGATCTCTATAAATTATTCAGAAGAGTAATAATGTTAGTTTTTATTATTTTTGAAGTAGTAGCCCAAGCTTATTTAGTGATTACCTTATACTCAATCAAAAATAAATTATTAGATTATATAAACTTAAAATTTCTTAAATTAAAAGCTATCCTGGTATCATTTTTAATATTTGTAATGATAATTAGTATTCCAATTGTAAGTATGCCAGGTAACAAACACGTTAAGCATGCTTTAGAGTGGGACTTCTTTCTAGGTGTTATATTGTTTTACGTGCTGACTTTTTTTATGTGGAAGAAACAGAATTAACTATTTAGTAATCCATCCTCCGCCAAGAACTCTATCTCCATATTTATCTTTTTGATAAAAAACACATGCTTGGCCTGGTGAAATGCCATATTCATCTTCTAGTAGTGTTAAAGATATTTTGCCATTATCTAAATTTAATTTAGATTTTAAAAGTTTGCCTGTAGATCTTACTTTTACAAAAATATTTTTATCAAAATATTTCTTATCAGCTAAAAGATTTAAGTTTTTTAAATTAATATTTTTTTTTATCAATTCTTTTTTTTCACCAACAATTATCTCATTCTTATTAGCATTTATATCAATTACATATAGAGGTTCTTTTGCTGCGATTTTAATTCCTCTTCTTTGACCAATAGTAAAGTTTACCACCCCATCATGTACTCCTAGGACTTTACCTAAAGAATTTTTTATATTCCCTTTTTTAAATGCATCAGGTCTAAATTTTTGAATAACCGACACATAATCACCATTTGGCACAAAGCAAATATCTTGGCTATCAGGTTTATCTGCAACATTTAATTGAAGTTTTTGTGCTATTTCTCTAGTTTCTTTTTTTAGCAAATTTCCTAGAGGAAATCTTAAAAAATTTAATTGATCTCTAGTAGTGTTGAATAAAAAGTAACTTTGGTCTCTGTTTGTATCAATGGCTCTATACATTTCCGTTTGATTATCTTTTGTTATACTTTTAACATAATGGCCAGTAACTAAAGCATCTGCTTTGATATTTAACGACTCTTGAAATAAATCATTAAATTTTACAGTCTTATTACATTGAACACATGGAATAGGAGTTTCTCCTTTTAGATAGCTGTCTACAAAGTTGTCTATTACGCCCTCCTTAAACTTATTTTGATAATACAAAATTTTGTGTTCAATATTTAATTTGTTAGCTACCCTTTTCGCATCAAATATATCTTGACCTGAGCAACAAGTTTTTGAAGCAGCTACCTCTTTATTATCATCATATAACTTCAGTGTGATCCCAATTACGTTATAACCCTCCTTTTTCATCATACCTGCAACTGTAGAAGAGTCTACCCCACCTGACATTGCAACAACTACAGTTGTATCTTTTGGGCTCTTTTCAAATCCAAGAGAGTTTAAAATATTTTTCATAAATTTGGAAATTATACTTTTTTCTATTATAAGTTAAACTATATGATTTTAGATTTTGAGCCAGGTGACAAAGTAGTTAATCCTAAACAAAAAGACTGGGGAATCGGGCAAGTACAATCTATTATCAAAGGGAAAGTCACAGTTAATTTTGAAAATGTAGGTAAAAAAGTAATAAATTCAAATATAGTTGAGTTAACTAAATTAAAATCAAATGGACGATAAATTAAAAAAAAAAATAATTTATGAATTAATCAAAACTTTTATTAATGCTGGAGATATTGCTCTTGAATTAAGAGAGAAGGGTTTAAAGAAAATTATAAAGGATGATAATACTCCTGTTACTAATGGAGATTTAGAGGTCAATAAAATAATAACTAATAAACTAAAGGAAATAACTCCTGAAATTCCTATTGTTTCAGAGGAAGTAACCGACAATAAGGACTCTAATAATCTATCAACTTTTTGGTTGATAGATCCAATAGATGGAACATATGACTATTTAAATAATAAAGAAGAATTTACTTTAAACGCTGGTTTAATTATTAATAAAAAACCTGATATAGCGATTATTAATGCACCGGCAAAAAAAAGATTATTTTATACTTTTGGTGTCAATAATAGTTTTGAGTTAAAAGATAAATTAGAAACGAAATTAGATTCTGGTGCTAATTCTAAAAATAAAGAACTAAGTGCTCTTGTTTACTCTGATAATATTAAAGGAGAAATAAAAGACATTCACAATAACTATAACATAAAAAAAATAACAAAAATGAAAAGTTCTTATAAGTTTTGTGTTATTGCCTCTGGAGAGTTTGACTTATATGTTGCAGACCCTAGAGCTTCTGAATGGGATATAGCAGCAGGTGATGCAATATTAAGAAATGCCGGAGGTTCATTAAAAGACATGAATGGAAATGAAATATTTTATGGAAAAAAGGATTTTAAAAATCCAAGTTTAGTAGTAAAAAGTGCAAGATTGCTAAATAATGAGTGAACAACTTAGAGTTATCTTAATTATAATTGTTAGCGTATCAATTTTTTGGCTTAATTGTCTTTGTAATAGTTAAAAATTTTATTAAATCAAAAATTGATTATTATTTAATAGAAAAAAATAAGAAAGCTAAAAAAGACGAGTGATTTTCTCGTACTCTTCTTTAGAAAGATCCATAACTCGTTTTGATGTATCAAAATCAAAACCATTTCTTGCTAAAACTGCAATATCTTTTTTATAAAATAACGGTCTATTGTCCTCTACTCTACATGGGCCAATTCTTCTTTTTTTACACACTTTTAATGCAGAAAAAAAATCTTGATCTTCATTTTCATCTTTTATTTTGTCTAAAGTTTCCTTAACAAATTTTTGATTGATACCTTTTGACATTAAATAATTTCTTATCTTGTTAATTGAGCTACCTCTTTGAATAAGATTTTTTGCTTTACTATTAGAATAAAATTTGTCATTTAAATATTTAGAGTTTTCAAGATCGCTAAGGACTACATCAATTAAATCTTTAATTTCATTTTTTTTTATCCCTACGGCTCCAAATTTCAAATATTTTTTAAGTAAATAAGTCCTTAATTGCTGCTTTGATGGAGCATACTTTTCAATATACTTCATTGAAAAATCTCTCATCTCTTGAACTGTATCTTCAAAACTTTTTTTTTTATTTTTTATAGGAATCATT
This sequence comes from uncultured Pelagibacteraceae bacterium, assembly GCA_902611815.1. GTDB lineage: Bacteria > Pseudomonadota > Alphaproteobacteria > Pelagibacterales > Pelagibacteraceae > Pelagibacter. The sequence continues at coordinate 17,297 of CACMAZ010000011.1, forward strand.
TTAATTTTTAATATATTATAAACTTTAATGATTGAACAAATTAATAACTTCTTCACAGTTCCAATGATTTACTTATGGTTGAATTTAGGTGTTCTGCCTTTTTGGATAGTGCTATTATTTTTCCCAAGCTCAGGTGTAAGTAAATATATGGTTAGGTCAATATTTCCATTTATGATTTTTTCATTTGTTTATGCTTATTTATTATATTACTTTTTTCTAACAGAATTTGATTTTAAGAATAATTTTAATCTTTATCTGGGTTTGGAACAACTGTCTGGGTTATTTTCTGAAACAGGTTTTTTAATTATGTTTTGGTGCCATTTTTTAGCGATAAATTTATTTTGTGGTGCTTGGATTGTAAGTGATAGTTTAAAATTTTCTATGTCAAAATTTTTAGTTTTTTTTCCACTATTGATTACATATTTTATAGGTCCTATTGGACTGTTTATATACTGGCTGATAAGAATCTTTTTTGCAAAAAAATTATCATTGTATGATTAAAGAAATTCAGTTTTATTACGATTTTTCAAGTCCGTATACATACATTGCCCACAAAAAAATTAAGAAATTAAAGAGTGATAAAAATATTAATTTTTTATACAAACCGATGCTTTTAGGTGGTTTACACAAATTAGCTGGGATAACTGCGAATGCATTTATTGGTCATAAAAACGAATTTATGATTCAAGATTGTGAAATGATTTCAAAGAAACTTGGTATCAATTTTCATTTTAATGAAAAATTTCCTATTAATTCTTTATATTTAATGAGGGGAACATTGGTTTTAAAGGATAATTTACTTGAAAAATATATAGATACTTTTTTTGAATCCTACTGGCAGTTAAATTTAGATTTATCAGATAGAAGTATTTTTGAAAAAAAATTAAAAGAAATAAATATTGATGTTGATAAATTTCTTTTAGATATTGAGAAAAAGGAGACTAAAGAAAAACTAAAGCTGCTCACCGATGAAGCTTTCTCCAAAAAAATTTTTGGTGCTCCGACTTTTTTTTATGATAATAAAATTTATTGGGGGCAAGATAGATTGGATTATGTAATTGATGAGGCAATTAAATAATTTCAAAATCGCTTGCTTTAATACTACTAAAACCACCATCAACATGAGACACATTTTTAAAACCCATGTCTTGTAAAGTTTTAGTTGCAAGAGCAGATCTTAAACCAGCAGCACAAAACAATATTGTTTCTTTTGACGGATCGATTTTTCCTTGTTTGTAATATGGACTAGATGGATCCATCCAAAATTCTAACATACCTCTGGGAATATGAAGGGAATTTTTTACTCTTCCATCTCTTTCAAGTTCTCGAATGTCTCTTATATCGATTAAATTACATTTATTTTCCTTAAATAATTTTGCAGCCTCATTGCTTGTAATAGTCTTAATTTCTTTTAATGCATTATTAACTAGATCTTGTGATGATTTAATAGTCATATATGTGTAATCTGTTAATATCAAAAAAAATGAAAAAAAACATCTTTAAAAAATTATTTATAAAAATATCTAAGTTAGTAGGTTACGAATTAATAGATCAAAACGAATTTTACTCACCAACACTTGAAAAAAATCTTGATGAAAAATTATCTAATAAAAATAAGTCAATAATTCTTCCTTTGGGCGAGGTAAAATTAACGAAAAAAATTAAAAATTTATCAGTTATATTTAGGACTAATTCTAACATAGACATTTGGGACCAAAACAAAAAGAGAATTTTTGAAGAACCGAAAATCGAATATGTATTAAGATGTTTGTTTTCATTAATAAGATCTATTAACCGACTTAAAAAAGAGAATTCATCAATTAACGTTAACTTACTGATTATTGATGACAATTCTAATTCAGATAATTTAAATAAAATTAAGGATGTTTTAAATAAAAACCACTCAAAATATTTAATTATAAATCACAAAAAAGAGGAGCATAAGGAAAAAATATTTGAGAATAAAAATGATCAAACATTTTCAAACCTATCTAGCTTATTAAAATGTTTCGAAACTGCAAAAAAAGAAAATAGCGATTTAATTTATTTTGTAGAAGACGATTATTTGCATTTTGAAAATTCTTTAAATGATATGATCAATACTTATGAAAGGGTAAGCTCACAAATTGAAAAAGATATTATAATTTGTCCTTGCGACTATCCTTTTAATTATATGTCTAATGAAAAAACAAATATTTTAATAGGTAGTAATCAACACTGGAGAACAATTCAAAAAATTTTATGTACCTTTATGATTTCTAAGGAAATGCTTGAAAAATATTGGGATAATTTAATAAAAACTTGTGAAAAAAGACACGACCCTTTTGAAAAATATATTAATGAAATTTTGTTAAATGAGATTGGTATATCACCAATAAATACACTCTCTATACATCTAACAAATGTAAATTCAAGTTATGGCTTATCTCCCTTTGTTAATATCAAAAAGCTTTGGAATGAAAACAATACTAGTTGATGCAAATGTTTTTTTACATAACTTGCGCCAATACTAAAGAGGCTAAAAAAATTTCATCAGTTTTGGTAAGAAAAAAATTGATAGCCTGCGCAAATATTTTTAATAATGTTCAATCTGTTTTTTCGTGGAAAAACAAAGCTAACTTCTCAAAAGAGGTTATAATAATGGGAAAGACAGCAAAAAAACTACAAACTAAAATAATTTCAGAGGTAAAAAAAATACACTCTTATGATGTGCCTTGTATTGTGTTTTCTAAAATTTCATCAGGGAATAAAGAATTTTTAAAATGGATTAGCAATTCTACAAGATGAAAAAAGTAAAAAATTTTAAGCTATTAGGAACATCAAACAAGCTAGTTGAATTAAATAAAATAAAATCAAAATATACTGTTTTGTACTTTTATCCGAAGGATGACACTCCAGGGTGTACTCTCGAAACAAAAGATTTTAACTCGTTTTACAATAAATTTATAAAACTTGACTGTGAAATATATGGAATTTCTAAAGATACAATTGAAAGTCATTTAAAATTTAAGAAAAAATATAAAGTGAAATTTGAGCTGTTATCTGATGAGAATAAAATTGCTATTAAAGAATTTAAAGTTTGGGGTAAAAAAAAATTTATGGGTAAAGAATTTATGGGTTTAATTAGAAGTACCTTTTTATTGAAAAAAAATAATATTATTAAAGAGTGGCGAAATGTAAGGGTTAAAGGTCACGCCGAGGAAATTTATAATTTTATTAAAAACAACAAGCTATAAAAAAAAAGGCCTCCTAGAAATAGGAGGCCTTAATTAAACGTCAAACCAAAGAGGGAGAGATGCTTAATCTCGTATAGCGTAACCTATTACGCCAGTTTCGACGACGTCAGTACCTTTTAGCTCTGCTTCTTTACTTAATCTAATACCAATTGTGCTCTTCATAAGTGCCCAAACGATATAGGCAACTACAAAAACAAAAACGTTAATTGATATAATACCAAGTAACTGAGCTCCAAAAGTTGCATCTGGATTTGTTATAGGCACAGCTAATGTACCCCAAATTCCAGCAAATAAGTGTGCAGGAATTGCACCTACAACATCGTCAATTTTTAATGCAAATAGCAGTTTAGTACCATAAACAACAATTACACCACCAACAGCGCCAATTAAAATTGCTGCGAAAGGTGAAGGTAATAACGGTTCAGCGGTAATAGCAACTAATCCACCAATACATCCGTTTAACATTTGAATTACATCTGTTTTACCAAAATGTAATCTTGTCATCGTTGCAGCTGCCATTACACCACCAGCACCTGCTAAGAATGTATTCATGAAGATTTTTGCTACAGCAATTGCATCTGCACCTGTTCCGATTGCAAGTTGCGAACCACCGTTAAATCCAAACCAACCTAGCCATAAAATAAATACACCAATTGTAATTAATGGAATCGAAGAAGCTGCAAATGGTTTCATTGGAGCTGGTTCACCTTTTTTAGTGAATCTTCCAAGTCTTGGTCCTAGTAAAAATGCGCCAGCAAGAGCAGCTGCACCACCAGTTGAGTGAACTAGAGTTGATCCAGCAAAATCTTGGAAATTAGCAGCAGCTAACCATCCACCACCCCATTTCCAACCCATTACGATTGGATAAATAATACCTGATAAAATTGCAGCAAATAATAAGAATGGCCACAATTTAATTCTTTCAGCTAATGTACCAGAAACAATAGATACTGTTGTTGCACAGAATACCATTTGGAAATACCAGTCTGATGCATCTGAGTAACCAGTCTCTATTTTACTTGCATCTGACCATGGCAAAAATTTTCCGATATATCCACCTTCTGGAATACCATATGCTAAATTATAACCAAAAAGCCAAAACATCATTCCGGCTATTGAAAATAATCCAATATTTTTTGCACAAATTACTGATACACTTTTTGATGTTACACTTCCTGCTTCTAGCATTGCAAAACCTGCGGCCATAAACATGACCAAGAATCCACATACTAAAAAGAGGAAAGTATTAAAAATAAATCCGACTTCAGCGGATACTGTAGTTGCAGCATAACCAACACTGGTCATATTAAGTAAGAACATAATACTTATTACTGGTCCTAACAGTTTATTAAAAAGTTTTTTCATTAATCCTCCCTATTGAAAGGAACGTTTATAAATTTTTATATTTTAATAACTATTGCTAAGTGGAATATTTAGATATGCATAATTTGCATACAGAAACAGCCTTTATTAACTCTCAATTAATAAAGGCTGTCTAGAGGAAATATCTATTTATTGAATATTTCTTTAAGTGCTTTTGCAGGTAAAAATTTTACCTTTTGAGAAGCTGCGATTTGGATCTGTTCTCCAGTTCTTGGATTTCGGCCAATTCTAGCTTTTCTTTTAGCAACTTTATAAGTACCAAAACCTGCTATTTTTACAGAATCGTCGTTTTTTAATGCGTCTAAAATAGTGTTGGTTATGGTATCGAATGTTCGCTCAGCATCAGCTTTACTTTGGTTTAAAGAACCAGCTAATTTAGCGACTAGTTGTTTTTTGTTCATTTTAGCTCCGGTATTAGGTTATTTCTATAGTTAACAAAATGCTTTATAAATCAAGCTTTTTTTTAGTGTTTAATTTGGTTCTTAACACAATATATAGTGTTAAAAAAACGTTGAATTTATTGAATTTTTTAGGGTTTAAAAAAGCCTTTAAAATAGGCCTAAATCCTTAAGATCGTTAAAAGTTGCAAAAAACATTAGGGATAACAATAAAAACATCCCGATTCGAAAAAAACCTTCTTGAGTTTTTTGTGTTAAAGGTCTTCCAAGAATTTTTTCAATTCCATAAAACATCAAATGACCTCCGTCTAAAAGAGGGATTGGAAAAAGATTAATTAAACCTAAGCTTATAGATATGTAAGCCATCATGCTTAAAAACGGCACTATTCCAAATTCTGCAACTTGTCCTGAAATTTTTGCAATTCTTATTGGTCCACCAAGCTGTGAGCTGTCACCTTTTCCAGTAATAATGGTCCCTAAATATTTAAGTGTGGAAGTTGTCACAAAATATACCTCAGTAACTGAATAATAAAGGGCTTTTACAGGTCCTAGTTTTTGGTGATTGACAGTATCTTTATAAGGTGAAAGTTGAATACCAACCATCCTTTTTTTAATTTTATTTCCTAAATTATCCTCGGTTTCAACAAAATTAGGTTTTACTTTTACATTTACTTCTTGGTCATACCGTGAAACTTTAAAATCAATAAATTCAGATGTCGATAACGTTATAAATTTTGATACATCTAAAATACTCTTAACTTTATTGTCATCAATAGACAATATTATGTCATTCTTTTTTAATCCAGCTACTTGTGCGGGGCTATCTTTTGTGACCTCACTTATCATTGCTGGAGTAAAATCCTTTCCAACAAAAATATTTATCATTAAAAATATAAATATAGCCAATATAAAGTTAGCAAGCGGACCTCCAAAAACAATCCATGCCCTTTGATATAATGGTTTTAAGGTAAAAAGTTTTTCTCTATCCTTTTCATTATACTTTTTTAAAATTTCATCGCGATCAGCTTGGGAAAATACATTTCTGTCTCCAAAAAATTTTACATAACCTCCTAAAGGAATCCAGCATACTTTCCAACGAGTGCCTGATTTGTCGTTCCATCCAAATAATTCTTTGCCAAAACCAATTGAAAAATCTGTTACACCTACGCCGTACCTTCGTGCAAAATAATAATGTCCATATTCATGAACAAAAACCACAACGATAATTAATATTATAAAAGGTAAAACGAATTCAAACATTCTTATATAATAATATATTTACTTTACTTTCCAAGTTAAAACTGGAAGTAATGTTGCCACTATAAATGACAGAAATAAAAGAGATTGTGTTATAAATTCTGGGAAAAAGCTAGCAGGAAATAGAATGCCAATTAAGATACTTTTTGAAAAATCAGGACTTGGAAATAGCAATATACCACCAAACAACCCAACTACAATTGAGATATAAGCTGTTTTTTCACTAAATGATTTTGAGAAAAAACTATAAAATATAGTTAAAACTGCTGCACAACAAAACAAGTCAGCTAGCAAAAATAGATATAAAATACTAAAACCTTTTGAAGCAACATATAAAGCGATAAAAGAAAGCCCTATAATTATGTTTCTAGATAATCTTAAGTAATCTTTATTAGAACTTAAAATTTTTTTTCCATCAACTATTATAAGGCTTGATATAGCATTTATAAGTGTATCTATACTGCTTATAGTCAAAGATATACCCAGCACAATAACTATAATAGACAACGTAGGTATCTCTTTATTTAATAATAAAGAAAAAAAAGCAAGATCGGGTATTACATTCGAATTTTTAGATACAGATACTAATCCTGTAAAACCCATCATATATACAATAGGGATTACAACTAAAAAGGAAAATAACAAACTCTTTTTTAAAACGTGGTTATTTTTTGCAGCGTAAACTCTTTGCCAATTTCCTTGATGAAAAAGATTAGTGGCTGCAACAGCGATAAAGAATGTTAAGCCTGCGGTAAAGTTAGGAATATAATTTTTGCTTAATAAATTTGGCTTATTTTTATTTATAAATTCAAAACTGAATTCATTTGTATTAAATGAAAATAAATAAGAAAAAGCTATAAACAACAATATTGTAAAAACCATAAATTGAATATTGTCAGTGAATATTGAAGCTCTCAAACCACCATATAAAGTATATATAAGAGAACTAGAAATAACTATTAAAGCAGTAATCCATAATTTCGTTCCTGAAATATAATTTATCAAAATAGATACAGCGGTAACCTCTGCAATCAAAAAAATAGTCATGTAAAATATAGATAAAATTAAGATCAGCTTAAATATATGTTTTCCAAATCTTAATCTAATAACTTCAGTTAAAGTTTTTGCTGTTGGGTAAGTATTTCTAAATATTTTTCCAATAAAAATAATTGCAAATAAGGGAAACGCAGTTCCTAGGGAGTAACCAATAACCGCACCAATCCCACCCCACGTTGCAGCTGATGCAGGGCCAAACAAAATCCAGGTACCCAAAGCTGAGGCTACCAAACTACATGTTAATGAGAATGTTCCAACTGATCTATTCGCTACTAAATAATTATTTAAACCTTTGAATTTTATTGAGTAAAAAAAACCAACTAGAACAAAAGAAAAACTAATTATTAAAATTAATATAGTAGCAGATGTTGGATTTAAAATATTTTGTTGTTCCATTTATCCCTTTCTGAATTACCGGACAGGTTCAATGGGTATTTCTCAGCCTTAACAGCACCCCATAGGGTAAATTTATATAAATATTTTTTGATTGTAAATAATTAATTTAAAATTGCTCTTTTTCTGTAGAGCCTTCCATGGCAGTTGTAGAACTTTTTCCACCACTTATCGTATTTGAAACAGCGTCAAAATATGATGTTCCAACTTCTCTTTGATGTTTTACACTAGTGTAACCATCTTTTTCTCTTGCAAATTCTTGCTGTTGAATTCTTGAATATGCAGTCATTCCTTCTTTTTTGTACTTTTCTGCTAATTCAAAAATTGCAATATTCTGTGTGTGAAAGCCCGCTAGTGTAATAAATTGGAATTTATATCCCATCGCACTAATTTTTTGTTGAAAAGTTGCAATTTCAGTGTCTGACAAATGTTTTTTCCAATTAAAAGATGGTGAGCAATTGTAAGCTAACAATTTACCTGGAAATTTATCGTGTATTGCGTCAGCAAATTTTTTAGCTTCTTCTAAATTTGGAGTTGCTGTCTCACACCAAATTAAATCTGAATAAGGTGCATAAGCAAGTCCTCTAGATATTGCTTGATCAATTCCGTGTTTAACATAATAGAATCCCTCTGGTGATCTTTCACCAGTTAAAAAGGGTTTGTCATTTTCATCATGATCGTTAGTGATTAGTTTTGCAGCATTTGCATCTGTTCTTGCTAAAATTATTAAAGGAACATCGGCAATATCAGCAGCTAACCTAGCTGCTTTTAAATTTTTTATCATTGTACTTGTTGGAACCAATACTTTTCCTCCCATATGTCCGCATTTTTTCTCACTTGCTAGCTGGTCCTCGAAATGAACCCCAGCAGCACCAGCTTTTATAAATTTTTTAGCTAACTCAAAAACATTGAGTGGTCCACCAAATCCAGCTTCCCCATCAGCAATTATTGGCAACATATAATCAATTCTATCTTTAGATTTCATTTGACCGTCTTTAATTTCCATGTGCTGAATTTGATCTGCTCTCATTAAAGCATTATTCATCGACTCTACAAGTTTTGGGGCACTATCATATGGATATAATGATTGATCTGGATACATTTCCCCTGCACTGTTAGCATCAGCTGCTACCTGCCATCCACTTAGATAAATTGCTTTAAGGCCTGCTTTTGCATGCTGAACTGCATGATTTCCAGATAATGAACCTAATGTATTAATATAAGGTTCGGTGTTTAACAGTCTCCATAATTTTTGAGATTGATGCTTGCACATCGAATACTCTATCTTTATAGATCCTCTTAATCTTTCAACATCTTCCGGGGTATAATCTCTTTTTACTCCTGCAAATCTTTTTAGGTCATATGATATCTTAGATTCGGAGCTCATTTTTTCCTTAGAAATAATTAATAATTAAGACTTTAAAATTAGTTACTATTATACTCGTTAGTAAACTCATTCATTCCACTTGAACCCCAATCGCAATGATCATCTCTTAAATAAATACCAGAGTTGTCAGAGTGGTTTTGATTCTCATGGTCAGAACTAAAAGTCTTATTTACTTGATTTTTTATCTTGTTTTTGTTGTTCATGTAAACTTTATAATTTACAAAATTTACAAAATCCAGTAATAACTTAATAATGCTTGTAAAATTGATAAATTTATTGTAAATTATAATTTACAAAGTTTACAAATAGAAAATTATGAGTCAATTAGATGTTAAAATAGGCCCAAAAATCAAGTCTTTCAGACGGCAGTTAGGGCTTCAAGCTAACAAATTGGCTGAACAACTTGGAATTTCACCTAGTTACCTCAATTTAATAGAAAGTGGTAAAAGAAAAATCGATGGAGATCTACTTCTTAAAGTTTGTGAAGAGCTCAAAATAGAATTATCAGATTTAACTAATAAATCAGATTTAAATTTAGTGAATGATATTTCAGAATTGTTAGATGACCAATTATTTGAAGATCTAGATATTCTTGGTCCTGAAGTAAAAGATCTTGTAAATACTAACCCTAAGATAGCAAGAGCTTTGATCAAACTAGGAGATAATTATAAACAAAAAGACCATGAAATTATAAGTAAAGTTGAAACACTATCAGGCAAAATAATAGACAGTCGTAAAACTTCATTTCCAGGTGAAGTAATATCAGATTTTTTACAAGAAAAAAAAAATTATTTTCCAAAACTTGAAGAGTTTGCAAATAAAATTTTTGATAAAGTGCAATTAAATAATAGAACTAGATATGTTGCACTTTGTGATTTTTTAAGAACAGAGTATTCTATTAATGTTAAAGATATTATTCCGGAAGAAGGAAAACCATTTTCAAAAATTTTTAACAAAAATAATAAAGAACTTTTATTAAGCGAATATAATTCATTAGAGACCAAAAAATTACATGCCGCAGCTCAAATAGCACAGGAAGGAGCTATAAATGAAATTAATGAGTATTTATCAGAATTTAAATTTCCCTCAGATGAGGCAAAAAGATTAACTAAAATAGCATTATTAAATTATTGTGCTGCAGCTATATTGATGCCTTACAAATTATTTCATTCTGAATGTAAAAAATTAAAATATGATTTGGAATTACTACAAAATACATTTGCCACATCTTTTGAACAAGTAGCGCATAGAGTAACTTGTCTGCAAGATCCTAAGTTACCTGGTATACCTTTTCATATGTTGAGAGTAGATATAGCTGGAAATATATCGAAAAGATTTTCTTTGTCCGGTATTGAAATACCAAGATACGGTGGAGCATGTCCTAGATGGAACGTCTATTCAGCCTTTACTAGACCTGGTGTCATTCAAGCAGCTGTTAGTAAAATGAGTAATGGAAAAAAATATGTTTGTATTGCAAAAACAGTGGAGAAAGGTGTTGGTAGATACGGAAGAAAAAAAAGTATGCTGTCTATTGGTTTAGGTTGTGAGGCGAAATATGCAAAGGACTTTGTGTATACAGAAAATTTAAACTTAAATGATAAAAAAACTGAAATACCAATCGGCGTATCATGTAGAACTTGTGATAGATTAGATTGTTCTCAAAGGGCGTTTCCTCCTCTTCATAAAAAATTTGATGTGGATATAGATACAAGAGGTGTTTCAGTTTACGTCAAGACAGATAAATAATTTAAAAACAAACTAAATGATCTATATAAACTGGTTTTTTTTATACCAAATTTTTCATCTATATCATGTTGGTGAATATGGTGAGAGTGAACGAAAACTGGTATTAAATTACCTTTTTCTGTTCTAAGAGTATAGATAAAGTTAGTCCCTCTAAATTTTCTGTCTACCACATCAAATTTTAAGTTACTTTTATCGTCATGAATAAGATCTTCAGGTTGTAATAATAATTTAACATTAGAACCAATTTCAACAGGTTTAACAAATTTACCCTCTATAGTGCCTAAATCATCATTTTCTAATGTGTTTTTTCCAGTGACTTTGGCTGGTATTAAAATTCCTCTATTTAAGAAGTTAACTACACTAACAGAATTTGGATAATGGTAAACTTTATAAGGGTCATCAAACTGTTTTAATTTTTCATCTAAAATAACTCCACATTTATTGCCTAAATAAAAAGCTTCATAGGAGTCGTGGGTTACTACAATTGTTGTTATTTTTAGATTTTTTAAGATTTTTTTTATTTGTATTTGTATTTCTTCCTTAAAGCTTTGATCAACGTTTGATAGTGGCTCATCTAAAAGTAATAAGTCCGGTTCAAATACTAATGATCTCGCTAGAGAAACACGTTGTGCTTCACCAGCACTTATTTGATGAGGAAATTTTTTTAAGACATTATTTAAATTTAACAATTTAATTATAAAATCTGGAATGATTTTTTTTGTTTTGTTTCTATTTCTATTTACAGCTATTTGGATATTTTTTTCTACAGTGTAATGTGGAAATAAACAATTATCCTGAAAAGCTAATGATATATTTCTATTCTCTGGTTCGACATGATTATCTTTTGAGGATATTAATTGTCCTTTTAAAAAAATTTCACCTTTATTAATTTTTTCAAGCCCTGCTATAGTTCTTAAAATTGTAGTTTTACCTATACCAGAAGGTCCTAACAAACAAATTATATCTCCTTCATTTTCGATCGAAAAAGAAACGTTTTTTACTTTTTCAATTCCATCTACTGAGAAATTTACGTTTTTTATTTCAAAAATATTTTTCATTTAATCTCGCAATATAAACTTAGATGTTGATAAAATAAATACACTAGCAATTAAGATTAAAATTAAGGACGGTGCTGCAGCTGCCTCTAATAAATCCTCAGATGCATATATATAAGCAGTAGTTGCGAATGTCTCAAAATTAAATGGCCTTAAAATTAATGTAATTGGAAGCTCTCTAATTATTTCAAGAGAAATTAAAATTGCCACAAATAAAACTGAATTCCTTAAATAAGGTATATGTATATTAACAAATGTTTTAATTTTTGAATAACCTAGCAAATATGCACTCTCGTCAACAGAAAGATTAATTTTTTCATATCCTGACTTTATACCGTTACACGCTAACGAATAAAACCTTATAAAATAAACTATTACAAGTCCTAGTATTGAGCCAAAAAATACTTTTTTTATAGACTCAAATCCAAATAATTTTACAAAATTATTATCAAACCATGCGATAAAAGTAATAAATGCAATTGCTAAAATTACACCTGGTATTGCATATCCAGATATTGATAGGGTATTCATTACATTTAATGGTTTGCTTTTTGAAACTCTCATTCCGTAATTAGATATAAACGAAAAAATGATAAGTGCTAAACTTGATAAAAATACTAAATATAAAGTATTATAAATTAGACTTAACACTTCTAAATCAAAAAGATTATCAGAATAAATAATTGTCCAATACAACATTTGGCTAGACGGAAATATGAAACTTAAAAAAAATATTAAAAAGCAAAATAAAAATGCCAAAAAACTTTTTGCTCCATCTAGTTTATATTTCTCTCTTTGTTTAAATCTACTCGATGAGTTTGAATGATATTTTGCTTGTTTTCTTGATAAATTTTCTAAAATGAATAAAGCAAAAATAAACAGTAATAAAAAGAATGAAAGTCTATTTGCAAACGCAAGGTCATCAAATGTTATCCATGAATTATATATTCCAGTTGTTAGAGTGTTTATTGAAAAGAAGTCTACAGCACCAAATTCTGCCAATGTTTCCATTGCAACCAATGACAATCCAGCAACTATTGCGGGCCTAGCAGATGGTAAAATTACCTTTAAAAAAGCCCTTGTTTTAGAAAATCCCAAATTTTTACTGAGATCTATTAAATTTTGAGATTGATATAAAAAAGATGCTCTTGCTAAAATATATACATAGGCAAACAAAGAAAAGGATAATGATAATATAGCTCCAAACATGCCGCTAAATTTCGGTATGTGTTTATTGTATTCCCCATCACCAAATAAATTTTTAAGAATGGTAAAAGCAGTTCCGTAGTTATCAAAAAAAGCAAAAATAGAGTATGCATAAATATATGGAGGAACAGCAAAAGATAATATTAAAGCCCATTTGAAAAAATTACTTCCTGGAAAATCATAAAAAGAAACAAGATAAGCTGTGCCTGTGCCAAAGATAAATGTTAAAATCAAAACTCCAAATAATAAAATTGCAGAATTATATATATATTCTAGTAAAAAGGTTTCTTTTAAAATTTTATAATATTCTGTTGTCTCCTCAAAAAAACTAAAAGAAACAGTTGCTATCGGAATTAAAACTACAAAAGAGATGAGGAAAGAGCTTAAGTACCAAATATTAATTTTTTTCATATTATAATCCGCCTTATAATCATGAAATTAAATATGCCCATGGAGGAGATCGTCCACGGACATATAATCAAGAAATTATCTAAAAATCAAAAACTTTTAGGATGTGCGGAACCTCCTTATCTTTAATATCAGATAAATTTCTTTTATTTATTCTATCATTGATTTTTTTACACTCTGAAAGACACGGTAAGCATCCTTTAGAAGATTTATTATAATCAATTTCAGAAATAAATTCTTTTTTATCTTTCATATTATTTCCAACCGGCTGCTGTCATTACCTCTAATGCATCAGCTTGTTTAGCGCCATAACTTGAAACTTTAGTTTTTAGATCTTGTTTAAAATCTAATCCTATATTGTTTACAACCAGCGGGCTTGGAGAAACACCATCGATCATTGGAAACTCAAAAGTATTATTTGTAAAGTGCTCTTGAGCTTCTGGAGTTAATAAAAACTCTACAAGTTTAATCGCATTTGATTTATTAGGTGCACCTTTTACTAAAGCAGCACAACTAATATTCATATGTGTTCCTCTATCATTTTGGTTAGGAAAGAAAGCTTTTACTTTTTTTGCAGCAGCTTGTTGCTCTGCTCCTTTGTTTCCTGATAACATTAATGCTAGATAATATGTATTAGCAACAGCAATATCTGCTTCCCCAGCAGCAACGGCCATAATTTGAGCTCGGTCATTTCCTGTTGGTGTCCTAGCCATGTTTGCAACAACACCTTTTGCCCAATCAGCTGTAGCTTTTTTACCATTATTTTTAACTAATGATGCTACAAGTGATTTATTATAAATATTACCTGATGCTCTAATTACTAATCTACCCTTCCATTTCGGATCAGCTAAACTTTCATAAGTTAAACCTGACAACTCTGCACCTGATACTCTATCTGGAGCGTAGTAAACAATTCTTGCTCTTTTAGCAATTCCTGTCCAATGGTTTGTTCTAAAGTTTGACGGAACAGCTGCTTTTATTGCAGGTGAAATTAGACCACCTTGCGTCATACCTTTTGCTTTGAATGCTCCACATCGACCAGCATCAGCAGTGATGTAAAGATCAGCGGAAGAATCTGCTCCCTCTTCGATCATTCTTTTTTCAAGAGCTCCTGCTTTTCCGTTTATTAAATTAACTTTAATTCCAGTTTTGTTTGTGAACTTGCTGTAAAGTTCTGCATCAGCTTTGTAATGTCTTGCATTAAATATATTAACTTCAGCAGCTATCGTTAAACTAGAAATGAAAGTTAAAACTATTGTATATATACTTAGTTTCTTCATTTTTTTTATTTATTCTTCTTCCGCACTGTTGATAATGAGAATTAATCTCATTGAAAATGATAATTAATCTCAATGATAATGATTATCAATCGCATATATTGACGCAGGCGTCAAGCGATATTTAAAACTCCCACTCTGAGATTTTGCTATATAAAAAGTTTCTAAAAGCCTGAACTCTGGCTACATTTTTCATTGATTGTGGGTAAACAAAATGGGCTTCTGTTATTGGGCCCTCAATATTTGGTAATACTTTAACAATATTTGGCTGATTAACCGTAATATAATCAGGTAGAGCAGCTAAACCAACACCACTTTGAACAGCTAACAATAAGCCATAAACACTGTTAACTTTCATCACAGTTTTCCTTTTTTTATTATCTTTTGTACCTAATTTTAAAGCCCAATCAGGATTATATACTGGTGAAGGAGCGCCTCTTCCAAATGATATAAAAGAGTGTTTGTTTAAGTCACTGGTATTTTTGGGAAAACCATGTTTTTCCAAATATTTTGGAGAACCATAAATATGGTAATTTATGTCTATCAACTTTTTTTGTATATAATTTAGTTGTTTAGGTCTTCTCATAAAAATTCCAATATCAGCTTGCCTTGTGCTTAAATCTAGCTCTTTGTCATCAAAAATAAGCTCTACTTCTATATCTGGATTTAATTGCATAAATTCTTGAATTCTTGGAGTTAGCCATGTTGTTCCAAAACTTACAACAGTAGTAACTGTTAATTTACCGCTTGGTTTATTTTTTTGATCTCCTAGTGAAGTTTCTACTTCTTTGAGCTTACTAATTACTTCATGGGCAGTTTTAAATACGTACTCACCATTTTCTGTTAAAGTAAGGCCTCTTGCGTGTCTCTCAAATAGTTTTACTTTCAAGTCTTCCTCTAAAGCCTGAATTTGTCTACTTATTGCTGATTGACTGAGATTTAGATTAACCGTTGCACTTGTGAAACTACCAGCTTCTGCAACTGCATGAAATATTTTTAGCTTGTCCCAATCCATTATTTATTAACATTAATAATGTATCTTCCAGAAGTTTTGCCTTCAAGCATTTTTGAATATTCAACTAAAAGTTGTTCGAGACTTATCTCTTTAATTGACTTGTCAAGTAAATCAAAGTCTACAAGTTTCGAAACTTCATCCCACAAAAATTCTCTTCGCTTTATAGATACACTTACAGAGTCGATGCCCCAAAGTTTTACACCTCTTATGATAAAAGGCATTACAGTAGTATTTAATTTTATACTTGATGCATTTCCACACGCAGCAACTATTCCATTAGGCTTAACATGGGATAGAATGTTAGCTAAAATATTTCCACCAACTGTATCAACTGCACCATCGTACAATCCTTTATCCAATGGTCTAGCCTCTTTATCTAAATCACCTGATTTTATTATAGTTTTTGCACCTAGTGATTTAAGATATTCTTCATTTGGCTTAGTTGTTGCGGCTGTTACATTGCAACCCATTTTACTTAATATCATAACGGCAATACTACCAACTCCACCAGAGGCTCCAGTAACAATTACATCATTTACTTTTTCTCCAAGTAACAAAACCTCTCTAGTTTGTTTAGTCGTAAAAGCACATTGGATTGCTGTCATACCAGCAGTGCCTAACATCATTGCTTGTCTAGATGTAATTCCTTTAGGTTTTTTTACCAAAAAATTTGAATTTACTTTTGCAAATTGAGAATATCCACCAAAGTAAATTTCACCAACTCTCCAGCCGGTCTGGATTATTTCATCACCCTCTTTAAATTTTTCACTTTTACTTTCAACTACTGTACCTGAAAAATCGATACCTGGAATATGTGGAAATTCTTTAACTAATCTTGCACCATTTTTTAAAATTAAAGCATCTTTAAAATTTAAAGTGGAGTAGTCAACTTTAACTAAAACATCACCATGTTTTAAAAATGATTTTTCTATAGTTTTAATTTCTCTTGAAAACTTTTCACCCTCTTGATTAATGATTAATGCTTTAAAATTATCAGACATTACTTTTTTTTTAAATTTACTAGATTTTGCTACTAATAAATCTTAGATATCTATTTTGACAAGCTAGGTCGTCTTTAAATTTACCTAAATAATAATTGGTTATAGTTGTAGCTTGTTCTTTTTTAATCCCTCTAGTTGTCATACATTGGTGAGTTGCATTTATTGTTACGGCTACTCCTTTAGCTTGTAAAGAGTCCATCAAGGTTGTTGCAATTTGTTTTGTTAATCTCTCTTGAGTTTGCATTCTTCTTGAAAAAACTTCTACAACTCTGGCAAGTTTACTTAAACCTACAACTCTTTCATTTGGCATATAAGCTACGTGTGCAATTCCTAAAATCGGTGCCATGTGATGTTCGCAATGACTCTGAACTGATATATTTTTTTGTATTACCATATCGTTGTATCCCTCTACATCGCCAAAAGTTTTGCTTAGTATTTTATTAGGGTCTTCCTGGTAACCTTTAAAATATTCTCTATATGCTTTTAAAACTCTCTTAGGTGTTTCTAATAATCCTTCTCTGCTTGGATCTTCTCCTATCCATTTTAATATTTTAATATAAGCTTCTTCAGCTTCTTTATCTGATACTTCGTTATTTTTTATTAGCTTATTTTGTTCTTTAACTAATTTCATCGCGACAGTTATATATATAATTTAACCTTTTTAAAATATTTATTATAATCTTTTATGTGCTAAATACTTCTAAAAATATGTTTAAAAAAAGAGAAAATGTCACAGATATTGAAGAGGGAAATTTATTATCCCCTAAATTTGACAATGATGGATTAATTCCAGTCATCACTACATGTTCAAAGACAAAAGAAATATTAATGCATGGTTATATGAATGTGGAAGCTTTAAAAAAAACAATTGAGACTAAAGAAGCTCATTACTGGAGTCGATCAAGAAATCAAATCTGGCACAAAGGTAAAACAAGTGGTTTTGTGCAAAAGGTTATAGAAGTTAGAATTGATGATGATCAAGATGCTGTATGGTTAACAGTAGACATTGGCTCAGGTTCTAGTTGCCATGTTGGATATAGATCTTGTTTTTATAGATCAGTTCCTCTTGGAAAAATTGACAATGCGAGAGAAATAAAGATGAAATTTGAAGAAAAAGAAAAGAAGTTTGACCCTGAAGTTGTTTATAAAGGTCAACCAAATCCAACTAAAATATAATGTCAAAAAAAATTAATATAATAAGTCCTTTTGGTCCTAAATTAGCAAAAATAAAACTTAGTAAAAAAGTTGTAAACGATATTAATCAAGAGGTTGAAAGAATCATATTAAACGAAAAAAAATCTAAAAAAAAAGATTATTCTAAAAAATTAGTTGGTGAAGTATATCAAGAGATTGAGCTTTCCAAAAATTTTATTAATAAAAAACTTAAAAAGTTTATTCAGGAAAAAGTAAAAAATTATTTGAAAAGTACAATTAATAAATCAACCAATAAAATAAATATTAAAAATTTTTGGGTGGTAAGACAATTTAAAAATGAATACAATCCAGTTCATTACCATGATGGAAATATATCTGGTGTAGGATATCTAAAAATACCCAAAAACTTAAATTTTAGTAAAAAGAAAAAAAAAACTAATGGAACTATAGATTTTATAAATGGTTCTAGGATGTTTTTAAATAAAAGTATTTATAATCATGTGCCAAAGGTTGGTGATTTAATATTATTTCCAAACTACCTTATGCATACTGCATATCCTTTTGTCGTTGATGGCGAGAGAAGATCATTCTCTTTTAATATTGAATTAGATAAAAAAGTTGCTGACGTTTTTCATGACTAAAAAACAAAAAAACGTATTAGGTGAAGATCTTGAATTATGTTCTTCGGACCCATTAACTGGATGGTATAGAGATGGATGTTGTAATACAGATGAAAATGATAAAGGTGTTCATACAGTTTGTGCAAAAGTCTCTAATGAATTTTTACATTGGTGCAAAGAGGCTGGTAATGATTTAATAACACCTCATCCAGAATTTGGATTTCCTGGTTTAAAGGAAGGTGATTGTTGGTGTGTTTGTGCAAGTTGGTACGCTAGAGCGATTGATGCAAATAAAGGATGTCCTATTTTTTTAAAAAGAACTCACGAAAATACTTTGAAACTTATTCCGATTGAAACTTTAAAGAAATACGCAATAGACTTATCTTAAATTACATATTCCCGTATCTTGGACCACCACTTCCTTCAGGTGTTACCCAAGTAATATTTTGGGATGGTTCTTTGATATCACATGTCTTGCAATGGATGCAATTCTGAGCATTTATTACAAATTTTGGTGAACCGTTTTCATTTTGAACTTCGTAAACACCTGCTGGACAATATCTTTGTGCAGGTTCATCATATTTTTCCAAAGTATATTTTATTGGTAAATCTTTATCTTTTAGCTGGAGATGGACTGGCTGATTGTCCTCGTGATTTGTTCCAGTTAAATATACAGAGCTTGTTTTGTCAAAAGTTAAGATATTATCTGGTTTTGGGTACTCTATAACTGGCATTTTATTTGCTGGTTTTAAAGTCTCATGATCTGCATGCTTATGTTTCAATGTGAAGGGTAGCTTTCCTCTAAATAATATTTGGTCAATTCCGGTAAAAATAATGCCTAAGATTAAACCCCAGCTGAAGCTCGGTTTAACATTTCTTGCAGCATGTAATTCTTCATAAGCCCAGCTTTTTTTAAATTTTTCCTCATAAATTGATAAATCTTTTTTATCTTTTAGATGCTCAACTATTGTTTCTGCTGCTATTAAACCGCTTTTCATTGCTGTGTGTGAACCCTTTATTTTAGGCATATTTAAAGTGCCAGCATCACATCCAATTAATAAAGCACCAGGCATATACATTTTGGGTAAACTTTGGATACCTCCTTCAATTAAAGCTCTTGCACCGTATGAAATTCTTTTACCTCCATTAAGCATTTTTGAAATTGCAGGATGTGTTTTAAATCTTTGAAATTCATCAAAAGGAGACATGTGAGGATTTTGATAATCTAAACCAATTACATATCCTAAATAAACTTCTTTGTTTTCAGCATGATAAACGAAACTTCCACCGTATGTATTATTGTCTAATGGCCAACCTGCAGTGTGCATGACTAAACCTTCTTCATGATTTTTTTCATCTACTTTCCAAATTTCTTTAAAACCAATACCGTACTGCTGTGGATTTTTTCCTTTGCTTAAATCAAATTTTTTGATTAAATTTTTTCCTAAGTGTCCTCTACAGCCTTCGGCAAATACAGTTACTTTTGCATGAAGCTCCATTCCAGGCTCGTAGCTATCTTTTTTTTCTCCGTTTTTATCTAAACCCATATCTTGAGTGACAACACCTTTTACAGATCCATCCTCATGATACAAAATATCAGAGGCTGGAAAGCCCGGGAATATTTCTACACCTAATGCCTCTGCTTGTTCAGCTAACCATCTACATAAATTTGCAAGGCTAATAATATAATTTTTATGATTTTGTTGAACTTTTGGTAACAACCATGTTGGCCAACTTATTGATTTTGTTTTTCCAAGAAATAAAAATTTTTCTTTTGTAACTTTTGTTTTTATTGGTGAATTTAATTCTTTCCAGTTAGGTATTAATTCATCCAAAGCTCTCGTTTCAAAAACATTTCCTGATAAAATATGGGAACCAATTTCTGCTCCCTTTTCTAAAACACAAACATTAATTTCAGAATTTAATTGTTTTAGTTTTATTGCTGTTGCTAGTCCTGATGGTCCTCCACCAACAATAACAACATCATATTCCATAACTTCTCTAGTCATGAATTACTTTTGAATACTATTGAGTTTATTTAATTCTTCTAAAAATTGAGGTAGTGCTTCAAATAAATCTGCTTCTAATCCATAATCTGCAACACTAAAAATTGGAGCTTCTCCATCTTTGTTGATTGCAACGATTACTTTACTCTCTTTCATTCCAGCTAAGTGTTGGATTGCGCCGGATATTCCAACTGCAATGTACAAATCGGGCACAACAACTTTGCCAGTTTGGCCTACTTGATGATCGTTAGTAATATAACCTGCATCTACAGCTGCTCTTGAAGCTCCTATCGCTGCATTAAGTTTGTCTGCGATAGCAGTAATTAATTTAAAATTATCTGAATTTTGCATTCCTCTTCCACCAGAAATAACAACTCTTGCAGTACCTAGCTCTGGTCTATCAGATTTTATTTCTTCTCTCTTAACAAATTTTGAACTCTCGAACTTATCTCCTGGCTCAGATTTAACTATCTCTGCTGATCCTCCAGTTGAAGGGGCTGGATCAAAAGATGTTGGTCTAATAGTTACACATTTTTTTTTATCAGTACTTTTGACAGTTGCAAATGCATTACCAGCATAAATTGGTCTTAAAAAAGTATCCTCAGAAATTACATTAACTATATCGCTAACTTGTGACGTATCTAGTAATGCTGCTACTCTAGGCATTAAGTTTTTTCCGAATGTATTTGCTGAACAAACAATGTGTGAATAATTATCTACATGCTTTAAAATCGTAGATGTGTAATTTTCAGCAGTAAAATTATCAAATATATCATTATCAACATGGATCACTTTTTTGACTAATGGTATTTCGCTTGCAGCTTTTGCAACACTATCTGATTTGTTACCAAGAACCAGAACATGTAAATCTTCATTAATTTTTGATGCAGCAGTTGCTGCATTAAAAGTAAATGGTCTAAGATCTGTGTTATTATGTTCCGCTATTAATAAAACTGACATTATATTACTTTAGCCTCATTTTTTAATTTTTGAACCAATTCTGATACACTTGCGACTTTTATACCAGCTTTTCTTTTTGGCGGTTCTTCTACTTTAATTTGCTCGATTCTCGCTTTAGTATCAACCCCTAAATCGGATGCATTTAACTGTTCTAAAGGTTTTTTCTTTGCCTTCATAATATTTGGTAAAGATGCGTATCTAGGTTCATTAAGTCTTAGATCACAAGTTACAATCGCAGGTATGTTTACTTCGATCGTTTCTAAGCCCTCATCAATTTCTCTAGTAACCTCTAAAGATTTTTCCTTAACCTCAATTTTTGAAGCAAAAGTTGCTTGGGGCCAATTTAATATAGCAGCTAACATTTGACCTGTCTGATTGCAATCATCATCAATTGCTTGTTTGCCCATAAAAACTAAATCTGGATTTTCTTTTTCGACTATCTTTTTTAATATTTTAGAAACAGCTAATGGTTCAACTATTCCATCAACTTTAACATGAATTCCTCTGTCTGCTCCTACAGCAAGAGCTTTTCTTACTGTTTCTTGCGCTTTATCATCTCCGATTGTAATAGCTACAACCTCTTTAGCTTTACCTGATTCTTTTATCTTTACCGCTTCTTCAATTGCATTATCATCTGGTGGATTAGTAGACATCTTGACATTGTCAGTAACAACACCAGTTCCATCATCCTTTACTCTGACTTGGACATTGTAATCAATTACTCTTTTTACGGCTACTAATATTTTCATTATGCTCTCAATAATTTATTTTCTGGATCATAAGGACTTTCATCCAGAATAGTTGCATCATATTTCTCACCTAAAATTTCAACTTTTAATTTCTGTCCTACATTACCAAGCTCTGGTTTAACCATGCCTAGTGCAATCGATTTACCTAATCTAAAACCATAATCACCACCTGTTGCTCTTCCGATAACACTTCCATTTTCATAAATAGGATTGTTTCCAAGAACATCTGCATCTTTTGGATTGTGAATTTCTAAAGTTACTAATTTATTATTAAATCCTTTTTCTCTCCACTTGTTTAAAGCTTCTAAACCTATAAAGCTTCCTTTATTTGGATGAATGAATCTATCTAAACCACTTTCATATGGTGAATATTCGATAGATAATTCTGTACCTACCAGTTTGTATGATTTTTCAACTCTTAAACTATTCATGGCTCTAATACCAAAAGGTTTAATACCTAAGTCTTTCCCTGCTTCCATTAATTTATCAAAAATGTGATTTTGATATTCAATTGGATGATGAAGTTCCCATCCAAGCTCTCCGACGAAATTCACCCTCATTGCATTCACAGGTGCGTAACCTACATCAACCATTTTAGAGCTTAACCATTTAAAGTTTTCGTTTGAAAAATCATCTTTTGAAACTTTTTGCATTAACTCTCTAGCTTTTGGTCCTGCAACTACAAGAACACCATTGCTATTTGTTAAATTTTCAAATTGAACAGATCCATCATTTGGCATCCATTTTAAAATCCAATCGTGGTCTAATCTTTGAAAAGCACCAGCAGAAACAAGATAAAAACTCGTTTCAGATTCTCTCATTATTGTAAATTCTGAGTGAACTCCACCTTTTGTATTTAGTGCGTGGCAAAGGTTAATTCTTCCAATTTTTTTTGGTAATTTATTTGCTACAAGCTTATCTAAAAACGCCTCAGCACCAGGTCCTTTTATTCTACATTTTGCAAAAGCCGTCATATCTAGCAGACCAACATTTTCTCTTACATTTTTGCACTCTTTTTCTATAGCGCTAAACCATTTAGATCTTCTAAATGACCAATCATCTTTTTGTTCCATTCCATCTGTTGCAAAGAAATTAGGTCTTTCCCATCCAAATTTTTGACCAAATACTGCACCTAAATTTTTCATTCTGTCATAACATGGGGCAGTTCTTAAAGGTCTTGCTGCAGGCCTTTCTTCATCTGGAAAGTGAT
>CACMAZ010000012.1 GCA_902611815.1 uncultured Pelagibacteraceae bacterium
AAGAACGATATTATTATGGCAATTCCATCGAATGGACTTCACTCAAATGGTTATTCATTAGTTAGAAATATATTAAATAAAAATAATATAAATATAAATCGAAATAATTATTTAAAAAAAGAATTAATGAGACCAACAAAAATTTATGTAAAAGAAGTATTAAATTTAATAAAAAAAAATCTTATTCATGGATGTGCGCATATAACCGGTGGTGGTTTGCCAGGAAATTTAATTAGAATTATTCCTAAAAATATTTGTGCTAAAATATATTTGGATAAAATAAAAACTAAACCAATTTTTAGTTGGATTAAAAGTAACGGAGTAAGTGATTTTGAAATGCTTAAGACTTTTAATTGCGGAGTTGGCTTTTGTTTTATTACTAAAAAAAGAAATATTAACAAAGTCAAAAAATATTTTAAAAAAGAATTTAAACCTTACGTAATTGGTGAATTAATTAAAGATAAAAAAAATAAAATTTTATTTAATGAAAAAATTAAATGGTAAAATAAAACATAATATTGCTGTTTTTATTTCAGGTAGAGGTTCAAATCTTAAATCAATAATTAATTATTCTTCAAAAAGAAGAACTTTGTATAGAGTAAAAGTAGTTATTTCAAATAAGCAAAAAGCTGCAGGTTTATTAATAGCCAAAAAAAAAGGAATTAAAAGTTATTATATTGATTTAACTAAATCAAAAAAATTAGGCAATAAAGTTTTAAATATTTTGAATAAAAACAACATAAAGTTAGTTTGTTTAGCTGGATTTATGAAAATATTACCAAAATATTTTATTAAATTATACAAAGGAAAAATTATAAATATTCATCCATCATTATTACCAAAGTACAAAGGTCTGAATACGCATAAAAGAGTAATAGAAAATAATGAAAAATACACTGGATGTACAGTTCACTATGTTAATAATTTTTTGGATTCAGGTAAAATAATTTTTCAAAGAAAAGTAAAAATTACACAAAAAGATAATAAAAGGTCCGTAGAAAAAAAAGTTCTAAAAATTGAGCACAAAATTTATCCAAAGACTATAGATAAAGTATTATCTAATCTTTAAAAAAAAAACTTATTTCTTTCTCTGCATTCTCTTTGCTATCAGAACCATGTATTGAATTTTTATCAATTGAAATACCGAATTCTCTTCTTATTGTTCCTGGATCTGCATCTTCAGGATTGGTTGCTCCCATTATTTTTCTATTCTCCGCAATAGCATTATCTTTTTTTAACACCATAACTAATACTGGTCCTGAAGATAAGTAATTACACAAATCATTGTAAAATGGTTTAGTTTCATGAACTTTATAAAACAATTCTGCATCCTTTTTTTCAAGTTTTACTTTCTTTTCCCTAATTATTTCAAAATTATTTTTAATGAATATATTTTTTATTTTACCTTCGAGATTTCTATCCATTGCATCAGGTTTAATTATTGATAATGTTTCTTCCATTTTTATTCGTAGTTATCCTCCACAAATTTATCTAAAAGTCTTACACCATAACCTGTCGCGCCACTAGAATTTAATGAACCTGCATATTTTGAAAAAGCCATACCTGCAATGTCTAAATGAGCCCAAGGAGTTTTATTAATGATAAATCTTTGAAGAAATTGAGCAGCAGTCGTTGAACCAGCGCCTCCTACATAATTAATATTTTGCATGTCAGCATTTTTAGAATTCATTAACTTATCGTAATTTTTATGCAGAGGTAATCTCCATACCTTCTCCTCTACTTTGTCTCCTGCATCAAAAAGTTGTTCTGATAACTTGTCGTTATTAGAAAATAAGCCAGCATACTCTGAACCTAAGGCAACTACAATAGCTCCTGTTAAGGTAGCTAAGTCAATTATTAAATTTGGTTTAAATTTTTTTTCTGTAAATGTAATCGCATCTGCTAACACGAGTCTGCCCTCCGCATCAGTATTTAAAACTTCTATAGTTTTTCCACTATAAGACTTTACAATGTCCCCAGGTCGTTGAGCATTACCACTCACCATATTTTCTACTAAACCAACTACGCCTACTGCATTTACTTTTGCTTTTCTCAATGCTAAACTTTTTAAAAGACCTACAACCACTGCTGATCCAGCCATATCATAAGTCATATCCTCCATAAACCTAGCTGGTTTTAGAGATATACCACCTGTATCAAAACAAACACCTTTCCCGACAAAGGCTAGTGGTTTTTTTTGTTTTTTATTCCCTCTCCATTCCATTGTAACAATATATGATCCTCTAGAACTTCCTTGGCCAACTCCAAGTAAGGCATTACATTTCATTTTCTTAAGCTTGTTGGTGTTATAGACTGTAACTTTTAAACCTATTTTATTTAGTTTTGTTAAACGTTTAGCATATTCATCAGGGTGAAGAACATTACCAGGTTCAGATACAAGATCTTTTGTAAAGTTAACTCCATTTTCAATTGCCTTAAAATGATTAATCAATTTTATGTCTACTTTTTGTTTTGTTATAATGCTTAAATTTAAAATCTCAGAATTTTTTTTAGTTAAATACTTATTAAAAGAGTAAGATTTTAATCTCATTCCATGGACTAACTCATGTAAGGATTTATTAACTTCAGAATTTTCAATTGTGTCTCCAAATAAATGTACCTTATTTAAATTTTCCTTTTTAAAAAATTCATAAAGTTTTGCCCCACTTTTTTCAAAATAGTTTTTGCTATCTTTTGAAGAATAAACGATTATTTTTTGGTTATGACTTATGTCAAAAGAAAAAATTTCTTTTTTTTTGTTGTTATTATTTAAATTTCTTTTTATTAAATTATTTTCTGATTGGCTTAATAGACTTTTAATATTTTTAATTTCAAATTTCTTATTCGCAAAGAAAACAATCGCTCCTGAAAGCTTGCTCAATTTTATATTTTTAACGTATTTTTCCTTGATAATCATATTTTTATTCAAATTTCTATTAAAAGGTGTATATGATTATTTTGTAAAAATTCAATGAAAAAAATAATTTTTAAAAATTTTTTGAGAGAAACTACTGAGTTTTTTATATTATCTAGTTGTGCTGTGACATTAATAGTTTGGGTTATACAAGCAGTTAATTATCTTGAATTTGTTACTGAAGACGGACACAGCTTTAAAATTTATTTTTTATATACAATCTACAGTTTACCTAAAATTTTTAGTAAATTATTGCCCTTTATGTTTTTTTTTTCAATTTTTTTTACTTTAATAAAATATGAAGAACAAAATCAGACATTAATTTTTTGGACAAATGGTATTAATAAACTTGCTTTTCTGAATGTCATTATAAGTTATTCATTTTTGTTTTTGATACTAAATTCTTTTTTTAGCTTATATGTTGTCCCTATATCACAAGATAAAGCAAGATCTTTTATAAGGTCATCTAATATTGATTATTTACCTTTGCTTGTAAAACCTAAAAAATTTATAGATACTGTTGAAAGACTAACAATATATTCGGACAAAAAAAATAAAAATACACTAGAAAATATTATTATTAAGGACTCGTTTTCGAGATCGAAATCTAAAATTATTTTTGCAAAGAAAGGTTATTTTTCAGAAAATAGTGGAAACAATTATTTAATTTTAACAAATGGTAAAATATTAAACATTAATGAAGGAAAAACTAATTCTTTTGATTTTAATGAAACTCAAATAAATTTATCTAAATACACATCAAAAACAACAACTACTCCTAAAATTCAAGAGGTAAATTCTAGGAATTTATTTAAGTGCTTACTAAAAAAAAATGAACAAATATATGATAATGTTAATTCAGATTTTAAGTGTCGAAATAAATTATCTTTTAGGAATAAAATTTCTCAAGAATTGCTTTCCAGAATATTTAAACCATTCTATATACCTTTACTTTCATTAATTGCAGGATATTTATTAATCAAATCAAAAAATTCTCAAAATTTTACAAATTATAAATTTAAAATTTTTACTACCGGTGTTATAGCTATCTCAGTTTCAGAGATATCTACTAGGTTTTATTCTTCAAATGTTAGTGAGAGTATTTTATTAATTATGATACCATTTGTATTATTTTTTTTATTTTACATATTTTTTATGAAAAAATTAAACGTGAATATTATATGATATTTAAAACCTACCAAATTTATCTAGGCAAAATTTTTACTTCAACATTATTAAAAACTTTTTTTGTATTTTTGTCTCTTGCGTTTATATTAAATATTTTTGAAGAAATTAATTTTTTTAAAGATCTAAATGTTTCAATAACAATTCCAATATTTTTAACTTTTTTAAATATCCCTTCAATTCTTTTTGATATTTTTCCATTTATGTTTCTTATAGCTGCGCAATTTGCTTTTATTAAATTAATGGATCAAAATGAAATAATAGTATTAAAAAATTTTGGCTTAGATAATTTAAGAATAATTAAAATTTTATCTTTTTTAAGTTTTTTAATTGGACTAATTATAATAACAATTTATTACAATTTTTCGTCTAGTCTTAAATACTCTTATCTTAATTTAAAAAATTCTTATGCTAAGGACAATAAATATCTTGCAGTAATTACTGAGAATGGAATTTGGATTAAAGACGAAATTGGAGGTAATATAAATATAATTAATGCTAATAGATTTAATAATAAAAAATTATATGATGTTGATATTATACAATTTGATAAAAAATTTAACTATAAAAAAAACATTATATCCAAAGAAATACTAATTAAAGATAAGTCATGGTTAATGACTAATGCACAAATTTCAAATTTAAAAGGTCAATTACAAAATATCACAAATTTTAATTTTGAGACAAATCTTAATTATATTGATGTTAATTCTTTATTTTCAAATCTATCCTCGCTAAATATTTTTGAATTAAATGAATTAAGAAAAAAATATGAAATTATTAATTATTCATCAACAGAAGTAAATTCGGCTTTACAAAAAATTAATATCATTCCCATTTTACTTAACAATAATGACTGTCTTATCAGCCACTATAATGATTAATATAAAACATAATAAATCCAAGATTTTTCATCTTATTTTTGGAATTCTAATTTCTGTCATAATTTATTATTTAAGTTTCTTTTTTGAAGAACTGGGAAAAAATGAGCAAATACCTATAGGAATTTCGATATGGATACCACTAATAATTATAATGTTAATTTCTACGATAAGTCTAGTGAGGATAAATGAGAAATAAATTAACAAGATTAATTTTCATATTGTTTATTAACTTATTTATTTCATCATATTCAATTTCTGAAGAAATAAATTTTGAAGCAAATTCCATAGAGTTGATTGATAAAGATAAAAGAATAATCGCAAAAAAAAATATAAAAATTTTCAATGATAAAGAAACGATTTATGCTGATGAAATGGACTATGATAAAATGAAACAAATAATTAAAGCAAAAGGAAATATTCGTATTGAAAATTCAGATCAAAACATGCAAATTTTAGGTGACGAGTTAACCTACTTTAAAAAACAGGAAAAAATTATTTTAAATAAAAATGTCAAAATTAACTATTATAAAAAAATATCATTTAACACTAACAAAATTGTTTATAATAAAGATAATGAACAAATAATAATAGATAGTGCTTCTAATTTTGAAGATAGTTTCGGAAATAAAATAACATCTGATAAATCTAAATTTTTATTAAATGAAGGATTGTTAAAAATTAATTCAGTCGAAATGAAAGATGAAATGAATAATAAATATTTTTTTAAGAATGCTTTAATTAATTTTAATAATGATGAGATTATTGCCGATGATATTAAAATTGATTTTTTTAAAAATATTTTTGGAAATAAAGATAATGATCCAAGATTAAGAGGTAATTATTTGTATAGTAATAATAACCAATCTTTAATTAAAAAAGGAGTTTTTACTACATGTAAAAAAAATAAAGATAAATGCCCTCCTTGGCAATTTAAAGCGCATGAGATAAAGCATGATAAATCAAAGAAAACTATGTATTACAAAAATGCATGGTTAGAGATATACGATAAACCAGTAATTTATTTTCCTAGATTTTTTCATCCTGATCCAACAGTTAAAAGACAAAGCGGATTTTTGATGCCTAAATTTGAAAGCTCAAGCTCATTGGGAGACTCTTTGTCTTTGCCATACTTTAAAGTAATTTCAGATAATAAAGATTTTACTTTTAAACCAAAATTTTACAATGATAGTGAAGGATTATTTCAAAATGAATACAGGCAAGTGAATAAAAATTCTTCTCATATTTCAGATTTTGGAATAAAAAAAGGAAATAATAATTCTAAATCACATTTCTTTTCTAATTCTTTAGCTAATTTAAAACTATCCTACTTTGAAAATAGTCAGGTAGAAGTTAATATTGAGACAACTTCAAATAACAACTATTTAAAATCACATAAGATAAAATCTCAAATTACGAATAATAATTCTCTATTAAATTCTTTTTTGTTATTTAGGGCAGATAAGCAAAATTTAGCTATTACAGCAAAAGTTGAATCTTATGAGGATTTAACAAAAGAAAATTCTAGTGATAGATATCAGTATTTACTGCCAAGTTTCGAAATTTCGAAAAATTTTAAAAACAATTTAAATCTAGTATCCAACGGCTATCATAAAAATTATGACACTAACGTATTTGAAAAAGTTTTAATTAATGATTTAAAGTATACTTCGTTTCCAAAAATTAATTCAAACGGTATAGTAAATAAATTTAATCTTTTATTAAAAAATGTAACAACAGAGGGTGAAAATTCCACTGAGTATTCAAATGATTTTAGATCTCAAAATTATGGCTCTATACTATATGATATTTCTTTCCCAATGAAAAAAGAGGGTTTAAAATTTGATAAATTTTTATCAGGCAAAGCTTCATTAATGTATAGCCCAAATAAAAATAAAAATTTAAAGAGTTTAGATAGAAAAATAGATTTTAAAAATGTTTTTTCACAAAATAGACTTGGATTAAATGATAGTCTAGAAGGAGGACAATCATTAACTTTAGGAGGTGAATTTAAAATTCTAGATAAGCAAAATAATAATATTTTGACGGCAGGTTTAGCATCTGTTTTAAGAGATAAAAATGAAAAAAAACTACCAAAAACCTCAACTATAAACAATAAAAGCTCAGATATAATTGGTTCATTTGCCTATAAACCAAATAGTAATTTTAATGTTGATTATAACTTTTCTGTAGATAATGATTTAAGCGCTACAAATTATAATTCTATAAAAGCTGATCTAACAATTAATAAGTTTGTAACAACTTTTGAGTTTTTACAAGAGGACGATGAAATAGGAGACGAAAATCACTATTCAAATGAATTTAAACTTATGTTGAATGATTCTAGTTCTTTAAAGTATAGAACAAGAAGAAATAAAAAAACAGATTTGACTGAATATTATAATTTGATTTATGAATATAAAAATGACTGTTTAACTGCAGCTATACAATACAACAAAGATTATTACTCAGATAAGGATTTAAAGCCCAATGAAGAAATTTTCTTTACTATTTCAATTTTACCTTTTTCTTCAGTAAACTCCCCTAGTAAAAGAAAATGATTAAAAAAATATTTTTAGGAATTTTAGTATTTCTATCAATGATTAACTTCAAAAGTGTTAATTCAGAAATATTCATAAAAGCTAAAGTGAATAATCAAATTATTACAAATTTTGATGTAAAAAATGAAAAAAATTATCTATTGGCACTAAATCCTAATTTTAGAAATTTATCAGATGAAAATATTAACAGATACGCAATAGACTCGGTAATTAATGAAAAAATTAAGAAAATTGAGATTGAAAAAAGATTTGAAATTTTAAAGAATAAAAATGTCATTGAAAAAGTTATACAGGATTTATATTCTGGAATTGGAATTTCAAATATTGAAGATTTTAAAGAACATTTAATAAAATATGATATTAACTTATCTACTGTTGAAAAAAAAATAGCGATTGAAGTAGCGTGGAATGATT
This sequence comes from uncultured Pelagibacteraceae bacterium, assembly GCA_902611815.1. Classification (GTDB taxonomy): domain Bacteria; phylum Pseudomonadota; class Alphaproteobacteria; order Pelagibacterales; family Pelagibacteraceae; genus Pelagibacter. Next base: position 7,956 of record CACMAZ010000012.1, read on the forward strand.
ATATTGTTCAAAAATTTAATAATGCTGTATTAGTCGATGAGTCTAAAATTAGAGACAAAATTAAAAGACTAAGTGAAAAAAATTATATAGATAATATTTTATTATCCGAGATTATTTTTACTATAAATGAAAATGAAAATTTTGATAAGAAATTTGAAAAGATTAAAAAAAGTATATTAAATATAGGATTTGAAGAAACAGCAAAAATTTATAGTCTTTCTGAAAGTAAAAAAAACGGTGGTAAAATAGGCTGGGTTTATAAATCTCAGCTTTCAAACAAAATTTCTGAACAGGTTGGAAATATTAAAGTCGGAGAATTTACAGAGCCTATAACTGTTCCTGGAGGATTTATCATTCTAAAGTTGGTTGATAAAAAAAATCAATTATTAGAGATTAATGAGGAAGAGGAATTTAAAAAAGCAGTTAATTTTGAGACAAATAGACAATTAACTATGTACTCCACACTCCACTATAAAAGAGTATATAATAGAGCTGTTATAAATGAATTTTAATCCAATTGTAATTGTTGGAGGAGAGCCTCAGAGTATATTCATCGAAATATTACTTAAATCTATAAAAAAAATTCATCATCCTATCATTTTAGTTTCTTCAAAAAGTTTGTTAATCAAAAATATTAAAAAATTTAATTATTCAATAAGATTTAATCAATTAAATAAAGATTTCACAAATATTAAAAAAAATGAAATTAATTTAGTAAATATCGACTATAAAAAATTCTCATTTTCAAAAAAAAAAATTACTACTGAGTCTAATAAATTTATTGAAAGCTCGTTTAACAAAGCACTTGAAATAATAGATAAAATAAAATGCATAGGCCTAATAAATGGGCCTATTTCTAAAAAAACTTTTTTGAAAGGCAAATACAACGGTATCACTGAGTATTTAGCAAAAAAAACTGGCACAAAAAATCCTGTAATGTTGATATATAATCCAAAACTTAGTGTAAGTCCTTTTACAACACATATACCACTCTCTGAGGTTTCCAAAAAAATCAATAAAAAACTTATAATAAGTAAAATAAAAAAAATTAGTAAGTTTTATAAAAACGTATTAAAAAAAAAGCCGATATTCGCTGTAACTGGATTAAACCCACATTGTGAAAGTTTTAAAGGAGAAAATAAGGAGAAAAAAGAAATTATACCTGCAATTAATTATCTAAAAAAAAATAAAATCAGTATTTATGGGCCTTATGCATCAGATACTATTTTTTTAAAGGAAAATATTAAAAAATTTGATGTTGTGTTTGGTATGTATCATGACCAAGTACTTGGTCCAATGAAAACTCTATATGGCTTCAAAGCAATAAATATAACTTTAGGTTTACCATTTTTAAGGATTTCGCCCGACCATGGACCTAATATTCAAATGTTAGGAAAAAATAAATCAGATCCTAGTAGTCTTATAGAATCAATTAGATTTTTAAAAAAGAATGCAAATTAAAGCAAAGAAAAGCTTAGGACAAAATTTTCTAATTGACAAAAATATTTTAAAAAAAATAGTGAGTGTCGGTGACATATCCAGCGGTGACAATATCCTGGAAATAGGTCCAGGCACAGGAAATCTTACAGAATATATAATCAAATCAAAACCAAACAACATAATCGTAGTTGAAAAAGATATTGAGCTTTCAAAAATTTTAGAAAGTAAATTTAAAAATCAAATAAATATAGTAAATAAGGATATACTTAAACTCTCTGAAGGTTTTTATAAAGAGGAATTCTTAACTTATGGAAATTTACCATACAATATATCAACACAAATACTTGCTTATTGGTGTTTGAGTAAAAAGATAAAATTTAAAAAATTAATACTTATGTTTCAAAAAGAGGTTGCAGACAGAATTATAGCTAAAGTTGATACAAAAAATTATAGCCGAATAACAATCTTAGCAAATTGGAAGTTTAGTATTAAAAAAATATTTGATATTAGTCCAGAATGCTTTTCACCTAAACCTAAAATTAACAGTACACTATTAGAGTTTACGCCCAAAAATAATATAGCAGAGATACAAAATCCAAAAAACTTGGAATATATCACAAGAATTTTTTTTAGCCAAAGGAGGAAAATGATAAAAAAAAATTTTAAAAAGCTTTTTAAAGACTTTAGTAATGTATCAAAATCAATTGGTATTAAACTAACCGATAGACCGCAGAATATATCGATTGATAAGTATTTTAAGATAGTAAAAGAATTCGAAGGTAAATCAGATTAGATTTTTTATATGATTTTCAATAGCAGTTTTATTATATGTATTTTTTTTACCACATAATTCAGAATCTAATATATTAACAATTTTTTCATAACAAAATTTTAATTCGTCATTAATGACCACATAATCATAATTTTTCCAATGCAATATATCTTTATTAAATTGATTCATTCTTTCCTCTACAATTAACTTATCTTTCATATCTCTATTCGATAATCGATCACGTAAGACCTTTTTACTTGGAGGCAATATAAATATAGTAATTAATTTATAATTTAGTTTTTGTTTAATAATTTGTTCAGTTCCTTGCCAATCGATATCAAAAATAACATTTTTTCCTTCTTCTAGCTTATTGATTATATTTTTTTTTGATGTTCCATAATAATTACCAAATACTTTAGCGTATTCTAAAAATTCTTTTTCTTTAATTAATTTTTGGAATTGATTTTTATCTATGAAATAATAATCAATACCATTTATTTCATTTGATCTTGGAGACCTTGTTGTATGAGATACTGATATAAAATTATTTTTATTATTTGAAATTAACTTTACTAGTGTAGTTTTGCCCGCACCAGAAGGGGATGAAAATACTATCATCGCTCCCTTCTTTTTTAAGGACATTTATAATTAGTTACTTTTGCTCTCTATAAATTTTATAGCGTCACCAACTGTTAAAATTTTCTCTGCTTCACTATCTGAAATTTCAGAGCCAAATTCTTCCTCAAAAGCCATGACTAATTCTACAGTATCTAGGCTGTCAGCACCAAGATCATCTATGAAACTCGCTTCATCAGTTACTTTTGCTTCATCTATACCTAAATGATCTGCTACAATTTTTTTGACTTTACTAGAAATATCTTCTGCCATATTGAATCCTTTGTTTGATTTTTTCTTAATAAATAAAATAGAAGTTTTGTCAACCTAAATACATACCTCCATTTACATGTATTGTTTCTCCAGTTATATAATTAGCCATATCTGAAGATAAAAAAGCAGTAACATTTGCAACATCATCAGGTGTGCCAAGTCTATTGGAAGGTATTTTTGAAATAATCAATTCCTTAAATTTAGGATCAATTTTATCGGTCATTTGAGTTTCAATAAAACCTGGTGAGATACAGTTTATATTGATATTTTTCTTTGCATATTCTAAGGCTAAACTTTTTGAAAATCCGATGATACCTGATTTGGATGCTGCATAATTTGATTGTCCAACATTTCCAGTATGCCCTACTACAGATGTAATATTTACAATTTTACCATATTTATTTTTAATCATTTTCTTCAGTGAAAATTTACAGAGCAAAAAGGTTGATGTTAAATTCAAATTTATCACTTCATCCCACTCTTTATTAGACATTCTTAATGAAAGATTATCTCTAGTTATTCCTGCATTGTTTATAAGTATATCGGGTCCTCCATCCAGTTTTTTTGTTGAGTCCTCAATGAATTTTTCAATTTCATCATGTTTAGAGATATCAAATTTAATAGTTAAAATATTGCTGTATCTATCATTTAAAGATTTTAATTTTTCATCATTCGTGCCTGTTGCCAGTACTTTAGCTTGACTTTGAATAAAGCATTTAATTATTGAATTACCTATGCCCCCTGTTGCACCTGTAACTATTATTTTTTTATTTTTAAAATTAAACATATGAGTTTAGCTCTTTTATATCTTCCTCATTATTAATAGATTTAATATTAGCATTTTTATTTATTCTTTTAATTAGACCAGATAACACTTTTCCTGGACCAATTTCTATAAAATTTTTAGTCCCCTCGTTGATCATAAACTCTATACTTTCTAACCATCGCACTTTACCTTCAATTTGTGAAACTAATAAATCTTTTATTTCTAAATCAGAAATTGAGGGTTTTGCATTAAAATTTGAAATTAGGGGGTTCTTAATATTATTAAAATTTAAATTCATAATTTTATCTCTCATATTATCAGTAGCTTTTTTCATTAATTTACAATGAAATGGGGCACTAACACTAAGTTTGATATTTTTAATTTTTAATTTATTTAAATCTTGAGAAAATAAATCAATGTTTTTTTTTAAGCCACTTATTACTACTTGTTGTGGTGAGTTATCATTTGCAATATAACAATCATGATTATTTTTTTCTAAAATTTCCTCAATTGCACTTAATTCTTTACCTAATACTGCTATCATACTTCCTTCATTAGCAGGAACCGCATCCTGCATAGACTTACCCCTTTTTTTTAAAATTTTCAGAGTTTCCTCAAAACTTAGTGCACCGAAGCAGCATAGAGCAGAATATTCACCTAATGAATGTCCCGCAATAAATCTAGATTTGCCAAAATTAAAACCAAATTCCTTTTGTGCTACTGTAAAAATTACATAACTGGTTAAAAATATTGCAGGTTGAGTATTTTCAGTTAAATTTAATTGATCCTCAGGGCCTTCAAAAATAATTTTAGAAATTGGTAACTCAAGTAAATCATCCGCATCTTTAAATATTTTTTTTACAATTTCGAATTTATCAAAAAATTCTTTAGCCATTCCTATTTTTTGTGATCCTTGGCCTGGAAAAACTACAGAAAACATTTATTTTTTATAATATTAACTCTTGTATTAAAACTATTTAAATAGTATATCAATTTTTTTTATAATTAAATTAATAATGAGTAATTACGAACATACTATTATAGCAAGACAGGATACCTCTGTCTCACAAATTAGACAAATAAAGGAAAAGTATTCAGATTTTATAGTAAAAAATAAGGGAGATGTTGTGCAAACGCAGGATTGGGGTTTGATGAATTTATCTTATCTAATAAAGAAAAATAAAAAAGGGAATTATATTCACTTTAAAATAAAGTGTGATGGTGCCCTAATCAAAGATCTTGAAAAAAGTGAAAAGCTAGACAAAAATCTTCTAAGATTTCTAACGGTAAAAGTAAAAAAATTTGATCTTAAAACAAACTATTTTACAAAAGAAGAAAAAATAAATGAAAAATAAAAAAAATAATCTCAAGAAAAATAGATCAAGTAATTTTTCTAAATTAAGTATTTTCCAGCCTAATAAATATAAATACAAAAAATCTTGCCCATTATCTTCGAAAGGTGCTCCTATAGTTGATTATAAGAATGTTAAATTGTTAAGGAGATATGTGTCAGAAAATGGTAAAATATTACCATCTAGAATTACAAATATTTCTCAGAAAAAACAAAGAGAGCTTTCGTTATCTATTAAAAGAGCAAGAAATTTAGCATTAATTTAAATATGAAAGTAATATTACTAGAAAATTTAAAAAAAATTGGATCAATTGGAGAAATAATTGATGTTAAAAGAGGTTTTGCTAGAAATTACTTAATAGCTAATCAAAAAGCACTATATGCATCTAAAGAGAATATTAAGCAAGTTGAAAAAATTAAAACAGATCTTGGTAAAAAAGATTTAGAGAAAAAAAAGATAGCAAAGCAATTAATGGAAAAAATTAATAATAAGGTATTAAATGTTAAGAGATTGGTAACAGAAAATAAGGATCTTTATGGATCAATCAAGCCTACCGAAATTTCTAAACTTATTTTTGAGAATGAAAAAATTGAAATCAAGCCTTCGTTAATACAACCTTTAAAAGAAATCAAATCTTTAGGTACTTTTAAGGTTAAACTAGACTTACATTCGGAAGTTCAAGCCGAAATCAAAATAAAAGTAGACTCTTTGGATCAGGCTAAATAATTATACAGTTTTTTCCCCAGAAATTTATTTAATATAAACTTGTTTTTTAAACTTTATAAAAATTGTAAACTATTTTGTGAATAAAAATTTATCTTTAGTATCAAATGATATTAATCAGTTACCTAACAATATAGAAGCTGAACAAGCGGTAATAGGATCTGTCCTAACATCAAATGAAATATTTGATGATATAAGTTCTATAATATCTGAAAATAATTTTTATGATCCTTTACATCAAAAAATTTATTCAGCTATTAATAATTTAATTTACAAAGGAATGTTGGCCAATCCTATCACTCTAAAAAGTTATTTTGAAAATGAGAATGATGATTTAAATGTGCCAGAATATTTAATTAAGATAACTAAGTTCGCTACTTCATCACGTCAATCAATTGAATATTCAAAAATAATCTACGACATGTATGTTAGAAGAGAATTAATTAAAATTTCAGAAAATATCATTGATAATGCAAAAATAAGTGATCTCAATGTAAGTGGACAATCAATAATTGAAAATTCAGAAAAAGTTCTATACGACCTTGCTGAAAAGGGGTCATTTAACTCATCACTAATAAAATTCGATGATGCTGTAAAACAAACCATAGATATGGCTTCAAGTGCATATAAGAATGAAGAGGGTATTGTCGGTGTACCGACTGGATTAAGAGATTTGGATGACAGGTTGGGTGGTTTGCATAAATCAGATTTAATTATTATTGCAGGTAGACCATCGATGGGTAAAACTGCTTTGGCCACTAATATAGCATTCCATGCAGCAAAAAAAATTCAAGAAACTGGTAAAAAAGGTTCAATTGCTTTCTTCTCACTTGAAATGTCGTCTGAGCAGTTATCAACTAGAATACTAGCAGAACAATCAAGAATAAAATCAAATGATATTAGACGAGGCAAAATTTCTGAAGAACAATTTGAGCAATTTATAGAAACATCAAAAAATATTTCTGAACTACCTCTTTATATAGATGAAACTCCTGCCATAAGTGTTGCGGCTTTATCTAATAGAGCAAGACGTATCAAAAGGCTTTACGGATTAGATATGATCGTAATAGATTATATACAGCTTATGAGGGCATCTTTTGCTTTAAAGGAAGGTAGGGTTCAAGAAATATCTGAAATTACTCAAGGTTTGAAAGCACTTGCTAAGGAGCTTTCAGTTCCAGTGTTAGCTCTATCTCAGCTATCTAGAGCAGTAGAGCAAAGAGATGACAAAAAACCTCTTCTATCAGACTTAAGAGAATCTGGCTCAATTGAACAAGATGCGGATGTTGTAATGTTTGTGTATAGAGAGTCTTATTATTTAAAATCTAAAGAACCAAGACCTGCAACTGTAGAACATGCTGAATGGCAAGCTAAAATGAATGAAGTATCTCATCTTGCAGAATTAATAATTGGTAAACAAAGACATGGTCCAACAGGAAATGTAATGCTAGAATTTGAGGAAATGTTTACTAAATTTAAAGATGCTGTAAATAATTAATATAAAATAGTATATTTGCAGTCAAATGATCTCTAAAATTTACCAAAATTTTATACTAAGCAAACCCAAAATCATTTTATTTTTGTTAATATTGATAGCTGTATTTTTTGGTTATCAATCTAAAGATTTTAGATTAGACGCTTCTTCAGAGACTTTATTAATTGAAGGAGATCCAGATCTTAAATATTTAAATGAAATCAATGAAAAATTTGGTGCGAAAGAATTTTTAGTCTTAACACTAACACCAAGAGAAAAAATAACTTCGGAAAACACTATTAATAATATTCTAAGTCTTAAATATAAAATTCAAAGTTTAAACTGGGTTCATAACGTAATTACAATTTTAGATATTCCACTACTTGATAGTTCCGATGAGCCTTTAATGGATAGAATTAAAAATTTTAGAACTTTAAAAGATGAAAATATTGATAGAGATAGAGGTTTTCAGGAAATTTTAAACAGCCCCGTATTTAAAAACTTTGTTATAAGTGAGGACGCAAAAACAACTGGAATAATTGTAAACATAAAAGAAAAAGAGAAACCTCAGTTTAGTGCTTTTGATAATAAAAAAGAAATTGAAAATTATAAAGATTCTTTAAAAAAAGAAAGACACCAAAATATAATTGAAATAAGAGAAATTATAAAATCATTTGAAGATGTTGGAAAAATTCATTTAGGTGGGATCCCTATGATTGCTGACGATATGATGACTTTTATAAAAAATGATATAATCGTCTTCGGTTTTGGAGTATTTTTATTTATCGTATTTACTTTATGGTATGTTTTTAAAAAATTAATTTGGATTTTTATACCTATTAGTAGTTGCTTTTTTTCAGTTTTAATTATGTCAGGATTTTTAGGAATAATGAATTGGAAAGTAACAGTGATCTCTTCAAATTTTATAGCATTAATGTTGATATTAACTATGGCAATGAATATTCATATGAGTACAAGATTTCTACAGTTAAGGAAAGAATTTCCAAATTTATCTTTATTTGAAATTATTACATTAACCACAGAAAAAATGGTTTGGCCAATTATCTATACTGTTCTAACCACTATGTGTGCATTTCTATCTTTGATATTTAGTGAAATTAAACCAATTATTGATTTTGGTCTTATGATGTCATTTGGATTGTTAACTTCTTTTATAGTCACGTTTTCTCTTCTACCAACACTACTAAATATTTTTGACTATCAGAAAGTTGAGGTTGAGGAAAAGTCATTTTCATCATTTACAACTGCACTTTCAAAATATTCTGTAAATAACATAAAATTAATTTTATCTATATCTATAATTTTAATTATCTTAAGTATATTTGGAATTTCAAAATTAAAAGTTGAAAACAGTTTCATTAATTATTTTAGCAAAGATACAGAAATTTATAAAGGTATGAAACTCATCGATGAAAAATTAGGGGGAACAACACCACTGAATATAATTCTCAAATTTGATAATGAGGAGATAGAGGTAGTAAGTGAAGAAGAAGATCAATTTGAAGATTGGGATGAGGAAAGCAATGAAGACGACCAGAGTAAATATTGGTTTACTAAAGATAAAATTGATCGAATCAGAAATGTTCATTTATATTTAGAAAAATTAGATTATGTAGGTAAAGTTTTATCTTTCTATTCAATTATAGAAATAGCAACTAAACTTAATAATGATAAGGAACTTGGTACATTAGAAATGGGAGTTCTGTATAGTAAACTTCCAGAAACAATTAAAAAAGAGATTGTTGATCCCTATATTTCAGTGAAAAATAATGAGGCTAGAATTAATTTAAGAATTAAGGACTCGTCTGAAAATTTAAGAAGAAACCAGTTAATAAATAAAATTAACTCAGAACTTAAAAGTGAAATTGGTCTAAAAGATGAAAGTTTTAAACTTGGCGGTGTATTAATTCTATTTAATAATTTATTACAAAGTTTATTTAAATCGCAAATTTTAACGCTTGGATTAGTAATGCTTGGGATTTTTTTAATGTTTTTAATTTTATTTAGAAATATAAAAATATCCTTAATTGGAGTAATCCCAAATTTTATAGCGGCTTTCGCTATTTTAGGTTTAATTGGATTGTTAAATATTCCACTAGACATGATGACAATAACAATTGCAGCAATAACAATCGGTATTGCTGTTGATAATAGTATTCACTATATTTATAGATTTATTGAGGAATATAAAAAAAATAATAATTACAATGAAGTCATAAATACTTGCCACTCAACAGTAGGTATAGCAATATTAAATACTTCAATTACTATAGTTTTTGGTTTTTCAATACTCATTTTGTCAAATTTTATTCCAACTATATATTTTGGAATTTTCACCGGTATAGCAATGTTGCTTGCAATGATACTTGTTTTGACTTTGCTGCCAAGTCTAATTATTTTAATAAAGCCTTTTGGCATTAAAATGAATGACTGAGCAAATTTTGGAAATATTAAATAAAATTTTAATTTTTGATTTGATCTTTATCATATTGATAATTTTATCTTTAATTAAGTGTACATCGAAAGGTTTTGTATTTAGTTTATTGTCTGCAAGCAAATGGTTGTTGGCATATATTTTAACATTATTTCTTTTTCCAAAAACTAAACCCTTTGTAGATGGTATAATTGATAATGAATATGTTTTAGATATTGCTTTAGGAGTATCAATTTTTGTGATTATACTTTTTATAATTTTAATGATAAACAAGGGAATCGGTAGAGCGGTAAGTTATTCTGGAATAGGAATGTTAGATAAGATATTTGGTTTTTTCTTTGGTTTCCTAAGAGCATATGTAATATCTGTATGTATTTTTGCTACAATAGACATTATTTATAATCATAAAAAATGGCCGATAAATCTTGACCATTCTTATAGCTTTCCATATGTTCTAAAAGGTAGTAATTATTTAATTAAAGAATTTCCAAATGAAAAAGACTATCAGGATACAAAAGAAAAAGTTCAAGAACTATAACCCAAAAATTAAAGAGGAGTGTGGTGTATTTGGGATTAGCAATAATGAAGATGCGTCAACTTTAACTGCACTTGGTTTACATGCTTTACAACATAGGGGCCAGGAAGGTTGCGGAATAGTTTCATTTGATGGCAAAAAATATCATTCAGAAAAAAGGTTTGGTTTAGTTGGAGATAATTTTAATAAAGAGAAGGTTTTAAAGTCACTACCTGGGAACTATGCAATCGGTCATAATAGATATAGCACTACGGGAGGTACAACTTTAAGAAACATACAGCCTTTTTTTGCAGATACTAACACTGGAGGAATTGGAGTTTCTCACAATGGTAATTTAACCAATGCAATCACTTTAAGAAAAAAATTAGTCCAAGATGGAGCTATTTTTTATACAACATCAGATACAGAAACAATAGTGCAATTAATTGCAAGATCTAAAAGATTAAAAACCATAGATAAAATTATAGATGCATTATTTCAAATTCAGGGAGGATATGCTTTAGTAATGTTAACTCAAAATACTTTGATTGGAGTAAGAGATCCTTTTGGAATAAGGCCACTTGTTATTGGAAAATTGAATAATTCTTATGTTTTTGCATCAGAAACATGTGCCCTAGATATAATTGGAGCTAAATATATAAGAGATGTTGAAAATGGTGAAATTGTTTCTGTTCAAAATGACAAATTAGTAAGTATAAAACCTTTTCCAGTTAAAAAAGTTAGACCTTGTGTTTTTGAATATATTTATTTTTCAAGACCAGATAGTTTATTAAATGGTAAATGTGCTTATGAATATAGAAAAAATTTTGGAGCTGAGCTCGCAAAAGAAAACTCATTAAAAGCAGATTTAGTAGTGCCAGTTCCAGACTCAGGTAATGCCGCAGCGATAGGTTTTAGTCAACTAACTAAAATACCATTTGATCTTGGTTTAATCAGAAATCATTATGTTGGTAGAACTTTTATAGAGCCAGCTCAAAAAATTAGAAGTTTGGGTGTTAAATTAAAACTTAATGCAAATAAAACAACTATTAAAAATAAAATAATTGTTCTGGTCGATGACTCTCTTGTTAGAGGAACAACATCCCATAAAATTGTTAAAATGTTATACGACGCAGGCGCTAAGGAAGTACATGTTAGGATAGCATGCCCTGAAATTAAATATCCTGATTTTTACGGTGTTGATACACCAACAAAAAAAGAGTTGCTTGCAGCAAATATGAACAACAACCAAATATGTGAATATATCAATGCTAAAACACTGGAATTTTTAAGTATTGAAGGTTTATATAAAGCCATGGGTTTTAAGAATAGAAATAAAACATATCCTCAACTTACTGATCATTATTTTACTGGTGATTATCCTGTTAAATTAATAGATAATCTTGGTGATAATAAAGTGACGCAGTTGTCATTATTAAGCACTGCATCTAATAATTAAATTATGAAAAAAGTAAATTTCACAGAAATGAAAAATGGTACTAAAGAAGACTACATGTTTTTAGATAAACTCGAAAAAGAATATGTAGATGAAACCGCTGATAGAATATTAGGTTTTTTATCAAGAATGACCTCAACTTTAGAAGGTTACAAAATTTCAAGATTAGAGCATTCCTTGCAAAGTGCTACTAGAGCTTATAAAAATAAAGAAAGTGAAGAAATGGTAGTCGCATGTTTATTGCATGATATAGGAGACGAACTTGCTCCGTTAAATCATTCAGAGTACGCAGCAACGGTATTGAAACCATATGTTTCTGAAAAAACTCATTGGATAATAGAAAAACATGGTGAATTTCAAATGTATTATTATGCTCACCATTTGGGTGCTGATCGTTTTAAAAGAGAAAAATACAAAGATCACAAATATTATCAAGCAACAGTGGATTTTTGTGAAAAATATGATCAATGTTCTTTTGATCCAAATTATAAGTCTATGAGTCTTAAGGATTTTGAGCCTATGGTTAGAAATATATTTTCAAGAAAACCATATTCTCACTATTAAATTGTCTAATAAATTAAAATCTGAAAAAAGTCCTTACCTTAAACAACATGAAAATAACCCTGTTGATTGGTTTGCATGGAATAAAGATAGTTTAAAAAAAGCACAAGTTGAAAAAAAACCAATTTTTTTAAGTATTGGATATGCTAGTTGCCATTGGTGTCATGTAATGGCCCATGAAAGTTTCGAAAACATAGAGATAGCAAAAGTAATGAATGATAATTTCATCAATATAAAAGTTGATAGAGAAGAGAGACCAGATTTAGATTTTATATTTCAAAGAAGTCTAGGGATATTAACTGGCGCCCAAGGCGGTTGGCCGCTATCAATGTTTTTAGATGAAAATGGTGTACCTTTTACTGGAGGAACATACTTTCCACCAAAAGAAATGCAGGGCAGACCAAGTTTTACTCAAGTTCTAAAAAATGTTTCGAAGGTTTATAAAGAGAATAGGGAAAAAATTATAAATCAGGTTGAGCAAATGAAACTGGTTTTCAAAGAGTTTAATTTAAAAACTGCTGTTATAAAACAAGATGTTGAACCACTAGTTGAAAAAATTTTACAATACATGGATGAAAAAAATGGTGGCTTTAAAGGAGCGCCAAAGTTCCCACAATTATACATTTTTGATACGATATTTTATTTTTACAACAAGAATAAAAAGAATACTTTCTTAGATGTAGTTAGAAAATTACTGAATAATATTTCATCTAAAGGTATTTATGATCACCTTGGTGGTGGTATTTCTAGGTATACTGTCGATGAAAAATGGATAGTTCCTCATTTTGAAAAAATGCTTTATGACAATATTTTGTTTGTGAGAACCGTAAATAATTATTTAGTTAATAAACAAGATAAAAAATTGAATGATAAACTAATCCAAACAATAAATTTTATAAATAATGAATTCCTCAATGATAAACAATTATTAGGCTCTGCTTACGATGCTGATAGTGAGGGTATTGAAGGTAAATACTATGTTTGGAGTAATGAAGAAATTAAAGGATTACTAGGTAACGATATAGATATATTTAAAAAAAAATATTTAGTTACAAAAGATGGAAACTTTGAAGGATCAAATATTTTAATTGAAAATGATAATTATGAATTAAGCGGAAATGAGTTAGAAATTATAAATAAAAGTGAAAAAAAACTTCTTGATGAAAGAAAAAAAAGAGTGAAGCCTTTTTTTGACGATAAAAGTCAAACTGATTTAAATAGCTTCTGGATATATACTTTATTACATTCATCTTTTGTGCTTAAGAATAAAATGCTTAGAGATAAATCATTTGAACTTTTAGAAATTTTACAAAAAACTCTTAAAGATAAGATTTATCACTGCTACGATAAACAGGGAGAGATAGATGTATTTTTGGAGGATTATGCATATTTTGCATTAGTTTTAGTAAGTTTTTACGAAGTTACAAGTGATATAAAGTATCTAAATAGAAGTGAAGAAATATTAAAAGAAACGTGGAATCTTTTCTACGATGAGGAGACAAAGACTTTACAAAAAAATTCTCAAAAAACAAATGATCTATTTGTAAAACCTATAGATATAATTGATAATAATATTCCTAATGGAAATAGCATTTTTCTACTAACTTTAAATAAAATTTTTAACATAACTGAAAATAATATTTATAAAAATAAAATAGAAAATCTTACAAAGTCTTTTTATTCCTTAATTGACAGAAATTATTCACAAATGTTTAGTTATTATAAAACCTTAGATATTTGTGAAAATAATATTACTTTTACATTTTGTGGATTAAATGATGAATTTAAAAAAATTAGAGATTTTTTACTGTTAAATTATTTCGAAAAATCTACATTTATTTACAAAAAATCTAATGGTGAGCAATATATTTTAATTTGCAAAAATCAAACTTGTTCGCAAAAATTAAAAAATATTTCAGAAATTAATAATTATTTAAATGAAAGATCTATCTAACCAAAAAAAAGGGTCATTGATGGCATTTGTGGCTGTGATGTTAATCACGCCTGACTCTTTATTTATAAGATTAGCATCAATTGATACATGGGGTTTAGTTTTTTATAGAGGGATTATTCCTTTTGGTATCGTTTTTATAGGTATGATCATAATTTATCAAATTAGATTTTTTAAAATTTTATTTTCAAATGGCTACAAAGGTATTGCTTATATAATAACTTTTTCAATAACAAATATAGCGTTTGTTGTTTCAATTCAAAATACAAATGTTGCAAATACTTTGGTCATGATTGCAACAGCACCGATGTTATCTGCAATTTTGAGTAATATTTTTTTAAAAGAAAATCCTGACAAAAAAACTTGGACAGCTATAATCATTACTTTCATTTCGGTAATTTATATTTTTTATGATTCAATTAAAATTGGTAACTTCTATGGAGATATACTTGGTTTTATTGCAGCACTAGGATTAGCTATTGGTGCTGTAATAATAAGGTCTGCGAAAAAATTAAATTTAGTTCCGTCTGCAGTAATTGGAAAATTATTTGTAGCATGCTTTGCTGTAATTTTTATTGACGATTATTCCCTTATTGGAAACGATTTAATAATTGTTCCTTTAATGTGTTTAATGTGTGTTGCAATACCATTTGTTTTGGTCACTATCGCTCCAAGATTTATTACTGCAGCAGAGGTAAATCTTTTCTTTTTGCTAGAAACTATCATTGGTCCAATTTGGGTTTGGTTGATAATCAAAGAACAGCCAACAACTGAAACAATCCTTGGTGGTATAGTTATAATTGTTACAATTGCTGTCCACTCTTTTTTAAAGTTAAAAAAATCATAAGTAAGACATAATAATTTCTTGATTTAGCCTAAAATCGCAAATAATAAGCAGGCGGTTTATGAATAAAATTGTAAAAAATTCTTGGGCACTATTTTTGGGTATGAGTATGATTATGTTATCATATGGGTACCAAAGTTCTCTTCTTGGGGTAAGGGCTGTTGTAGAAAATTTTAGTTTAGCTTCTACAGGTTTTATGATGTCTGGCTACTTTGTTGGTTATTTTATTGGAGCTAGAACTGCCACACCTGTAATCTCAAGCGTTGGACACATACGAGTTTTTGCTGCTTTTGCTTCCATTGCTTCTTTATCGATTTTATTACACTCAATTTTTGTAAATCCACTCTCATGGTTTTTATTAAGAGTTGTGACAGGATATTCAATGGTTTTAATTTATACAATTGCAGAAAGTTGGTTAAACGATAGAGCAAGTAATAAAAATAGAGGAAAAGTCTTATCGATATATATGATCATTCTATACGGAAGTATGGGGCTAGGAATGTTTTTACTTAATTTTAGTAAACCAGAGAATTTCGAGCCATTTATTTTAATATCTGCGATTATGTCTTTGGCGCTAATACCAATTTTGTTAACTAAAAGAAAAGCGCCAACTTTTAAAAAAATTAGCACTATGTCTATTAAAGATTTATATAATTCATCACCACTTGGTACGGTGGGTGCATTGTTATTGGGCACTGTTCACTCAGCAGTTTTTTTATTTTTTGCTGTGTATGCAGCAGAAATGAATTTTTCAATTCTTGAAATTTCAATTGTTACTTTTCTTTTAACAATTTCAGGAGCTATTGCTCAATATCCTATTGGTTATATTTCAGATAAATTTGATAGAAGAAAAGTAATTGTATTTACAACTTTTGGTGCAGCTTTTTTTGCATTATTGCTCATTTTTTCTAGTGGCACAATGTATTTGCCGCAAGGGTTGGGTTCATCAAAAATTTGGTTTTATTTTTTTGTAGTTTTATTTTCGTTTTGTAGTTTGCCTTTGTTTTCTCTGATTTTAGCACACACTAATGATTATATTACTAAAGATAAATTCGTAGCAGCAGGAGCCAGTCTACAATTTGCTTTTGGTTTTGGTGCAATGAGCGGTCCCTTCCTCTGTTCAATTTTTATGAATTTGGTTGGAAACAACGGTTTTTTTATATTTATTATTATATTTCATTCAATGATTGGGTTTTTTGGTATCCATAGAATGAAAGTAAGACCATCTTTAGATAATCCAGACTCTCAGTTTGTTCCTATGCCTCAGACTATAACGCCAGTTGGAATGGAATTAAATCCTTCAACCGAGCATATTGATGAACCTTACTCCGAAAAAGTTGAAAAAATGCTTAAAAGAAAAGGTGTTGTAATTAAAAAAAAAGTTGAAGAAAATAAAAAAGAAGACGAATTGAATTTATTGAAAAATTAATTTTTCGCTTTAGAGTTGCACCTCATTTTGAACTGCAAATTATAAAATTCTTGTTAAAGAACGTTTATTTTGCTTTAATAAGTTCTTTATGAAAAAAAAGTTAAAGAATAAGTTAGATAATGGAGCTATTGCTAAATTAGCGTCCATAACATCGAGTGCTATAACTACTTTTAAGGAAAAACAAAAACAGAAACAAAAGGAATTAGCACATAAACGTAAAAAAGAAGAATTCAGTAAATTAAATTTAGAAAAAAAAGAAATTAACAAAAAGATAGATCAATTAAAAAAACAAGAAGAAAAGATTTCAATGAAGTTTGAAGAGCTAAGATTAAAAGAAAAGGAATTAAACTTAAAGGAAATAGATATAACAAATAAACAAGAACAATTAAAAAATAGAGAAACTAATTTAATAGAAAAAGAAAATAATAATGAACTTAGACGTAATGAAATTAAAAAAATAGAAAAGAATTTACAATTAAAACACGAGGAACAAAGGAGAAAAGATGTAGATCTTAAAGTTAGAGAAGATGAGCAAAAACAAAAAGAATTAAGAGATTTAAGGAGAAAAAGAAGAGAACAAAAACAATTAGAGCAAAAAATTAACAATCAAAAAATGTTAGAAGAGCAGAAACTCAGAGAATGGGAAGAAAAATTCGATAAAGAACAAAAAATTAAAGAAGATCAAGAAAGATTGAAAGAAGAAAAACTTAAACAATTAGATCTACAGCAAAGAAAACTAAGAGATCAAGATTATCAGAATTTAAGTGATGAAATTTCAACTCAACTTAAAGACTTAGATATAAAAAGCACTACTAAAAATTAATATTATTGATTGGGAAAATAATCCTTTAATTCACCTTCTCGATAAATATCTGCAGTACAACAATGCAATCCGCCACCAAAGGCATATGCATCTCTAAGATCTATGGGAATTACCTCCATCCCTAGTTTATCTAATTGTTCTGCTTGATAAACTTCACTTTTTTCGACACAAGCAGTTTTTGGATCTAATACAAGGACATTCATTGATAACCAAACCGATGAATAACAAAGTGGTGGTGGTGTATTATGCGCAGGTTGAGCAGAATCTATAATTTCCCAACCATTTTTTTCAAATAGTGATCGTTGATCCTTTGGAAGTTTTCTTTGAGGATTGTTTATAATTAATCCTTCTCTAATAGGTGTAAAAGTTGCATCAATATGTATAGGGTATGGATCTCCTGGAAAATTAACTGCGTGTACTCTATGACTTTTAAAATGTCTTCTTAACCAATCAATACCTTTTAAATTTGTTGTAAAACCATGTTGTACTACTAAATCTTTTCCAAATCTTAGTATATCTGCTGCATCAAACAAAGGTTCTTCTTCTGTAGTGACAAAAAATTTTTTCTCAGTCCACTCTAATCTTTTTTTATTTCCTATTTTATCAGACAAATAATCTTTTCTGTAATCAAGATCAGTTAGTCTTGGTTTTGGAGCTGTTTCATGCTTCATATTTTTGTCCTCATTAAAATATTTTTGTAAAAGTGGTCTATAATTTAAATATTCAAACCATCTACATCTATAACTCATAGTTGCCTCTAGAATTTCATTTCCCACTGTCAATAAAATATCTCTTGCTGGCATACAGCCAAACATACTTTCAACTTCCCAGTCAGGTGTTGAGATTTTTTGATTATGTTTTAAAGGTGTGGGTCTGTCTACTTTTATTCCTCTTTTTTTTAAAATCTCTGAAAAGTCATCTAACAATTGATTGGCTTTATCAACTGTATCTTTTAATCTGGGTCCGTGAGTTCCTTTCATATCAGAATCTTCAGGTACTTTTGCATCTAATGCTGGCTCAGGTGCTGGAATACAGCAACCATCTGCTCTACCCACGATAACATGTTTTAAAGGATCCCATTCATTCCAACTATTGACGACAGTTTTGTTTGACATTTTATTTTAATTTAAAGCAATAAATCTTCTATTGTTTTTAATTATTAAACTGTAATAAATTATCGCAATAAAAATTAAGAAACCACCTATAATAGTATTATTAGATGGTACTTCGTTTATTCCCAGAATAGGTAGCCATACCCAGAAAATTCCACCTATGACTTCAGTTAATGAGAGAAGAGTTAACTCAGCTGCTTGAATAGATTTTGATCCAATTGAATATAAAATTAAGCCCATGCATACTAGAGTTCCATGTACTGAAAAAAGCCCTTGATTTCTGCTAGATGATAAAAGATTACTATCTGTCTCTACTAAAATAACTGTTGATACAATTGCGCATATCAAGCCAGCAATTGCAACTGTTGTAAATTTTGGTGTCTCCTTTCTCCATCTTAATGATACTGAAAAAACTGAGAAACCTAATGCCGAGGCAAGACCAAAAAGTAATCCAATTAGTGTGCCTGCAGAAAAATTACCGATTGCTATTATAATAATTCCTATTGATGCTAATGTAATTGCTACCCATACATTAAAGGAAATTTTTTCATCTAAGAACAAAAAGCCTAAAAAAGCTGTCATAAATGGCATTGCCGCAAGACACAACAAAGTTACTGCTGCTGATGTGCTTGTAATTGACCAAATAAAACTGATCATTGCTATACCTAAACCTGTGCCACCTATCAAACCAGACCAACCAATTCTTCTATAATTTTTATAAAAATCAATTCCTTCTTCAAAAAAAAGATAGAGATTAAGTAATAAAAATATTGTTATTCCCCTGCCCAATAAATACTGCCATGGAACAAGCTCTGGTTGGTCGATATATCTAACTACTAAGGGTCCAAAAGACCAAAGAATTCCAGCAAATAAAACTACTGGTATTGCTATTTTTTCGTTTTTTAATTCCAGCATTTCAGATTCTTAGTATTAATTAATATTTTAAACAACTAATTTTTAATGGTTATTAGCCCAAATCTAAGTCATTTTGGGTTAATTTATTTCGCTTTTTTATTAAAATAGTCTATTGATAGTTAAGAAATTTAAGCTTCAGATGGATTTACAAATTATAAAAATAGCTTCAGACAATAAAAACCAAAAAATACTTAAAAAATATACTCATGAGATTAAAAATAAAAATTCAATTTGCGGTGATGAGATAACTATAAAGCTACTAATCAATAATAAAATAATTAAAGATATTGGTTACGATTGTAAATCGTGTGTATTTTGTCAGGCTTCTGTAAATTTATTAAGTAAGAAAATAGTTAATATGAATTCTGATAAAGCATTCGATTTATGCAATGATGCAATTAATTTTTATAAATCAAAAAAAAATAAAATGATTAAAAGATTGATTTTTTTTAAAAAAATTTTGACAGAAAATAATTATTCTAGAAAAGAATGCTTATTATTGCCTTTCGAAACCTTAAAAAAAGGTTTAAAATCTGAATATGGAAAAAATTAAACTATCATTTTTAGCAGGACTATTTTCTTTTTTTACAATTGGTGTTTTGTCTGCGTTAACTTATAAAACTGATTATGGAATTTTTTTAATAGCGTCATTTGGTTCAACTATGGTTATACTTTATGGTTATCCAGATAGTCCTTTTGCACAACCAAAAAACATTTTTTTTGGTCATTTGCTAACATCGTTTGTAGGAGTAATTTTTGTTTCTTTCATTCAATTACCATTATTCATAATTTTACCCTTGGCTGTAGGATTTGGAGTTGGTCTCATGATACTTTTTAATGTCCCTCATCCACCTGCAGGTGGAAATCCAATAATAGTAATTCTTGGGTCTGTTTCTTTCGATTATCTTTTAAACCCCATTATGGTCGGTTCAATTATCATCATTGTGTTTGGAATTATTTTAAACAGATTTATTCTTAAGAAAAAATATCCAAAAAATAATTTGTTTGCTTGAGTATCCTTTTTCGTGATAGACTGATATCTTAAAAAGACGTTCTTAAAGAATTTAAGGAGAAAAGATGAAAATATTGTGTGTATTATATGACGACCCAAAAGGAGGAATGCCGAAGTCTTATCCTTTATCAGATTTACCAAAATTAGAAAAATATCCTGATGGAATGAGTTTGCCTACTCCAAAAGGTAGAGATTTCACCCCTGGTCAATTATTAGGATGTGTGTCAGGAGAATTAGGACTTAGAAAATTTTTAGAGAGCAATGGTCACGAATTTATTGTCACAAATAGCAAAGATGGTGATGGATGTGAAGCAGACAAACATATAGTTGATGCAGATGTAGTAATCTCTCAACCGTTTTTTCCTTATTACTTAACTGCAGAGAGAATCAAAAAAGCAAAAAATCTAAAGATGGCAATAACCGCAGGTATAGGATCAGATCATGTAGATTTACAAGCTGCTATGGATAACAAGATAGATGTTGTTGAGGTCACCTTCTGTAATTCTAGATCAGTTGCAGAACATATAGTTATGATGATTGTAACATTAGTAAGAGATTATCATAATCAACATAGAATAGTTAATGAAGGTGGGTGGAATATAGCTGATGCAGTTCATAGAAGTTACGATGTTGAAGGAATGCATATTGGTACAGTTGCGGCAGGAAGAATTGGATTAGATGCATTGAGAAAAATGAAACCTTTTGATGTTCATTTACATTATTTTGACAGACATAAGTTACCAGATAGTGTTGAAAAAGAATTAAACCTCACATTTCATGAGTCAGTTGAATCGTTGGTAAAAGTTTGTGATGTAGTAACTATAAACTGCCCTTTACATCCTGAAACTGAAAATCTGTTCAATAAAAGTTTAATCAACAAAATGAAAAAAGGAGCTTATATAGTAAATACAGCTCGAGGAAAAATTTGTAATAAAGATGATATTGCTGACGCATTGAAGTCTGGTCAATTAAGTGGATATGCTGGGGATGTTTGGTTTCCCCAACCTGCTCCTAATGATCATGTCTGGAGAAGTATGCCTCATCACGGCATGACTCCTCATACATCAGGGACATCTCTTTCTGCTCAAGCAAGATACGCTGATGGGGTACGTGAAATTCTAGAATGTTTTTTTGATAAAAAACCAATAAGAGATCAATATTTGATTGTCAAAGACGGTCAACTAGCTGGAATGGGTGCTCACTCTTATAGTAAAGGTTCAGCAACAAGTGGTTCAGAGGAGGCTGCTAAATACAAAAAAAAATAAATTTTGAAAATAAAAAAATTTTTAAAACCTTTTATTTTAACTTATTTATTTTTCAGTGTTGCAATTAGTTTCTATCCTGACTTTGAGTTTTACTCTTTCAAAGGACAAATTTTGATAATAGCAGTCTCTTTATTTAATGGTGTACTAGGAATTTACGTTAAAAAAATTTAAAATTTTTTCCAACTTGTAAATGGTGGTGTCATATGCTCTAAAAAAGAGTGATCCCTAGCAAAAAAAGATATATCAGCAGATATGGATATTCTTTGTGAATTTTGTTTATTTTTTTCGGTGCTATGAAAAGTTTTTGAGGGAAAAATAATTATATCGCCTTCCTTTGGCTCAATAGTAGCATGAGATGAATTTAACATATCTCTTTTTTTTATAATTTTTTTATTTTTTATTGTAGGAGAGTCAAATAATTCCGGTATGAATTCATTAGCTTTATGTGTATCCCAAAAAATTATCTTAGAGTCATTTTCGTTTTTTTTAAGGTAATATGCAAAAGACAAATGAGATTGGCTGTGGCTATGACGCCCTATAAATTCTTTTTCTTCAGAAATAGTTGCCCAAGATCTTTGAAAGTAAATATCAAGTTGAGTATGATCAATAGATAATAAATCTAAATACTCTATAACTTTTATCTTGATGTTTTCGAATAAATTCTTAAAAATTTCTTGATTATGGATTTCTCCATAACCTTCTTGATCTCCAGTCCAAGCAAATGTATTTTCTTTATATCTTTTATTTTCTCCTTTTTTTTTACATTGCAATATATGATCAACAAGATTTTTTTTTTCATCATTTGATAAAATAATTTTAGAATTATAAAGAGATAATGGAAATAAATTGGTTAAAGGCATTTTTATAAAACGTAGGGTTCGACTCTTTCCTCTTTTTTAAGAACTCTCTCTACAGAAAAACAGGCTAAATCAATTGTTTGATATGAACCAGTTGTAATTAATTCTGTCAATGCTCTCCCAATGCCAGGTGCTTGCATAAGACCTCTTCCTGTAAATCCAGATGCCATAAATACATTTTTATATCCTGGATGTTTTCCAACAACTGCATTATTATCCAGTTTATTGCAATCGTAGTAACCAGCCCAAGCACCTGTCATTTTTATTTCTTCAAAAACTGGAATTCTTTTTGCTAAACCTGGCCAAACTAATTCTTCAAAATCATTCCACTCTGGTTCCAAATCGTCTGCATCCCAAACAGGTTTTGGTGATCCAGCTAAATATTCTTTACCCTCGGGTCTCCAATATACTCCTGTTGTTAAATCACCCGTTAATGGCATTTCAGCAATATGTTTAGGGCATTTAAATCTAAAAACAGTATGCTTTTGAGGAAAAACTGGAATATCATTTAAAAGTTCATTAGTCCAACAACCTGCTGCAGATACAATAGCATTTGCTTTTATTTCTTTTAAACTTTTAACATCTCCTTTAATAAATTCTGCGCCCAATTCTATTGCTTTATTTTTCAAAGCATTATGAAATAAGTATGGGTCTATCCAACCTTCAATTTTTGTATCAGAGTAAGTTGCTGTTTCAATACCCTCATCACTTATATATGGAAATACTTGTTTTAATTCTGAACCTTTAATATTTTTAGTGCCAGCATCACAAGCTTTATGATTTTCTAAGGCTAAATACTGTTCTTGAGCATGTTCTGGTCCAAAAAGTAAAAGGTAGCCATTTGGGACCATACTAACTGTTGGGCTTGGGTTATTTTTAGTTTTTAGATCACTAGGAACATTTAACAAAAATTCTCTCGAAAACTTTCCTAACATGATGTTCTCTTTTTGAAAAAATTGTCTTCTAAAACCACCTAAAGATAATGGAAATGAAGCTTTTTTATAAGTTGGATCTTTTTCAATTACTTTTACTTTTCTGCCTTCCTTTGAGAGAAAATAAGCTGTAGATGCTCCAATTATTCCACCACCAACTACTACTATGTCATCCATATTAATTTAATAAAACTAAAGTAAAATTAAGAATTAATGCATAAGAGCTCCAAAGTAAATACGGAATCATTAGATAAAAACTTAAATTATTTATTTTTTTATATTTGAAAGTTAATATTGCTATAAATGCTAATATCACTATTAAATTTAATAATGCTAATTGAATGTTGTGGAAAACAAAAAAAACTATACTCCAAGTTGTATTAAAACATAAATGGATTAAGTAAATTAAAACTAAATTTATATTATAATTTTTATGCCAAGCTGACCAAATAGCTATAGCCATAAAAAGATATAAGGTTGTCCATACTGGTGCAAATACCCAATCCGGGGGTGTCAAAAAAGATTTATTTAGGGTTGAATACCATGGTTCTTTGTAAGAAATTGTCGCTATACTTCCTATAAATGATGCAGAATAAGTAATTATTGCAAATATAATAAAAGATATAAATTTATTTTTTAACATATTCATATTATACATCATTTTTATATGAATAATAAATCAATATGGATAACCGGAGCTAGTAGTGGGATTGGTAAAGCTCTAGCATTAAAATTTGCAAAAGAAGGTTGGAAGGTAGCAATTTCAGCTAGAAGAGAAAATTTGTTAAATGAAATATCTCAAAATAATGAGAATATAATACCATTTCCTTTAGACGTAACCGATAGTGAAAAGTGTAAAAATGTATTTGAAAATATTAAAAATAAAATTGGAGAGATTGATATATCTGTATTCTGTACAGGTATTCATGATCCTAAATCAGAGAAAAGTTTGAATCTTGAGAAGGTAAAGAAAATTATGGAGGTTAATTTTTTTGGCACGATACACTCAATAAATTCTGTGTACGATTATTATAAAGATAGAAAATCAGGTCATATATCTATAGTGTCTTCAGTAGCAGGTTACAGAGGTTTGCCTGCTGCGGGTGCATATTGTGCGTCTAAATCTGCTCTAAGTAGTTTTGCAGAGAGTTTATACTTTGATCTAAAAAGATTTAATGTTCGTGTTTCTCTTGTAAGTCCTGGTTTTATAAAAACACCAATGACTGATAAAAATGATTTTCCAATGCCAATGATTAAATCTCCAGAGTTTGCTGCAGATCAAATGTTTAAGGGCTTAACAAAAAATAAGGGATTTGAAATTCATTTTCCAAAATCTTTCACATCTATAATGAAGGTACTAAAAGTAATGCCAAATGGACTATATTTTAAAATAATTGAAAAAGGTATGAAAAAGATTGTTGATTAGTCTCTCATAAAAAAAACAGTCAACTCTCCAACTTTAAAACCAAATTTAGTCAAAGTCGCTCTGTTGATTGCAACTTTTTCATCTTGTTTAAATATCCAATCATCAAATGAAACTTTGATATTTTTATTTTTGAATGGAACTAATAAATCATATTTAAATTTAAACGCTGATCCATATTGTACACCAGTTGCTTCTCCAACTACGTCTGGTGCGGTTCCAATATAATTATTATCGTCTATTTTTTTTATTTTCCAAGTTCTTTTTTGTTTTTCACCGTCAGTCCAATAAAAGTCTTCATCTAGAGTAATAATATTGTCATTAAAGGAACCGATTAGGTCTGCTTTGAATTGACGTGTAACCTTTCCACTTCTGTCTTGTAGGATGCCCCATGCCTTCACTTTGCCATTAAAATATTCTTCGATTAGTAATGTAGGCTCGGTATTTTTAAAATCTTCTGGCTTCATGTTATTTGAACAGCTTGTAACTAAGGACAAGACAATAATCAATAGAATTGATTTTATTAATTTCATATTATTTGTTTTTAAGTAAAGAGAACTGTATTAAATCAATATTTTTTGATCTAAAGCCAGCTTCACAATAAGATAAGTAGAAATTCCACATTCTCTTAAATGTGTTATCAAAACCCTGCTTAGATATATGTTCCCAACTTTTAAAAAATTTCTCTCTCCAAATTTTAAGAGTATTGCTGTAATGCGCTCCATAAGAATTACATTGTGTAAACTCTAGACCAGTATTTTTTGCATATTCAACTAAAGAGTTTTTTGATGGAAGAAATCCACCTGGGAAAATATATTTTTGAATAAAATCCTCTTTTTTTTTATATCTATTGAATAGTTTATCATCAATTGTGATTGCTTGAATTGCTGCTTTGCCATCATCTTTTAAATACTTTTTAATACTTTGAAAATAGTTTTTAAGATAGTCTTGTCCTACTGCTTCAATCATTTCAATTGAAGCAATTGAATTATATTTATTTTTTACATCTCTATAATCTTGCATTTTAATATTGATTTTTTCGTTAAGACCTATTTTATAAATTCTATTTTTAGCATAATCGAATTGTTTTTTTGAAATTGTTATACAATCTAGCTTAACATCATAATTTTTTCCTATGAATTCCGCGAAACCGCCCCATCCACAACCTATCTCTAAAACTTTGTCACCAATTTTAGGCTTAATAAGTGAAGTTAATTTTTTATATTTATTTATTTGTGCTTTTTCCAAATCTAATTTATCATTTTCAAAAATGGCACTAGAGTAAGTTAAAGTATCGTCTAACCAAAGGGAAAAAAACTCGTTTCCTAAATCATAATGTTTTGAGATATTTTTTTTACTATTTGATTTCGTATTTTTATTAAAGATATTTTTTAAATAATTAATAAATGATAGGTCTAAAATACCTGAAAACTTATGTACAATTTCAATATTTTTAGCGGTTAGTTCTATCAACTTTGATAAATTGTCAGTTTCAAATTCGTTATTCATGTAGGCCTCCGCCATACCAATGCTACCTTTTGATATTATTTTTTTAAAAAAATCTGATCTATTGATTTTCACAAAAACAATTAAATTTTCATCATCACCAAATATGTGTTTGCTTTGATCATAATCTGTTACTATGATCTTTCCATACTTAATCAATTTTAACGCTGAAAAGGCTATTTTTTTTGAAAAATTATTAATCATTAATTTTCGTAACTAGTATTATTTTTAATTTTTAAGTTCTTTTTAACCAATTTAATGCCTTTCATCCAAAGTTTTAATGCCTCATAATGTATTGCTGAAATTATTTTGAGGGTCATTAAGGGATGTTTTAAATAAGATATTAGTAGATTTTTTGAGCTTAATTTTACTCTTTCACCATCTTGTGAAGCAAATAATAGTTTTCCCTCTTTGTCTCTCTGGTCGATAATTACTGAAAGTCTTTCGTTAGGAATCAGCACCTTAAAAAAATATTTTGATTCTAAATCCATAAAAGGTGATACATAAAATTTCTTTTTGCAATTATTAAAGATCTGTTTGTTTTTTATATCAATTTTAAAGACATAAGTATGTTGTTCCCCAAAAGTATTTTTAACCTCGTATAATATTGCAATTGGGTTTGAGTCTGCATCGTATATAAAAAAAATACTCAATGGATTAAAAACATACCCAAATATTCTTGGATAGCATAATATTTTAATTTTTATATTTGTTGTGGAAATATTCTTTTTTTTCAAAACATAAATTAACCAATCTTTAATTGAAGAGCCGTCTCTATAACCATGGTCTTTATCAAAAAAACTTAAAATATTAAATTTATTGTATGAAAAAAAAGCAATTTTCTTATCAAGTTCATTTATTTCATCAAGATCTAAGAAAAGAGAAAAAACACTATATTTAAAAAAATGTTTCCTAGGTTTAAACCTTTTATGAATTACGCTTCCAATATAAATACAAGAATTATTAATCATTCAAAAATTTAATCATCTCTAATGTAGATTTAATGCCATCTTCATGAAATCCATAACCAAAGTAACTACCACAAAATAATATATTTTTTTTATTTTGTATCAAATGTAAATTTTTCTGATTTTTTAATGTATTATGATCATAATAAGGGTGAGTAAATTCAACTTTCTTTATTATCTTATCTGTATTTATATGTTCAAAAGGATTCAGAGTTAAAAAAATATTTTTATTTATTTTGAAATTTTGGAGTAAATTTAACCAATAAGTTACAGAACTATTTTTTTCTGAAATTGATGTGTTCCATGCGGACCAATTAAATTTTTTTTGAGGCATAACTACTTCATCAGAGTGAATTATAGCTAAATTTTTTTTATATTGAAAACTTCCCAAAATTTTATCTTCCTCCTCAGATTTATCCTCTATCATTTTTTTTGCTTCATCAGCATGAGTAGCAATAATAACTTTATCGTAATCAAAATATTCATTTTCTGAACCATAAAAAATTCTTACAAAATTTGAAATTCTCTTGATTTTCTCGATTTTGTAATTTTTAAAATGCTCACCGCTAATTTTTTCTATTACTTTATTTACATATTGTCTGCTTCTGTTTTTTACTGTGTACCACTGTGGTCTTTTACTTAAATTAAATAAACCATGATTTTGAAAAAACTTCATAAAAAATTTAATTGGCATTTTTTTTGCATCATAAGGTGGCATTGACCAAATGGCAGATACCATGGGAATTAAGTGGTAATTAATAAAATATTCTGAATGTTTTTCGTTAACTAGATATTCGCCAAGGCTTATATCTTCATTAAATTTATTTAATTTAGAACTTTTTTTATAAAATTTTAATATTTCTAAAAACATTTTAAAAAAATCAAAATTAAATAAGTTTTTTTTATGAGAGAAAATACCTTTTAATCCTTTTCCACAATATTCTAAATCTATGTCTTTAGACATAAATGATAAGCTCATATTGCTTTTTTCTATTTCTACGTCTATTTCTTTGAAAAAATTAATTAAATTTGGATAAGTTTTTTTATTAAAAACAATAAAACCAATATCTGCATGAATTTTATTCGTATATTCGTTTAATTTTATATCAATTGTGTGAGAGTGCCCTCCAAAACGATCTTCTTTTTCAAATAAATCGACTTTATGTTTTTTTGATAAAAAATATGCAGCACTTAATCCTGAAATACCTGAGCCAATGACTGCAACTTTCATTAATTTTAAGCTGCGTCTTCTTTAAACTCATCCATACTTGGGCAAGTACAGAATATATTTTTGTCTCCATATACGTTATCTACTCTAGCAACTGGTGGCCAAAATTTATTGCTTTTCAAATATTTAGATGGGTAAGCTGCCTCTTCACGTGTGTATTTATGGCTCCATTCATCAGATGAAAGCTCTAAATCTGTGTGAGGCGCATTTTTTATAGGATTGTCTATTTTATCAAATTTACCAGATTTTATATTGTCAATTTCAGATTTGATTTTAATAAGCGTATCACAGAATCTATTTATCTCTCTCAAATTTTCACTCTCAGTTGGTTCTATCATCATGGTACCAGAGACAGGCCAGGACATAGTTGGCGCATGAAAACCGTAATCAATTAATCTTTTCGCAATATCTTCCTCAGTTATTCCTGTTTCTGATTTAATATTTCTAATATCAATAATACATTCGTGGGCCACATTGCCATTTGATCCTTTATACAAAATTGGAAAGTGATCTTTTAATCTATGGGCTATATAATTTGCATTCAATATCGCAACCTGAGTAGCAAGCTTTAATCCAGCTGATCCCATCATTTTAATATACATCCAAGAAATTGATAAAATGCTTGAACTTCCCCAAGGTGCTGCAGAAACTGCCCCAATTCCAGATGTTGGTCCACAATCTTTTATTACTGGGTGGTTGGGCAAGTAAACTTGTAAATGTCTTTTACAAGCAATTGGTCCCATTCCAGGTCCTCCCCCGCCATGAGGAATACAAAATGTTTTATGTAAATTAATATGACAAACGTCTGGACCAAAATTTCCTGGTTTAGCAATTCCCACTAATGCATTTAGGTTCGCACCATCCATATAAACCTGGCCACCATGTTTATGAACTAACTCACAAATATCTGATATTTTTTCTTCGAACACTCCATGAGTGGATGGGTAAGTTACCATTAATGCTCCAAGGTTTTCAGAATGTTGCTCTGCTTTTTTCTTTAAGTCATCGAAATCAACATTTCCTTCTTTATCACAATTAACAACAACAACTTTCATTCCAGTCATTTGTGCGCTTGCCGGATTAGTACCATGTGCTGAACTTGGAATTAAACATATGTTTCTATTGGCCTCGCCTCTATCTAAATGATACTTTCGGATAACCATTAAGCCCGCATATTCACCTTGAGCACCTGCATTAGGTTGAAGAGAAACACCCGAAAAACCAGTTATGGAACGCAACCAATTTTTTAGATCAGTAAATAGATCTCTGAATCCCTCCATTTGTTCAATTGGGACAAATGGATGAGGTTCTGCAAACTCTTTCCATGAAATTGGGATCATCTCTGCGGCAGCATTTAGCTTCATTGTGCATGAACCAAGTGCAATCATTGTTCTATTCAATGCTATATCCTTATCTTCTAATCTTTTTAAATATCTCAACATTTCAGTTTCAGAATGGTATGAGTTGAAAACTGGATGTTCTAAATATTTTGAGGTTCTTAATAAGTTTTTTGGAAGATTAGGTAAACTTACTGAGGGATCTTCTTTTTTGATTGACTCT
Organism: uncultured Pelagibacteraceae bacterium; assembly: GCA_902611815.1. Taxonomy (GTDB): domain Bacteria; phylum Pseudomonadota; class Alphaproteobacteria; order Pelagibacterales; family Pelagibacteraceae; genus Pelagibacter. Next base: position 38,182 of record CACMAZ010000012.1, read on the forward strand.
GCTGCGTTAAAAATTTTTAACAATTGATTTACTCTATAAACATTCTTTCTTTCATCAAAAGAAACTGCAAGCATTTCAGAATTTACTTTACGTATGTTAACTTTTTGATTTAAAGCATTTTTGTAAATTTGATCAGTTTTTTCCTTAGTAATGATTGTGACAGTATCAAAAAAATAATTGGAATAAAGTTCATATCCAGACTGTTTTATTTTATCGGCAAAACTTTTTGCTAATTGTGAGACTCTTTCAGAAATTTTCTTAATTCCATCTGGGCCGTGATAAATAGAATATGCTGCTGATACAATTGCTAATAGAGCTTGGGCAGTGCAAATGTTGCTTGTCGCCTTGTCTCTTCTGATATGTTGCTCTCTAGTTTGCAAGGACAATCTATATGCCTTGTTACCGTGTCTATCAACTGACACACCAACAATTCTTCCTGGCATTGATCTTTTGTACTCATCTTTTGTTGCAAAAAAAGCTGCGTGTGGACCTCCATATCCCATTGGAATACCAAATCTTTGTGAGCTTCCAACTGCTATATCAGCACCAAGTTCTCTTGGTGTTTTTAATTTTGCTAATGCTAACAAATCACAAGCTAATACAGCCTTACCATTTTTTTTATGAATTTTGCTAATTGCTTCACTTGGGTCTTTAATATCTCCTAAAGTTCCAGGATATTGTAAAATTCCACAAACTAAATCTTCTTTTAACTCGTCTAGAACCTTATCTTCTTTACCAACCAATACTTTTAAACCTAACGGTTCAGCTCTAGTTTGAATTACATTTATTGTTTGAGGATGACAATCCTCAGATACAAAAACTAAATTACTATCTTTTTTGTTTAATCTGTGACTTAGGCCCATAGCCTCCGCTGCTGCTGTACCCTCATCTAATAAAGAGGCATTAGCGATATCCATTCCTGTAAAGTCAACTATCATTTGTTGAAAATTTAATAACATCTCAAGTCTTCCCTGAGCTACTTCTGGCTGATAAGGCGTATATGAAGTATACCAACCTGGATTTTCTAATATATTTCTTAAAATTACATAAGGTGTATACGTTCCATAATAACCCATACCAATAAAATTTGAGTAAACATGATTTTTTTTTGATATTGCTCTTAATTTTCTTAAAGCTTCATATTCTGAATTTGATTCACCAATGTTTAATTCACCTCTAAACTTTATTTTTTCTGGTACTGTGCTGTCAATTAAATCATCTAGTGATTGATAATTTAATTCTTTTAACATTTTTGATTGATCTTCTTTAGAAGGTCCAATGTGTCTCTTTAAAAAATCTTTTTCTGAATTTGGTAACATTATGCTGATGTCTCCTTTGCAAATTTATCGTACTCTTCTTTATTCATAAGAGTATCAAGTTCTGATTTATCTTTTAACTTTAATTTAAAAAACCATGCTCCACCCTCTGGGTCAGCATTGATTTTTGATGGGTCATCAACAATTGATTGATTAATTTCTACAACCTCACCACTTACTGGCGTATAAACATCGCTAGCAGCTTTTGTCGACTCTACCACCCCTGCACTTCCGTCTTTTTCAACATTAGATCCTTTCTCAGGTAATTCAGCAAAAACTATATCGCCTAACATTTCAGT
>CACMAZ010000013.1 GCA_902611815.1 uncultured Pelagibacteraceae bacterium
AGAGTTATCTGCAGATAAACCTTGTAAATGTATCATTTTTGAGTCCGGTATTTCTATAATTGACTTATTTTTCTCAATAGTTTTGTCACATAAATCATTATCTTCGAAATACATAAATAAATCTTTATCAAAACCACCTATTTTATCAAAAAATTCTTTTTTGATTAAAAGAGCACAACCTACTGCAAATTGGTAACAAGTATCACCCTCAGCTTTTTGGTTATTCAAAATATTTTTCCTCTTTATTTTTTCTCTATTAATATAGGAAAGACTGCCATTACTTCTTCTGTTGTTACTATTATCGTATAACGCAGGAACTAAAATTCCAATATTCTCATAATTAAAATATGCCTTGTACAAAGTTTCAATAGATGCACTTTCAACCAAAATATCTGGATTTAAAATAAAAATGAATGGAGTTTTGCTCTCTGATACACCTAAATTATTACCCTTTCCATATCCTAAATTCTTTTTTGTTTTTATATATTTTATGTTTTTAATACCCTCCACTAGTAAACGTATTTCATCAGACTTTGAATTATCAACAATAATTGTTTTAAATTTACTTATTTCAGATAAATTTTTTTGGATCAATTTGTAACTATTAAAGCAAACTATTATAAGTGTTATGTCATTATAGATATTCATTTGGCATTAAACAACTTTATCCACTTTTTTTTTATCTTATTAAAATGATATTTTTTTGAACTCTTAATTGAATTATTTATATATTTATTTTTGTTAATCTGGTTTTTTTTTATTAATTCTAAGATTTTAAATGATAAAGATTTATAATCTTTAACGATGAAACCATTATAATTATTTTTAATTATATCTTTCAATACAGTTTCACCAAAAGTTATAACAGGCAAACCACATGCATTAGCTTCTATTGCGTTAAGACAAAATGTTTCATCATATCCAAGACATATCATGCCCAAAGATTTTTTGTATGTACTTTTCAATTTGTTTTTTTTTACCCTTCCTAAAAAAATTATATTATATTTTTTTAAATAATTTTTTAATTTTCTATATTTACTTTTATCAACACCAAAAATATATAATTTAGTCTTTTTATTCTTTGAATAAATATAATTTACCCATATATCCAGGGTCTCTTTTAACCCCTTTTCTCTCTGTACAGACCATATAAAATCATTTTTTCTTTTATAACTATTTTTGTTAACAATAAATTTATTTGATAGGAAGTTAGGTATTATAATTTTTTTATTAAAAAAATATAAATTTGAAGTCTTTTTTTCAAGATATTTACTTACAAAAACTGCTGTTATCTTATTTTTTAGAATTGATAATAATTTTTTTTTTCTTAAAGCTTTTTCAATAGCTAAAGTATTATGCATCCACAATATTTTTTTTGAATTTCTAAAAAAATTAAAAATATTCGGATCATTTGAACTTACTATATAGTCAAAATTATAATTATGATTCTCTTTTTTTAATTTAGAAATTGGTAGATTTATTAAATTTTTTCTTTTGATGACTTTTTTACATATTGTTGAAAGATAAATATTATAATCTTTTGATGAAAGACTATTACATAGTTCTAAGTTAAGAGTTTCTATACCACCTAACTTACTATTACCTATTGAATTTAAATCAAATTTTGTTGGACAGTGGAATAATATATTCATCAATTAAAAAGTCTTAATAACACAGGCCTCTTAAGAATCTTTTTGTTTTTTTTTAACGATTTTAAACAATTATCTGAATTAAGTTGTTTAGTTTTATGGGTAATAATCACTATAGATGCAGTTTTAAGTTTATTGTCAGGTATTTGTATCATTCTTTGAATGGATATGTGATTTTTTGCTAAACTCTTTGTTATTTCAGAAAGTACACCAGGTTTATCTTTAACCTCAAATCTTAGATAAAGAGAATTTTCGTAATTCTTTATATTAAATGGAGAGATAAATTTCCTTTTATCACTAGATGCTCCTAATGGATTTTTAATATTACCTCTTAAAATAGAAAGAAGATCTGACATTAAAGCAGATGATGTAGGTCCTGGTCCAGCACCCTCCCCTTGCAATATGCTTTCACCTACAGGTTTACCTTCTAATATAGCTGCATTCATAACACCATCAACATTACCAATATAGCTTTTCTTTTTAACTAAACATGGATGAACTCTTTCAAATAATTTGTTATTTATGATTTCTGTTATACCTAGTAATTTTATTTTCATATTTAATTGATTTGCTATCTCAAAATCTTTTGGTTCGATAAATTCAATACCCTCCATAAGTAGATTATTTTTAGAAATTTTCTTTTTAAAAGCCAGAGAAGACAAAATTTTAACTTTTGCCAAGGTATCGTAACCGTTAATATCTAATTTTGGATCACCAGGCTCTGCATATCCTAAAAATTGTGCTTTTTTTAGTACATTTTTAAAATTATCGTTTGTCTTATCCATCTCTGATAAAATATAATTACATGTACCGTTTAATATTCCATAAACTTTTGTAATTACATTTGTAGACAACCCTTCTTTAATAGTTCTTAATATTGGTATCCCACCTCCTACAGATGCTTCAAATTCAAGATTTACTTTTTTGTCTTCAGCAATTTTGCTTAGATAATCACCGTGTTTTGATATTAATGCTTTATTTGGTGTTATTACATGTATCTTATTTTTGAGTGCTTTTTCAACAATTTTTTTCGATACACCATCTGATTGACCAATACATTCAAATAAAATATCTATTTTTTTATAATCTAAAATTTTAAACGGATTTTTATAAAAAATTTTTTTATTAATCTTAAATTTTCTTTTTTTATTTTTATTTTTAGCAGAAATAGCTACAACATTTATATCTTTGCCAGTCAGTAATTTTATCTCTTTTTTTTTATTTTTTAGTTCGTTTAAAAGATAATTTCCAATTTGGCCTAATCCTATAACAGCAATATTTACATCATTTTTCATTTGTTTATATCAGGATAATCTTTTTCTAAACCTTTATTCTCTATTAACAATTTAAACTCTTCGAATGTTAAATCTTCATTAATATCAAATTTAATAGACACATTTTCAGATTTTTTGTTACTACATGATAATAAAATTGTTAAAATAAATATTAATAAAATTCTCATTAAATTAAACCCTCATCGATTTTAAAGCCAAATTTAATATTTAAATTCTGTATTGCTTGACCAGCACCACCTTTTATCAAATTATCTATAGCAGATAATATCACTAATCTATTTCTATCATTTGTTTCACAAATCGAAATATCACAATAATTAGTATTTATTACATTTTTAGTGCCAATAGGCGTATTTTTTTTGTAAATGCGAATAAACTTGTGTTTTTTATAAAATTTTATCAAAAAATTTAGGATTTTTTTAGTACTTATTGTCCCTTTTTTTTCAACATATATTGTAGATAAAATTCCTCTGAACATAGGTAAAATATGAGGAGTAAAATTAAATTTATTCTTATTTGATAAGTAAGAAAGCTCCTGGCCAATTTCAGCATTATGTCGATGATTAGGTATTCCGTAGGCACTTAAAGATTTAAATAAATTTATTTTTTGTGCTTTTTTTAGAATTCCTCTACCCGCGCCAGAGTATCCTGATTTTGAGTCAATTATAAGTTTATTTTTTTTTATATATTTAGCTTTAAATAAAGGATAGAGCGGAACAATAATTGAAGTCGGATAGCAACCGGGACAGGCAATAATTTTTTTATCTTTTATTTGTTTTTGATTTAATTCTGATATGCCATATGCACACTTATTTAATAGTTTTTTTGATTTATGTTTAATTTTGTAAAATTTTTGATAAATATTTGCTTTTTTTAACCTAAAATCAGCCGATAAATCTATTAGTACATTTTTTTCATTTAAATTATTTGCAATTACTTGACTTTGCCCATTGGGTAAAGCTGTAAAGATTACATCTACTTCTTTAAAGTATTTATAGTTAATTTTAATAATTTTTGGTAAATTATATTTTTTTAATTCTTTATCATAAAAATGTATATTTTTACCAATTGATGAATTGCCACAAAGATATTTTATATTTATATATTTATGATTACATAAAAGTTTAACAAGTTGTACTCCTATGTAGCCTGTAGATCCTGCGACTAAAACATTAAGTTTGTTCATAATGGTTATATTAACAGTTGATATTTAAAAAAGATATTATCTTTTAGAAAACTGAAAACTTCTTCTAGCTTTTCTATGACCGTATTTTTTACGTTCAACCGATCTAGAATCTCTGGTGGTAAGTTTTTCTTTTTTAAGTGTTGGCTTTAAAGTTGAGTCAAACTGTAATAATGCTTTAGAAATCCCATGTATCATAGCACCAACTTGTCCACTATGACCACCACCTTTAACAGAACATCTTACATCATAGGAGGTTGACTGATTTATAATTTCAAACGGTTTGGTTAATTCACTCTTATGATTCACTCTTTTAAAGTACTCTTCATAATTTTTTCCATTAACTATTATTTTACCCGAACCTTTTTTTAACCAAACTTTTGCAATTGATTTTTTTCTTCTTCCAGTCGCATATTTACTATTTTTAAAATCTAAATTTTCAGTGTTAGAAGTTTCTACCATTTTAATTTCTGATAATATTTTTGTTATTTAAATTTTCTATCTTTATAACCTCAGGATTTTGTGCAGAATGAGGATGGCTTTCACCAATGTAAACTTTAAGTTTTGACAGTTGTTTTTTTGCAAGAGGTCCGCCGGGAAGCATTCTCTTTACTGCTAACTTTAAAATTTCTTCTGGTTTTTTTTTGCTAATTTTTTCAGGTGTTGTTTCTTTTATACCGCCTGGATAACCTGTGTGTCTGTAATATTTCTTGTTTTCAAATTTATTGCCAGTAAATTTTATATGCTCTATATTTTTAACAACAACAAAATCACCATGATCCATGTGTGGTGAATATTTAGCTGTATTTTTGCCTCTCAATATTTTTGTAATTATTGTTGCTAATCTTCCAACAACCGCATTTTTAGCATCAATTTCGTACCACTTGGAATTGATTTCTTCTTTTTTAACGAACTTTGTCATATTGAGCCGGATTAATACTTAATAATATTATATTGTCAATTTATTATATTTAGCTTGTTTTATACATTCTCACTATGATACCCTAATGGTGTTTTAAAAGGGTATTTAAACTTTATTGTGTGCCCTAACATAAAAAGAAACACAAAAAAAGGAGTAATATTATGAGTAAATCAAAAAATCCAGAAACGATAGCTTTACATGGTGGTGAATATAGAAGTGATCCTGCAACAACAGCTGTTGCTGTACCAATCTATAGAACAACGTCATATCAGTTCAATAATACTGGCCACGCAGCGAATCTATTTGCATTAAAAGAATTTGGAAATATTTATACAAGAATAATGAATCCAACGAATGATGTACTCGAAAAAAGAGTAGCAGCTATAGAAAATGGTCTTGCCTGTGTAACCGTTGGATCAGGACAAGCAGCATCAACATTTGCAATTGTAAATGTTTGTCAAGCTGGTGATAATTTTGTTAGTTCAACTGATTTATACGGTGGTACAGTTAATCTTTTTACACATACATTAAAAAAATTGGGTATTGAAGTGAGGTACGCAGATCCTTCAGATCCTAAAAACTTTGAGAAAGCAATTGATGATAGAACTAGATGTTTCTATGCTGAGACTTTACCTAATCCAGCATTAAGAGTATTCCCAATAAAAGAAGTTTCTGATATTGGAAGGAAACATAATATCCCATTAATAATGGATAATACAGCGGCTCCGATAATTTGCAAACCGCTAGATCATGGTGCAGCTGTAGTAGTGCATTCTTTAACTAAATTTATAGGTGGTCATGGTACTGTAATAGGAGGTTGTTTAGTTGATGGTGGTAATTTTGATTGGACAGCAGATCCGAAACGTCAACCATTATTTAATGAACCTGACATGAGTTATGGTGGTGCTAAGTGGGGAGAAGTAGTACCTCAATTAACTGGAGCAAATGTTTCTTTTGCAGTAAGGGCAAGAGTTTGTTTACTTCGAGATCTTGGCGCACCTCTTGCACCAGATAATGCTTGGGGAATTATTCAAGGATTAGAAACTGCACCATTAAGAATGAAGCAACATTGCTCTAATGCAGAAAAGGTGGTTGATTTTTTAACTAAACATAAAAATGTTGAAAGAGTAATATACCCTACTCTTCACAAAGGAGCCGTAGGCGATAGGACCAAAAAGTATTTCTCTGGTGGAAATGGAGCTTTAATTGGTATTGAAGTTAAAGGAGGTGTAGAAGCAGGTAAAAAATTTATAGAAGCACTGAAAATGTTTTACCATGTTGCAAATATAGGTGATGCAAGAAGTTTAGCAATTCACCCGGCAACTACTACTCATAGTCAATTAACAGAAGAAGAGTTATTAGCAGCAGGTGTAACACCTGGATATGTTAGGCTGTCAATTGGTATTGAGCATCCAGATGATATAATTGCAGACTTGAAACAAGCTTTAGATGCTTCTGGCAAACCTAGCTTAAAGGCAGTTAGTTAGTTTTTTTATTTAAAAATAAAAGATAAATACTAAAGCTTATTAATATTATAGAACTTATTTGGTGCATAGATGCTAAAATCATTTGTGCACCACTCAATATTGTAATTATTCCTAAAAAAATTTGTATAAACAATATTATACCTAAAGATTTCATAATTTTATAAAATTTAAATAATTTATCTTTAATGACAAAATATAAAATCAAAAGAAAAATTATTAATATAAGATAAGCTAAATTTCTATGAATAAATTGAACTAATGAAGGATCACTAAATACTTTAATATTAAATAAATTTAAAAAAATATTATCATTTGGAAAATAATTGTTACCCATTAAAGGCCATGTATTATATATTTTTCCAGCATCCATACCAGATACGAAAGCGCCAAATATAATTTGCAAAAAAATTGTAAATAAGAATATCGAGGGTAAATTATATTTAATAATTTGATTATCAGTAAAATTATATTTTTTGTATTTTAAAATATTCCAAAGAATTAATGATAAAATTATAAATGCCGTTGTTAAATGCAAAGATAATCTAAAATGACTTACGTCAACTCTATCAACAAGTCCGCTAGCAACCATAAACCATCCTAAAAATCCTTGAAAACAAATTAGTAAAAATATAAGAAAAAGTGACTTTGTTTGGCTAATTCCTTTTTTATAAGAAAAATAAATTAATGGAATGAAAAAGAATAAACCTATTATTCTACCCAAAAACCTATGTGCCCATTCCCACCAAAAAATTATTTTAAATTCATTCATAGTCATATTAAAATTTTGAAGTTTATATTCAGGTATTTGTTTATAAAGACTGAAATAATTATCCCATTCAGATTTTGATAAAGGTGGAAGAAATCCTTTTATAAGTTCCCATTGTGTGATGGATAGACCAGAGTCAGTCAGTCTAGTTAGTCCACCTACGATAATTATACTTGAAACAAGTATAAACATGACAATTAGCCAATAATATAAATATTTATCTATGTTTTTATCGTTTAAGTACACATTTAAATAGATATAATATTTATTAATAAATCCAAAAGAATAAATGTCGCCTAAGAATAAAAAAAAATTATTAATTTTAAGAAAAAAACTTGATTACGTAGATGATAAATTACTAAATTTACTAAAAATAAGAGCAAATTATGTAAAAAATGTTCTTTTATTAAAAGAATTTAAAAAAGAAATAATCGATAGAAAAAGAATTAATATGATTTTAAAAAATATAAAAAAAAAATCTATTAAAAAAAGGATTGATCCAAAAATAAGTTATAGAATTTGGAAAAATATGATTTATGCTTTTATAGATTACGAATATAGAAATTTTAAAAATAAACGTAAATAATTATTTACTATGAGGTGGCAACTTCTTTTCTACAAAAATTTCATGCTTCCTTGTAGAAGGATTGTATTTTCTAGCTTTTAATTTAACTTTAGCTTTTTCACCGCCAGAAGGTTTTTTAACATAATAATAAAAAGCACTGTCTGGTTTAGCTTCAGGTACCAATCTAACCTTTACGTGTGATTTTTTAGCCATTATTTTTTTTCAAGTTTTTAATAATATTGTTTATTTTATTTAATCTAAACTTAATATTAAGAGTACTTATATTTTTTTTGTCATTCTCGTCAATATTTAAATTATTACTATTTAAAACTTTTTTAACACCATTGATAGTCATTCCTTGACTTTTTAGTAAGTATTGAACTTTTATTAATATATCTATACTTTTTTCATCATAATAACGATGGTTATTAATTTTAATTGGTTTTATTTGTTTAAAATGTTTTTCCCAAAATCTGAGTGTGTGCGGCTTACTACCGGTAATACTATTTTTATTTGCATTTAGAATTTTGACAACTTCACCAATGGTTTTATAAGATCTTTTTTTCTTATTTGTCATAATCCATATTTATGAATTTTTTAAAGTCTTTTGATGGTTTAAATAATACTACATTTCGTTCAGAAATTATTTTTTTTTCTTTGGTTTTAGGATTTCTACCTACCCTTTTTTTTTTATATCTTATTTCAAAAGTACCAAAATTAGCTATTTTAACTTTTTTATTTTTCTTTAAATTTTCTGTTATAATATTTAAAATATCTTCAAAAATAGTATCTAAAATTCGTTTTGATAAACCAATTTGCATATACAAAGAATTTAGTATTTCTTTTTTGGTTAAATTTACTCTCATATGGAAATATTGTCTTTAATTTTTTGTATTAGATTATTTTTTACAACTTTAATACATACATTTAAAGAATAAGAAAAACCAAGATAGTCTGTTGAGCCATGGCTTTTTATAACCGGAGAGTTAAGCCCAATTAATATTGCTCCATTATAAAGTCTTGGGTCTAATTTTTTTTTTACTTTATTCAAATTCTTAAGATTTATTAAACTAGATAATTTACCTAAAATGTTTGAAGTCATTGAATCTTTAAATTCTTTTATAATAAAATTTGCAGTTCCTTCGGCTGTTTTGAGAGCAATATTTCCTGTAAAGCCATCTGTAACTATAACATTCACTTTACCATCCATTATTTGATTTCCCTCTATATATCCATGAAAATTAAAGTTTTTATTTTTTCTATTATTTAATTCTTGATATGCTTTTTTAATGGTTTCGTTACCTTTCAGTTCCTCAGAACCTATATTCAGAAGTGCAACTTCAGGTTCATCATTTGGGTACAAGGATTTGTAAAGTGATGATCCCATTATAGAAAAATCAACTAAATTTTTATCATTACATTCAATGTTAGCACCAAGATCTAAAACAACATTGAAATTGTTTTTATTTGGCCACAGTGCTGACAAGGCAGGTTTATCAATATTCTCTATCATTTTTAAATTTAATTTGGAAATTATAAAAAGGGCTCCTGTATTTCCTGCAGAGATAGCTACATCAGACTCTTTTTTTTTTACACTTTGGATAGTCAACCACATACTTGTATCTTTCCCTTTTTTGGCAGCAGACAAAGGAGAATCTGTATCTAAAATTTTATTTTTAGTATCTGTTATATGAAAAATGTTTTCATCGTAATCTTTTGGTAGTAATAATTCTATTTTTTCTTTATCACCAAAAATATTATATATAATATCTTTATTTTCTTTATAATTTTCTAAAATTCCATTAATAATTTTATTTGGTGCGTTTTCACCACCCATTGCATCAACTGCAATTTTAATTTTTGGTAACATATAAAAAATTATTCCTTAGGATCTAAAACTTGTCTGCCCTTATAAGTTCCAGTTTTTAAATCAATGTGATGTGACAATCTATATTCACCAGACTTTTTGTCTTCAACAATATTTTTTGTTGAAAATTTTAAATGTGATCTACGTTTTCCAGATCTAGATTTTGTTGTTTTACGTTTAGGTACTGCCATTTTTTAAAATTTATGATCTATTACACTTTTTGTAAATGAATTTAAAGGGATTTTTGATAAATATATTGAATACTTATCTAAATAATCAATAAATTTTTCATTATTGTCTTTAATTTCTATGTACAAATTAAGAATATTGATTTTTTGGTCAATTTGCAATTCCTCCCATTTATTAATTTTATCTATTATTGAATATAGTAAATTTACATAGGTTTTCATTTTTTTATTAACAGATTGATCACCATATCCAATTTCTCTTATATCAAGCTCTATTTGTCTAAATACATAATCGTAAAAATCTTGAAGATATTCCTTAGTAGACTTTGATTTGTAATATTTTAAAAAAAAAGCTAAATGAAATAAAAATACCAATAATCTATCTGAAAATGTATCTTTTTTTGTGAAATAAAAAAAAAGAGTTTTATTTCTAGAGAGATTTACCAAATTATTATATATATTTACAAATTCTTTATTCATGAAATTATTATTTTATATATCTATTTTTTTTTTAATATCAAATTGTTCTTTTAATTTAGTAGACGACCACCACGGAATACATTATTTAGATAAAAAAGAGAAAAAAATTATAGTTCAAGAGTCTAATGTTAATGATATTATAAATATTTTTGGAGAACCTTCGACAAAAAGTAGCTTTGATAATGATGTTTGGATTTATATTGAGAGAAAGATAAGCAATACTCATTTTTTTGGTAGAAGAAAACTAATTGTTAATAATGTAATGGTTTTAGAAATAGATGACAAAGGTGTATTGGCAAAAAAAGACTTTTATAATATTGATGACATGAAAGATATTAAATTTGATGATCAAAGATCAGAAACTTTACAAAAAAGAAACTTTATATATAATTTTCTTTCAAGTATGAGGCAAAGAATTAATGACCCTTTGGGAGTGAGAAAGAAAAAAAGACAAGGTCAGTAAAAATATATAATACAATAAATATTTAACCAGCTATAACAGCTAATAACAATAATGCTACTATATTTGTAATTTTAATCATTGGATTTACTGCTGGTCCGGCAGTGTCCTTATATGGATCTCCAACAGTATCACCAGTAACAGCAGCTTTATGTGCTTCAGAACCTTTTCCACCAAAATTTCCATCTTCAATATATTTTTTTGCATTATCCCATGCACCACCACCAGCTGTCATTGAAACTGCAACAAATAATCCAGTAATTATAACTCCCAACAACATTGCACCAACAGATGCAAGTGCAGCTACCTGACCTCCAATTGATAAAATTATAAAATATAAAACTATTGGTGAAAGAACTGGTAATAATGATGGAATTATCATTTCCTTTATGGCTGCAACTGTTAATAAGTCTACAAGTTTAGCATAATCAGGTTTCTGCTTCCTTTTCATGATACCAGGGTATTTTTTAAATTGTCTTCTCACTTCAATAACTACAGCACCACCTGCTCTACCAACAGCTTGCATTCCCATTGAGCCAAAAAGATATGGTAACATTCCACCAATGAGTAGACCTACAACAACATATGGATTTGATAAATCAAACGTTACAATTATTCCCTCTAATTTAGATCCGGCAACTTTTGAAAAGTGTTTAATATCCTCAGTGTATGCAGCAAATAATACTAAAGCACCTAAACCTGCTGAACCTATTGCATAACCCTTTGTAACTGCTTTTGTTGTATTACCGACTGCATCTAATGCATCAGTTGTTTTTCTAACATTATTAGGTAATTTAGACATTTCAGCAATTCCACCTGCATTATCTGTGACTGGACCATATGCATCCAAAGCTACAACCATCCCAGCCAAAGCTAACATAGTAGTTACAGCTATTGCAATCCCATATAAGCCAGCAATATTATTTGTTAAAAGTATACCAGAAACAATTATTAATGCTGGTATTGCAGTTGCTTCCAAAGAAATAGCTAAACCTTGGATTACGTTAGTACCATGACCAGTCGTTGATGAATTAGCAACACTTCTAACTGGTCTGTAATTAGTACCTGTATAATATTCAGTTACCCAAATTAATAAACCTGTAATAACTAATCCTATTACTCCACAGTAATATAAATCAATTCCAGTAAAAGACTTATTTTTAAGTTTGTAAATATTTTCTAATCCTAAAACATAATCTGTAACGGGATATAAAATTATTAGAGAAGCTATAGCAGAAACTATGAAACCTTTATATAAAGCGTTCATAACATTTTTGCTGCTACCTAATTTAACAAAAAATGTTCCAATTATTGATGTTAAAATGCATGCGCCACCTATTGTTAATGGGTATATCAACATACTCATATCATCAGGGAAAAATATTGAAGATAAAACCATTGTTGCAACAATAGTTACTGCATATGTTTCAAATAAGTCAGCTGCCATACCTGCACAATCACCTACGTTGTCACCAACGTTATCAGCTATAACAGCGGGGTTTCTTGGATCATCTTCTGGAATTCCTGCCTCAACTTTTCCAACTAGATCTGCTCCAACATCGGCACCTTTTGTGAATATACCTCCACCTAATCTAGCAAAAATTGAGATTAAAGATGCACCAAAACCAAGTGCAACAAGGGCATTAACTATTTCCCTTTCATCAATTTCAAATTTTAATAAAAGATAATAATAAACTGCAATTGACAATAAAGCTAAACCTGCAACTAACATTCCTGTTACGGCTCCTGATTTAAATGCTACATTCAAACCACTGTCTAAACCTTTTCTTGATGCTTCTGCAGTTCTAACATTTGCTTGAACAGAAACTAACATTCCTACGTAACCTGCGATACCAGAGAGAGTTGCGCCAATAAGATAACCTAAACCAACTAGAATACTAAACGAAAAACTCACAATTACTAAAACCACAACTCCTACAATAGCTATAGTTTTATATTGTCTGTTTAAGTATGCTTTGGCTCCAATTTGTATAGCAGAAGCAATTTCTTGCATTTTAGCATTACCTGCACTGGAGCTTAAAATACTTTTACCTGTAAAAAAACCATAAACTATTGATAAAAGTCCTGCTAATATTGTGTAAATTAAAATTGTTTCAGTATTACTTGACATAGTTTTGTTTTTTAAAAATCGGACAATACAAAATAAAACATAAAAGGCAATAAAATATTAAGTGAAAAGATGCTCGTAGCCTGGGGTTTTTGTGAAATTCAACACTTTATCAGCATTTAGAAGCCTAAATTTGAATTTTTTTTTAGATAAAATTTTACCTATTCTGCTAATTTTTGTTTTGGTTATTCTTGAAATTTTGTCAATTTTATCTCTTTTAGATTTGTTTGCAGTAAATAAAATTTGATAGTCATCGCCATTAAAAATAAATTTACTTTTTTTTAAAGAATTCTTACTTAAAAAAATTTTTAATTTATTAGATATTGGTATTTTATCGTAATAAATTTCTGATGATATCTTTTGGTCGTTAATCATTTTTTTTAAATCGATTAAAAGGCCATCGGAAATATCAATTGATGTATTTGCTATTTTTGTTAGATACTTCGAAAAATTCAAGTTAATCATTGGTAAATAAAATTTGTTTATAAAATATTTTTGGTGAATATTTTTATTAAATTTTTTTTTTTGTAAATATTTTAAACCTAAATGACTATCACCTAAATAACCTGTAATATAAATATCATCATTTATTTTAGCGTTATTTCTTTTAACTATTTTATTACTGTATCCCAATGAAACAATAGTGAATGAATTTATCTTTGAAAAAACCGTATCTCCTCCAGATAATTTTATTGAAAATTTCTTCTGTTCAGACTTTAATGAATTAATCATTTTTTTTAAGTTTTTGTTACTAAAAGACTCTTTATTTCCGCTTCCTGAAATAAAATAATATTTAGGGACAACACCTTTGCAAACTAAATCTGATATAGAGGATCTAATAATTTTTTTTATCAATAAATTAGGGTTTTTAAAATTTGGAAAATGTATTTTTTCTACATATGTATCAATAGAAATTACGTTTTTATTTTTTTTATCGAAAAATACATCATCATTTAGTTTTAATGCAGATGGATTATTTTTAACTAATTTCGTTAAATAATTTGTAATTAAAGTACTTTCATTCATTATTTAATCTTAAATTTTTTGAGATTTTATCAAGTAATGCATTTAGATATTTTGTCTTTGCATCTTCAATAAAAAAATTTGATGCATCCAAGTATTCTTTAATAATTATTTTTGAAGATGTTTTAGGTTTGTATAGAAGTTCATAAATAGCACTCTTTAAGATAATTAAAAAAACATTGTCATGGTTTTTTAAATTAATATCTGTGTCTAAATAATTTTTTATTTCTGTGATTATAACTTCATTTCTTTCGATTGTTCCAAAGACAACGTCTTTTATAAATTTTTTGAACCTATGTTTAGGAATAATTATGTTCTGATCATTATTATAATACTTCCCATATAAAATTTGAATAATTATTACTCTAGGATTGTTTTTTGGACTAAAAGTTGGACTCATTATACAATTGACTTATTTAAATAGGATAGAATTTATTGCTAATGCCGCTTCTTTTCCTTTATTTTTTCTAACTAAGGCTTGTTTGTAATTAAAACAAGTCAAAACAGAGTTTCCCACAGGTTTTTTACTATCTATGCTTATATTCATGATTGCATCAATCACTGATTTTGATATTAAATTAAAATGAGCAGTTTTCCCTTTAATTACGCAACCAATAGCTATAAAACCATCAAATTTTTTTAGATTTTTTGAAATTATTACTGGTATTTCAAAAACACCGGGAACTTTAATAATTTTTAAATTGGTTTTTTTATTAAGGTATTTTTTAGTACTTTTTAATAGAGCCTCGCTAATATCTTTATAATAATCTGATACAACTATAAGAACTTTTTTTTTCATTTAATAATCTCTTGTTTTACAATTTTTATATCAAATCCCTCTAGACCTACAACTTTTTTTGGTGATCTCGTAACTAAAATCATATTTTTAATCTTTAATGATTTTATTATTTGAGCACCTATACCGTAATTTCTTATCAATTGATCAGGTCTCTTTTTAATTTTCTCGGATTTTAAATCACGTAAGGTTGCAGATACAGACTTAATGTTGGTATCTCTAATAAATATGAGAACACAATTATTAAATTTTTGGAAGTATCTTAAAGTTTTAGTAAATGAATTTGGTAGATTTTTTCCCATAAGATAATTTTCAACAATATTGGAAGATATAACCCTAACTCTAATATTTTTGTTAGATCTAATTTTACCTTTCACTAAAGCAAAATTCTCAGATCCATCTAATAGATTTTCAAATACTTTGATTGAAAATTTTTGATTGTTTATTGTTATATGATCCTTTTTCTTTAACTTTATCAATTTCTCATTTTTAAGTCTGTAAGAAATCAAGTCTTCAATTTTGCCAATCTTCAGATCATGCTTTTTTGCAAAATCGAAAAGCTCTTTTCCTTTTGCCATAACGCCGTCATCATTCATTATTTCACATATAACCGCCGATGGATTTTTATTTGCAAGCTTTGAAATATCCACAGATGCTTCTGTGTGCCCTGCTCTAACCAAAACACCGCCGTCTTTTGATATAATTGGAAAAATATGTCCAGGAGAAACTATTTCCTCTTTCTTAACCTTATCTTTAATAGCTGTTTTAATAGTTTTGGACCTATCTTTAGCAGAAATACCAGTTGTAACACCTTTTTTTGCTTCAATAGAAACAGTAAAAGCAGTTTGATTTCTTGAATTATTTATTGGAGACATTAATGATAAGTTTAATTTTTTTGCCTGTTTATCTGTAATAGCTAAACAAATTAATCCCCTGCCATATTTGGCCATAAAATTAATTTTATTAGACGATACATTTCCAGCTGGAACAACTAAATCTCCTTCATTTTCACGATTTTCATCATCAACCAGGATATACATTTCACCCTTTTTAGCAGACCTAATAATTTTATCTATTGGAGTGTAATTACTTTTTACCATAATGTTTTTTTATATATTTTGACAAGATATCAATTTCAACATTGACAAATTGACCCTTTTTAAGATCTGATAAATTTGTAAGCTTTAAACTGTGAGGAATTACCCATACTTGAAAACCATTTTTTGTAACCTTGGATATTGTTAAAGATACACCATTTAAAAGAATAGATGCTTTAGGTATTAAATATGGTAAATTTTTTTTATCAATTAAAAAATCATATATTCTAGATTTTCCTTTGTTAATGATTTTATTTACCTTAGATGTGCAGTCAACATGACCCTGGCATATATGACCAGAAATTTTTTGACCATATTTTAAGGGTAATTCAAGATTGATCTTATCACCAATTGATATATTTTTAAATTTAGATCTATTCATTGTCTCTTTCAATAAATAAAATTCCATTACCTTATTCTTTAAAGATACCATTGTTAAACAAACACCATCACAACATATTGAAACACCTAAGTCCTTTTTTTTGACTTTTAGGTTGCTTTTAACAAAAATGTTTACACCTTTAGTGCTTTTTTTAATCTTATTTACAATCCCTTTATTAAAAATAATACCATTAAACATAATTAACTATAATTAATAACTTTATCCTCATTAAGATAAACATCTAAATTCTTTTTGTTTTTAAATTTTTTATTTAACCGATTAACTATTTCCTTTATCCTCAATTGTCCATTTGAATTTAAGTTTTTGCCACTTTTAAACAGAAAAAACTGATTAAGATGTTTGTTTTGTATCAAAGATTTAGTTAATTTTTTGCCACCTTCTATTAGAAGATAATTTACATTTAATTTAAATAATTTCTTTTTAATTTCTTTAAAATCTAAATTATTTTGATTATCCAAATTAACTTTATAATATTTTATTTTATTTTTTTTAAGTATAGATAATTTCTTTTTATTAGATTTGTTATAAAAAAAAATGCATTTCTTTTTATCATTTTTAAAAATATTAAGATTTTTTTTATAATTTAAGTCTTTATCTAAAATAACTTTTATAGGTGAATAATTTTCCAAACCCTTAATTCTACAATTTAAAAAAGGATTATCTTTGTTTAAAGTTTTAGATGAGATTAGTATTGCGTTATTCTTATATCTTAATAAGTGCGAAGTTTCTCGAGATAATTCATTAGTAATATTTTTATTTTTTTTTGAGTAAATATAATAGTCATTTGAGCAAGCTAATTTTGCAGTAATGTAAGGAAATTTATTTTTTCTAATATAAAAGTAGCTTTTATAAAAGTCAGTAATTTCTTTCATTTTAACTTTTTTTGTAGAAATATTATACTTTCTTAAAGCTATTTTAAGTTTATTAGCTGTTCTTTTATCAATATCATTAGATCCATAAACAACTTTTGATATTCCTTTTTTAATTATTAAATCAGTGCAAGGTGGTGTTTTTCCATAATGTGTGCATGGTTCTAATGTTACATAAATAGTGGAACCTTTTAAATCATTATTATTTGCTAAACGAATAGCATTTGATTCTGCATGAGGTCTTCCATTAATTGATGTTTTTGAGAGTGATAAAATTTTATTGTTCTTAACTATAACACAACCAACAGAAGGATTTTCGCTGGTCAAACCTTCATGTTGTTTGGCCAAATTTAAAGCTAATTTGAGGTAAAATTTATCGTTTTTTGAAGACATCTATCTTGTCTACAAATTGAACAAAATCTTTTTCTTCTCTAAAATTTCTATACACAGAAGCAAATCTAACATAAGCAACAGGGTCTAAGTTTTTAAGGCCATCCATAACCATAGTTCCTATAGTGTTAGATGATATCTCATTTTGTCCCATCTCCTCTAAAGAATTTGAAATTTTTGTAATAAATTTTTCTACTGTGTCGCTATCGATAGGTCTTTTTTTTAATGCTATATAAATTGACTTCGATAATTTATCCCTATCAAAAGGTGATTTTCTACCATTTTTTTTAACTACAAATAGTTCTCTTATTTGAATTCTTTCAAATGTTGTAAACCTTTCACCACAAGTAGTGCAAAGTCTTCTTCGTCTAATTGCAGTACCATCTTCTGTTGGTCTAGAGTCCACAACTGAAGTTTCCCCTTTTTTACACGGACAAATCATTTTTAAATTATTTTAAATTTTTATAAATCGGAAACTTAGAGCAAAGATTAATAACTTCTTTTCTCACTTCATTTTCAACTTTACTATTATCCTCTTGATTAGTTGACAATCCTTTAATTACTTTAGTAATTAAATTACCTACTAATTTAAATTCTTCTAATCCAAAACCTCTTGTTGTGGCTGCTTGAGTTCCTAATCTTATTCCAGATGTAATCATTGGACTTTCTGTATCAAAAGGTATCCCATTTTTATTACAAGTAATATTTGCTCTGCATAAACTATCTGCTGCCATATTCCCTTTTACGTTAAATGGACGTAAATCAACCAACATTAAATGAGTATCAGTGCCTCCTGAATAAATTTTAAATCCATTATTTTTTAATGTTTCAGCTAACATCTTAGCATTTGCAAGAACGTTTGATATATAATTTCTAAAATCTGGTTTTAGTGCTTCTAAAAAACCAACTGCTTTTGCAGCTATAACATGCATTAATGGTCCACCTTGGTATCCTGGAAAAACTGCAGAATTAAATTTTTTAGACAGATCTTCTCTATTTGTTAAAATTATTCCACCTCTTGCACTTCTAAAAACTTTATGAGTTGTTGATGTTACTACATCTGCATGATCAACTGGATTTGGATAACCTTTACCAGCTACTAGTCCTGAGAAATGTGCCATATCTACCATCAAATAGGCTCCAACTTTTTCAGCTATTTCTTTAAATCTTTTAAAATCTATAACTCTAGAATAAGCGCTTCCTCCTGCGATGATTAATTTTGGCTTATGTTCCATAGCTTTACTTTCAATGTCTTTATAATCTAATAGTTCGGTTTCCTTATCTACTTCATAACTAATTGCGTTAAACCATTTACCAGAAACAGATGCTTTTGAACCGTGAGTTAAATGACCACCAGAATTTAAACTCATCCCTAAAATGGTATCACCTGGTTTTAATAATGCTAAAAAAACAGCGCCATTAGCTTGTGCACCAGAGTGCGGTTGAACATTTGCAAATTTACAATTAAATAATTTTTTTACTCTTTCTATTGCTAAACTTTCCGCTGTATCAACATGATCACATCCGTTATAATATCTTTTACCAGGATAACCTTCGGCATATTTATTAGTAAGCACTGAGCCTTGGGCTTGAAGCAATGCATTTGAAACTATATTTTCTGAAGCTATAAGTTCAATATGTTGTTGTTGTCTTAATAATTCATCATTAATAGCTTTGTAAATTTCTGGATCAGATGAAGATAAACTATTTTCAAAAAAACTTTGAAAATCTGGGTTTATATATTTTTTTTCACTAGACATAAGTTTATTAAATTTTTTTTATTCTCCTTAAGTGTCTACCACCTTCAAATTTAGTTTTCAAAAAAATATTAACTAATTTTAAAGCCAAATTTTTACTAGTTAGCCTAGAACCTACTGTAATAATATTTGCATTATTATGCAATCTAGATAATTTCGTATTTTTCACATTATAACACACTGCAGCCCTTATATTTTTTACTTTATTAGCAGCCATTGCCATACCCGTGCCAGAACCACAAACTAGTATTCCAAAACTTGATTTATTTCTGGATATTGTATTAGCTAACTTTTTGGCATAAATTGGATAATCTACAGATTTTTCACTAAATGGTCCTAAATTCATAATTCTAAAATTTTTTTTTTTTAAATTTTCATAAATATAATTTTTTAAATTAAAGCCTGCATGATCTGATGAAATAAAAATTTTCAATTTAATTAAATTTATAGTCTAAAACACATGCTACTAAGTGTATTCTATTCTCTTCACCACCATTAAAAGCATTATGATATTTTGTATTATTAGTAATCCAAACTGATCCATCAGCAGGCATATGCTTAGCAACATTATCTATAACCATTATTGAGCCAGGATTAGTTATAATCGGAATATGTAATCTTGGTTCAGGATCTCTGTGCCAACTTAAGGTAGATCTTGGTGTTTTTAATAATATTCTAACACGTCCTATCTTGTAATTTTTTTGTAAAGTTTCAACTACTTCTTTAAAATATGTATCTTTATAATCACTTATAAATTCTGAATACGCAGATTCGTCTATCATTTGATCTCTTATAACCTCTTTTCCTGACTGATCAGGCTTTGTCCAAAAGACACCTCTTGCTTTATTGCCCTTGATAGAGTCTGGGTCACCAGGAATTTGGGTTAAGGAGATAGCTCCAAAATTAGTAACTCCTTCAATAGCTTGAAAATCTTTTATTTTGAGAACTTGGCTATAGGCTTCTTTTAATTTATTTATATCAAATTTTATTTTTTGTTTTTGAAAGTCATTAAATGATAGTGACATAATTACTTTTTATTAATAACTTATAGACTAAAATTATATATATTACTATTGTCGCATTAAAATATATTTGAGAATGATTATCACTGGAAAATATCCTAATTTAAGGATGAGAAGATCGAGAAAAGAAGAGTGGTCAAGAAGACTTGTAAGAGAAAATACTCTTTCCGGGAGTGATTTTGTGCTGCCGATATTTTTAACCGACGGAAAAAATAAAAAGCAAGAAATCAAGACAATGAAAGGTGTTTACAGGTACAGTATTGATAATTTATCTGGAATTATTGATCGTGCAATTAAAAATAAAATTCCAATGTTGGCACTATTTCCAAATACTAAAAAAAAATTAAAAGACGCTAAGGGATCAGAAGCTTTAAATGAGGATAACCTTGTATCAAGAGCCATAATTAAAATTAAAAAAAAATATAAGAATAAAATAGGTATAATGTGTGATGTGGCACTGGATCCATATACTTCACATGGTCATGATGGATTAATTAAAAAAAAAGAAATTTTAAACGACAAAACAATTCAGATTTTAATTAAACAATCTTTATTACAGGCTGAAATGGGATGCGATGTAATAGCTCCATCGGATATGATGGATGGTAGAATTGGTGAAATAAGAAAAGCATTAGATAAAAATGGATATGAAAAAATACAAATTCTTTCGTATGCTGTAAAATATTCTTCATCTTTTTATGGTCCTTTTAGAGATGCTGTGGGCTCAAGAAAAGCACTTAAGGGAGATAAAAAAACATATCAAATGGATTCTAGTAATATAGATGAGGCCTTAAGAGAAGTTGCTATAGACATTAAAGAGGGTGCAGATATGGTAATGGTAAAACCAGGTCTACCATACATAGATGTAATTAGAGAAGTTAAAAATAAATTTAAAATACCAGTTTTAGCATATCAAGTATCTGGAGAATACAGTTTATTTACGAATGCAATAAAAAATAAAATCTTAACCAATGACGTAATTTATGAGACTCTTTTATCTTTTAAAAGGGCCGGTGCAAATGCAATCATTACTTATTATGCTGATTATATAGATAAAATTATAAAATAATTATTTGAAATTTCTTATAAAGTTTTCTCTAGAAAAAGGAAAATTAATGTTATTAGGAAGTAAAATATTTTTTTTTAGGTATTCACTTATTAGATTTAAGGAATTAAAAATGTCTTTATTAGTTATATTTTCTCTGCTATCTTCGATTAAAAAATTTGGAACTATCATTTTTTTTGAAGCACTTTCGATAAAATACTTTTGTGCGTTTTCAATAACTTCAGATTTACAATATTCAGAAATGTTTAGATCGAATCCAATAAATTTTAATAAACTTAGTTCACAATATACATAATCAACTTCCCATTTTTCATTATTTAATATTTTAAAAAATTCACTTATAAGTTCGTAAATTTTTTGGTTTTCTTGACCATCAACTGTTAAGATTTTAATAAGTTCTAGCATAGATACTATGCAATTAAGTTTTTTTTTATCGGAAAAAAATTTTGACGTTAAAGGTTTAATAATTTCAATCTTAAAATATCCAAGCGAATTATCATTTTTAGAATGATATTCTAAATATAGCTCATTACCATTCTGAAGATAATTCTTAATTTTTTTTGAAGTAGCACCGTATATTATTCCTGAACTCTTACCATGTTTTTTAGTATAAAAATTAGCAATAATAGAATTCTCTTGAAAAGGAATTTTTGTTAATAAAAAACCTTTATCAGACCAAATCATATTATTTTTAAAATACCTAATAATTTTTTAGCTGCTTTTTGCTCTGCCTCTTTCTTTGAATAGCCTATTGCAGTAATATTTTTTGAATTTTTTATTTTTACTGAAACTCTAATTAAAGGTTTATGTCTTGGTCCTTTATTGTCTAATAATTTATAAACCGGTAAACATTTATGCAATTTTAGAGAATGTTCTTGTAATTTCGTCTTCGCATCCCTTTCAGTTATGAGACCTTTGTTTAAATATTTGTGCCAATTTTTTATTATAAATTTTTCTGCAGCATCTAAGCCCTGGTCCAAATAAATACATCCTATAACAGACTCTAAACAATCAGATAGAATTTTATTCTCAACCGTAGCATTAGACTTTGAATTCTTGATTAAAATGTAATCTTGAAGCTTGATATCTTTTGCAATTGTTGCACATTGTTTTTTATTAACTAATGATGCTAATTTTTTATCCAAATCACCTTCTTTGTCATTTGGAAAAAATTTTAGTAAATTTTGAGATATAATTAGGCCTAATACTCTATCTCCTAAAAATTCCAATTTTTCATTATTTTCAATCGGATTAAAGCTTTTATGTGTAAAACTTTTTGTTAATAATTTTTGATTTTTGAAGTTTATACCAATTTGTTTTTGAAAATTAATTAGATCTCTTTTCATTAAATTATTTTTTTAAAAAATCTTTCAATTCTTAAAATATTTTTCCAGTTCCAAAAACTGAATACACTACCCTCTCTAATATTTGTTGAAAAAAAAATAAATTGAGCTTTTCCTATTAAATTATCCTTATGAACATATCCAACACTAGATAAAAATCTACTATCTTTTGAACAATCCCTATTATCGCCTAAAAAGAAATAATGATCTTCAGGAACTAAATATTCATCAGAATTTTGATAGCTACCTATTTTAGAATAAGTAGTTAAATATTCCTTTTTATTTAATAAAGTTTCTTTAAAAACAACAGAATCTACAATCGTGTTTCCACAATAGATTTTAAATTTCTTATTATTTTTTGATCTTAAGATTTCAACATTATTTAAATATAAATTTCCATCTATAAATTGAATTTTATCTCCTGGTAAGCCGATCAATCTTTTAATATAATCTGTTCTATTATCTGCCGGTGTCTTGAATACTATTACATCACCACGTTCAGGTTCTGAAAAAAAAATTCTATTTTTAATTGGTCCTAAGCTAAAAGGGAAAGAATGTTTGCTATAACCATAAGATAACTTTGTAACAAATAGCCTATCACCAACTAGCAATGTAGGCTCCATAGAGGAAGATGGAATATAAAATGGCTGTAATAATAAAGATCTTATTAAAATTGCAATAATCAAAGCATATAATATTGTCTTTAAATTTTCTATAATTATTTTTTTCATTTAAACTTTTGTAAAACAACATACGATACTGAATGTTTTTTTTCATCAGATAATGATAAATGAGCTTTAAAACTATTCAATTTATATTTCTTTTTTAGTATATCTTTTATTTTTTTATTAAATAAAAAATATGGTTTCCCTTTTTTATCATTTAAAATTGAGATATCTCTAAAACATAAATTATATCTAAAACCAGTTCCTAAGGACTTAACAAACGCTTCTTTAGCAGAAAATCTTTTAGATAAATATAATATCTTGTTTTTTTTATTTCTAAAAATATTTAATTCTTTTTGACTAAAAATTCGATTAATAAAAATTTTTTTTTTTATCAATTTCTTAAATCTATTATTTTCAACTATATCAACCCCAATGCCAAATATTTTCATCTTATTTAATTATTTTTTTAAAATTTTTTATTACCTGAGATAAACCAATTTTGATACTTTCACCTATAATAAAGTGACCAATATTATATTCTGTAATATAAGAAATTTTATTCAATAGTTTCGTTGTTTTATAATCTAGTCCATGACCTGCATGTATTTCAATATCGTTATCTACGCCAAATTTAGAACATTTTTTAATTTTATTAAATTCATTCGAGAAATTTTTTTTATTTTTAACTAATCTGGAAATTTTTCCAGTATGAAGTTCAACACAGTTAGCACCAATTTTTTTTGATAATTCGATATTCACAATTGAGGGATCAATAAATAAACTAGTCCTAATTTTTTTTTTATTCAATGTCTTTACGATTTTTTTGATTAAATTAAAATTCTTATGTAAATTTAGGCCACCTTCTGTTGTTACTTCATTTCTTTTTTCAGGAACTAAACATACAAATTTAGGTTTATTCTTAATTGCAATTTTCATCATTTTAATATTTGCCGCCATCTCCATATTAATCAAATATTTTTTATTACATAATGTTTTTAGATCGTGATCTTTTATATGCCTTCTATCTTCTCTTAAATGAACTGTAATAGAATCGGCCCCGGCATTCTTAACAATATTTGCAATTTGAATTATATCTGGATGACCTTCACCTCTTGCATTTCTTAAAGTTGCAACATGGTCAATGTTTATACCAAGTTTAGTCATTTTAAAAATCTACTCCCTGGCTTGGTAACAGGTATATTGCTTATAAATGAGGGTAAATTTTTTTTATTATAAGTAGGTATTTTTAATCTTACTTGAGAAATAATTTTATGTTTTATCTTTGTTTTGTAAGATCTATCAATTAAGCAGGCAAATCCAACTAACTTGGCTTTAGATTTTCTAATTAATCTAACACATTCTAAGCTAGATTTACCGGTAGTAATAACATCTTCTACAATCAAAACTTTTGAATTTTTTTTTAATGAAAATCCTCTTCTCAAAGAAAATTTTTTATTTACCCTTTCACAAAAAATTGTTTCTTTGCCTAGTAACTTTCCTATTTCATAACCAATTATAATTCCACCCATTGCAGGCGAAAGAATTATATCTATTTTCTTTATTTTTTTCTTAATTTTAGAAGCAAGAGATTTAATAAATTTGTCTGAAAGTTTTGGCTGACTTAAAAGTTTAGCACATTGTACATAATATGCGGAGTGAAGACCTGATGATAAGACAAAATGGCCTTCTAATAATGCATTAGTTTTTTTTAAGACTTTTAAAGAGTTTTTTAAAGAAAGCATATTTTTTATTAGTATGTCTAATTATTTTAAACCTATATTGCCTCTGTTTTAACTCACTTAAAAGTTTTGTAAAGTTTTTGAGATCAGAAATTATAAGATTAAATTTAAAATTTATTGATGTTTTTGTTTTTTCCATCATTTCAACACTTGAAATATTAATTTCATTTTGACCGACTAATGAAGTGACATCTCCTAAAATACCAGGCTTGTCTGGTAATGAGACCCATAACGAAGTATTATATTTTTTATCAATATGTTTAGTATTTTCTCGATATTGCCAATATTTTCTTATTGCAGAACGAGCTTTACCTGTTTTAGTTGATGAAAGCCAATGAAGTGATGGTGAAACTTTTTTTGAGGTTGTTATTTTTATAACATCTCCGTTTCTTAATTCACTTTGTAAAGGACTGTCTTTTCCATTAATTTCACATCCAATAGCAGTATCGCCTATTTGAGTATGGACAGCGTAAGCAAAATCTATCGGAGTTGCATTTTTTGGTAATTTTATTACTGATCCTTTTGGTGTGAAACAAAAGACATTTTCTTGAAACATTTGTAGTTTTGTATATTCAAAATAATGTTCGGGATTTTCGTTTCTCTCAATAATATCAACTAAATCTTTAAGCCAATCATATTCTTTCCATGTTAATGAATTAAACTTTTCATTTGATTTATACTTCCAATGAGAAGCTATACCTCTTTGAGCAAATTCATGCATTTGCATTGTTCTTAATTGAATTTCAATAGGTCTTTTATTTGGACCAATTATTGCTGTATGTAATGACTTATATTTATTTATCTTTGGAGAAGATATATAGTCTTTAAATCTTCCTGGAATACAATTCCACTTTGAATGAAATACTCCGAGAGCTTTATAACAATCATCTACATTATTTACTATGACTCTAAAACCAATTATATCAGTTATCTGTTCTAAAGAAGTTCTTTTTTTTTGAATTTTTCTCCAAATTGAAAAAGGTGTTTTTTCTCTTCCAAAAATTTTCACCTCTATTCCAGAATTATTTAAAATTTTAGTAAATTCTTCAGAAAAAGAATTAAAATTCATTAAATTATTATATTTTATCTCATCTAGTCTATTCTTTATTAATGTCCTTGCTTCATTATTCAATACCTCGAAAGAAAGATCCTCTAATTCATCTCTTATTCTATTCATTCCCATTCTATCTGCAAGAGGAGCATAGATTTCCATTGTTTCTTGAGCTTTTCTAATTTTTTTATTTTCTTCTTTAACATATTTTATAGTTCTCATGTTATGTAACCTGTCAGCAAGTTTAACTAACAAAACTCTAATATCTTTAGAAGTCGCTATAATTAATTTTCTAAAATTTTCTGCTTTTGAAAATTTTTTTTTATTTTGATCAGTGGTTGCTTGATTCTCAAAGACTGAAATTTTAGTAACTCCCTCAACTAAATCAGCAACTTCCTGACCAAACTCTTCTTTAATGGTTTGATATGTTGCATGAGTATCTTCAATAGTATCATGAAGCAGACCAGTTGTTATTGTGGCACTATCTAGTTTTAAATCAGATAGTATATTTGCAACTGCTACAGGGTGATTAATGTAAGGAACGCCCTCATCTCTTTTTTGTTTTTTGTGTGCATCAAGTGCAAAATTATAAGCTTTAGTTAATGCTTCTGGATTTAAAAACTTATTGTATTCTTTTACTTTGTTAATTAGTTCTTTAGATTTTAACATATTTATTTATACCATTAATTTAAAAAATTTTAATACTTCTAAGAGACTTTATATCAAGATTTTTTATTAATTTATCTATAGTAATGTTGGTTTTAGGATATCTCCATAACTTTTCAATTTCAAATAATGGAAACAATACAAAATTTCTTTTTAACAAACGAGGATGTGGCACCTCAATATTTTCTTTTTTAAATTTAAGACCTTTAAAGTCGATAATATCAATATCACATGTTCTTGGAAAATTTTTTATATTTTTTTTTCTACCAAGTTTTTTTTCAATATCTTTTAGCTTTTTTATTAAGGAAAATGGATCTAAATCAGTTTTGCATTTCAAAATTATATTCAAATATTTAGGATAATTTTCGTTAGGCCAAGAATTAGTTTCATAAAAACTAGAAACTTTATTTATAGTACAAAAATTATTTAATAAATAGCATGCACTATTTATGTTATTTACCCTGTTCCCAATATTTGATCCAATTCCTAAAAAAACAGCTTTACGAGGATTTTCTAAAATATCTTGCTTTATCTCTATTCCAGTCTTTTCTTTTGATTGCTTGTCTTTTATCATATTGTTTTTTACCTTTTGCAACAGCTATTTCAATTTTCGCTTTTCCTTTTTTGAAATACATTCTTATTGGAATTAAGGTAAAGCCTTCTCTTTGCATTTTGCCGATTAATTTATTTATTTCTTTTTTTTTAAGTAAAAGCTTTCTTTCATCTATGGGGTTGTGATTTAAAATACTAGCTTGTTTATATGAAGATATATGTGAGTTAATAAGGAACAATTCACCGTCACGTTCAATTGCATATGAGTCAGCTATATTAACTTTTCCGTTTCTAACGGACTTTATTTCAGATCCTTTTAAAATGATTCCTGCTTCGTATATATCCTCAAAAAAATAATTAAATGATGCTTTTCTATTTAGACAAATTATTTTTAAACCAGAATTGGTTTTTTTTTTCATTAATTTGTTAATTTATTAATTTTGCAAGAGAAAGAGCTTTGTTAATTTCGTGTTCAGTCTCTTTTTTTACATTTACTAATGGTAGTCTTATTTCATCATTGCACAAACCTAAAATTTTAGCAGCATATTTTACAGGAGCGGGATTGCTTTCAATAAATAAAGCTTTATGCAATGGTTGTAAATTTCTATCAATTATTTCCGCTTTTTTTAAATCATCTTTATTTTTTGATATAGATAATCTTTGCATATCTGAACAAAGTTTAGGTGCTATATTTGCAGTAACTGAAATTATACCAACACCTCCCCTTTTATTAAACTCAAGTGCCAAACCATCTTCACCGGTTAATTGGATAAATTCGTTTCCAAGTTTACTTATCGTTTGATCTAATCTATTTAAATCCCCAGTAGCATCTTTAACACCAGCGATGTTTTTAAGCTCAAATAATCTTGCCATAGTATCAACTGACATATCTATTACACATCTACTTGGTATATTGTAAATTATAATTGGTAGAGTTGTATTATCATTAATTGATTTGTAGTGTTGAAATAAACCTTCTTGTGTTGGTTTATTATAATAAGGTGTAACAACTAATACTCCATTAGCGCCTGCTTTCTCAGCGTGTTTTGTTAGTGCAACAGCTTCCTCTGTTGAGTTTGATCCTGTGCCAGCTATTACAGGAATTTTTCCACCTGATTCTTTTATACAAATTTCAATTACTTTTTGATGTTCGTCATGACTTAATGTGGGTGACTCACCTGTTGTTCCTGCTGGAACTAAACCATTAGTGCCATTTTCGATATGAAAATTAATTAATTTTATATAGTTTTCCTCATCTAATGCATTATTTTTGAAAGGGGTAATTAATGCAACATTTGATCCTTTAAACATATGAACTTATAACATAAATTATCGATTCATTTACTAAAATTATGAATAAATACAAAAAAATAACTGTTTTAATTACAATATTTTATTTCATGAATTTAAATTTTAATGTATTAGGTGAAAGTTTAATAATTCCCAAAAAAAAACCTCTAATTAGCTCGGAAAAAAAAATAATAAGTGAACTTAAAGGTGAAATATTACCTTTAAAAAAACCAAAATTAAAAGAAAAAAAAACAGCTGAAATCAAAAAAGAGGAAATACAAAAAACAAATTTGGGTATATTAATTCCAAAAAAAAAACCTTTAGTTATCACAAAACAAAAAATTGAAAAACAAAAGAAAATTTTAAAATCAAAATTTTATAAAAGAAAAGATTTTGAAATTGCTAAAAAATCAATTTCTTTAATGGAAAAAAGAAAATGGGAGACAGCAATAAAAACATCCAAAAAAGCAAAAGATAAATCAATATATGATTTTATAGTTTGGAGATATTTATTAGAAAGACAGAATAATGCTGATTATAGTCTTTACAGTGAATTTTTAGAAAAAAATAATGCCTACCCAAGGATTGGTAGGGTTGAATATTTATCTGAAAAAAAACTATCGGTAAAAAAAATAAATCCAAAAAGAATAATTAATATATTTAAAGAAAAAAAACCCCTAAGTGGTTTTGGTGAAATGATTTTAGGTGAAAGTTTAATTAAAGAAGGTAGTGTAGTTGATGGAATAAATTTAATAAAACAAGGTTGGATAACAGCAGATCTTAATAAAAATGAATTAAGAATTTATAAGAAAAAATATAATAAATATTTAAAATCTGAAGATCATATACGTAGAGCGGATTATCTTGCTTGGGAAAATAAATATTGGGATTTAAAAAGAATGCTAAGATATTTACCTAAAGATTATCAAGCGCTATATAACGCAAGACAACTTTTAATGAGCAAATCATATGGTGTAGATAATGCTATTTCAAAAGTCCCTGAAAAGTTTAAAAAAGATTCAGGCTTAAACTACGACCGGCTTAAATGGAGAAGAAAAAGAGGCAGAGTTGATAGTTCTTTAGAAATATTACTAAATATTAAAAATAACAAAAATTATTTAGTTAGACCTGATAAATGGTGGATTGAACGTTCAATCATTGCAAGATCACTAATTTATAAAAAAAAATACCAAACTTCATACGAAATTGTTAATAATCATTCATTAGAAAAAGGCACACCTGAATATGCTGAAGCTGAATGGTTAAGTGGTTGGATTTCTTTAAGTTTCTTAAATGATCCATTGAGAGCTCGTGAACATTTCAAATCTTTTTATGAAAACGTTGGTTATCCTATAAGTTTATCAAGAGGAGCTTTCTGGATTGCAAAAAGTTATGAGGCTTTAAATGATACGGTAACAGCAAATAAGTATTACAAAATCGCATCAACTTTTCCAACTACTTATTATGGCCAATTGGCACATTTAAAATTGTTCAAAAATGAAAAGTATAATTTAACTGACACATCGTATGTAGATGAAGATTATAAAAAAAAATTTTTAAAAAAAGACCTTTATAAACTAGTACATTTATTACATGAGTTAGATAAAGATAAGTATACTAAACATATTTTAAGATTTTTAGCACTAGATAATATTGAAAAAGGAAGTGAAATTTTATCAGCTCAACTTGCAACTGATATTAAAAGATATGATTTTGCTATACAGATTTCAAAAATTGCATCTTACGAGAAAAGATTTCACAACAAATATAATTATCCAATAATTAATACACCAAAATATGTAGCTGGTAGAAAAATTCCTGACCAAGCTTTGATTTTAGCTGTTATAAGACAAGAAAGTGAGTTTGATTCAAAAGCAAACAGTTACGCTGGTGCGAAAGGAATGATGCAATTAATGAGTTACACAGCCAAAGTCGTAGCAAAACAAGCTAAGTTGCCATATTCGAAATCAAGATTAACTCAAGATCCGGAGTATAATATAAAATTAGGTTCTCATTATTTAGCAGGACTTATATTAGAATATGATGGGTCATACCCATACGCGGTAGCAGCATATAATGCTGGGCCAAAAAGAGTAAGATATTGGAAAAAACTAAATAAAAATCCACAAAAAAATCAAATTGATTATGTTGACTGGATTGAGTTAATAAAATTTAAAGAAACAAGAAACTATGTTCAGAGAGTTTTAGAAAATTATAATGTTTACAGATATATATTGGCCCAGGAACCTATAGAAATTAAAGATTTTTTTAAAAATGATCCTTTGTACTAAGTCTTGGCGGAAGAGGAGGGATTCGAACCCTCGGTACAAGTTTCCTCGCACGGTCATTTAGCAAACGACTGGTTTAAACCACTCACCCACTCTTCCATAAATATTATTATATTTAATATATGAATTATTACTTTAATAAAAGATTAATTTTATAGTATAAAAAGGGATGTTTGTTTTTGACGATAAAGATAATTATAGAATTAATCTAAAAAGATCAATTCAAATGGCATTAATATCTAAAATCAAAAGATTTTTCTCACCAAAAAAAATTAAACCAAAAAATAAGTATATTCAAATAGGATGTGGATATCATAAATTTGAAAATTTTGACAACTTAGATTTTTACAACTCAAGTTTTTCTTTTTGGAAAAAAAAAAATTATATATCTCATGATTTTCGATATAGACTTCCATTTGATGATAATGTTTATGAAGGTGCTTTTAGTGAGCATACTATTGAACACTTGTATTTTAATGATGCGAAATTTTTAATGGCTGAAATATGTCGTGTATTAAAAAAATCATCAATTTTTAGATGTACAGTGCCTGGTTTAGATATATTTATTGAAAATTATAATGAGAAAAAAAAAGATAAATACTTTTCAAGTTTTGATACAGGATGTGATGCTTTAAGAGATTTGACGCATAATTGGGGACATCTAAATGTCTGGGATAAAGAAACTTTAAAAAGAGAACTGATAAATGCAGGATTTTCATCTGCAAAAGTGTGTCAATTTGGTGTTGGTGAAAATATAGAATTAGTTAAAGATTTAGAAGATAGGGCTTTTCAAACTATTTATCTTGAAGCCAAAAAATAAGATATTATAAATATATAATTAATTTTTTATGAGTAATAAATATTCAATTTTTTCACTAATCAAAAACGCATTAAGTGGTCATGAAAATTGGCAGAGAGCTTGGAGAGATCCAGAACCAAAAAAAGAATACGATGCAATAATAATTGGTGGTGGAGGTCATGGACTTGCAACCGCATACTATTTGGCCAAGAAACACAAAATGAATAATATTGCCGTAGTCGAGAAAGGATGGATTGGTGGAGGAAATACCGGAAGAAACACAACAATAATTAGATCAAATTATTTATGGGACGCAAGTGCTGGTTTATATGATCATGCACTTAAAATTTGGGAGGGATTATCTCAGGAATTAAATTACAATGTTATGTTTAGTCAAAGGGGTGTAATGAACCTTGCACACAATCTTCAAGATGTAAGAGACTTAAAAAGAAGAACTCATGCAAATAGATTAAATGGAATTGATGCTGTCTGGTTAAATACAGAGGAAGTTAAAAAATTTTGTCCAATTATTAATACATCTCCAAAAATTAGATATCCTGTATTAGGAGGAACTTTACAAAGAAGAGCTGGCACAGCAAGACATGATGCTGTTGCATGGGGTTATGCTCGTGGTGCGGATGAAATGGGTGTAGATATAATTCAAAATTGTGAAGTAAAAGGTATAAAAAGAAATGGTAATGAAGTTGAAGGTATAGAAACAACAAAAGGTTTTATAAAAACAAAAAAAATTGGTGTTGTTGCTGCAGGACATTCAAGTGTTATAGCAAATATGGCTGGTATAAGATTGCCTTTAGAAAGTAAACCTCTACAAGCATTAGTTTCTGAACCAGTTAAACCAATAATTGATACGGTTGTAATGTCAAATGCTGTGCATGCTTATTTAAGTCAATCAGACAAAGGTGAACTAGTTATCGGAGCAGGCACAGACTCTTATGTTTCTTACACTCAAAAAGGTAGTCATAATATTGTTGAAGAAACTTTAAGAGCAATATTAGAACTATACCCAATATTTAGTAGAATGAAAATGCTAAGACAATGGGGAGGTATTGTGGATATTTGTCCAGATGCAAGTCCAATAATAAGTAAAACTCAAGTTAAAGGTTTATATTTTAATTGTGGTTGGGGTACTGGCGGATTTAAAGCTACACCTGGCTCTGGTGATTTATTTGCACACACGATAGCAAATGATGAACCACATAAATTAAATGCTGCTTTTAACTTAAATAGATTTGTTAGCGGTGATCTAGTTGATGAACACGGTGCTGCAGCAGTAGCACACTAATGTTTATAATTAATTGTCCGTATTGTGGTGAAAGAGATCAAACAGAGTTTTCTTGTGGAGGTGAAGCTCACATTGAAAGACCAAAACAACCAACAGAGTTAAGCGACGATCAATGGGCTGAATATCTTTTTATGAGAAAAAACATAAAAGGTATTCAATTTGAAAGATGGAACCACATTCATGGATGCAGAAAATGGTTCAATGTAGTTAGAGATACTTCAAATGATAAGATACATGCAGTTTATAAAATGGGAGAAAGACCGCCTGTAAAATAATTATGAGTAACAACTTAAGAATTAATAAAAATAACTTTATAGATCAAACTGTTAGAATTTCCTTTAAATTTAATGGTAAAAAACTTTTTGGATATAAAGGTGATACATTAGCCTCTGCTTTATTAGCAAATAATATTCATTTGGTTGGAAGAAGTTTTAAATACCATAGACCTAGAGGAATAATGACCTGTGGTTCAGAAGAGCCTAATGCAATTGTTCAGGTTGGGAATGATCCTGCATTAACTGATCCA
>CACMAZ010000014.1 GCA_902611815.1 uncultured Pelagibacteraceae bacterium
GAGTCTAAATATTTCTATGTTTCCAATAGTCAAAACGCCCGATGAAAATTTTACTTTAGATAATGATTTAACAGCTGTATTAATAATTTTTTTATCGTCATCCTTTTCCTTGTTTGAGCCAATTATTTCAAAACCAATTTGATTTCTTATTATACTATCTGATATCTTTTGAGTTTTTCTATAAGCTTGTCCACTGTAAAATACTTTTTTAGATGCTTTATTTTTCTCATTTAAATACTTTAGACATGATGCAATTGTTAAGTCTGGTCTAAGACAAATTTCATTACCCTTCTGATCATTAAAAGAAAAAATGAAACGTCTAAATGACTCACCAGATCTTTCAACAATATGATTCGTTTCTATTACAGTATCTAAATTAATATACCTAAAGCCCTCTGATTTTATTAACTTTAATATATTTTCAGATAATTTTTTTGATTTCATTAACAATGTTCTCATCTTTAATATTAGTTTCTTTTCCAGTTCTTAGATCTTTTATTTTAACTTCTAAGTTTTTAATTTCTTCTTCGCCAGCAAAAATTACACAAGGAGAATTAATTCTATTAGCGTATTCCATTTGTTTTTTTATTTTTCCCTCACCAGGGTAAATCTCTGAACTGATATTTTCTGATCTAAGTTTCTTTAGTATTTCTATATATTTATTCATATTATTTTGATCGAAAACACTAATCATTACAGGGCGCGTAACTTTTAAATCGAATTCTTTTTTTTGCATCAGAGCAAACACAAGTCTATCTATACCTACTGATATGCCAGTTGCTGGATAATCAAGATTACCAAAATTGCTCACTAAATTGTCGTATCTACCTCCGCCACCTATTGATCCAAATTGAATAACTTGTCCTTTTAAATTTTTTACATTGAAATTTAGATTAACTTCAAATATTGGGCCTGTGTAGTACTCTAAACCTCTTATCACCGAAGGATCGAACTTATAGTTATCAAATTTATAATCTTTAAAGATTTTTATTATTTGTTTTAAATCCTCACTCTCAGGTGAGTTAACATTCAAAGAGCTTTCAATAACCTTTATTTGATCATTGTCTAATTCTGCTCCTTTTGTATAATCTCCTGATTTATCTTTTCTACCTTCACCTAGTAATTTTTTAACTTCTGTCCACCCTAACCTATCTATTTTATCTAAAGCTCGAAGAATTATAGAAATCTTTTCCTGGGACTGAATTTTTAGTTTTTTAAATAATTCGTCAGTAATTTTCCTAGATGATATTTTGACTGTGTAGTCATCTTTAGTTAGGCCGCAGTTTTCTAAAATTTCTGAAATCATTACGCATAGTTCTGCATCAGCTTGTAAATTTTTTGTTCCGACGTAATCAGCATCGAACTGAAGAAACTCTCTATATCTTCCCGGTCCAGGTTTTTCATTCCTCCAAACAGTTCCTAATTGATAGCGTTTAAAAGGTTTTGGTATTTCATTAAAATTTTTTGCAACATATCTCGCTAAGGGAGCTGTTAAATCATAACGTAAAGATAACCACTTGTTTTCATCCTTAAAAGAAAATACACCCTCTCCAGGCCTTTCTTTATCAGGTAAAAATTTACCTATACTTTCTGTATATTCAAAACTTGGTGTTTCAAGATATTGAAAGCCATACTTAACCATTACCTCTTTAATCTTTGAAATTATGAAGTCTCTGATTAAAAGTTCTTTTTCTTCTCTATCTTCAAAACCTGAAGGTAATTCCTTTAGAGGTTTTATTTTTTTTTGTTTTTCCATTTTTTGGTACACGGGGACAGATTCGAACTGTCGACCTTCGGTTCCACAAACCGCTGCTCTAACCAACTGAGCTACCCGTGCTCCTATCTATGTTTTATACTAATTGTGGATATTTTTAAATTTATATAATGATTAAATAGCTAGCTTGCAGCCAGCATGAATATGGTGTCTGTGTGATAATACTAAATTTTTTACAACTTTAATCATTGTGATTTAATTAACAGTTTAAATTAAAAAATCAACAGTTGATTGTATAGGAATAGTATCGGCTTTTAAGCTTGCTTATTCCTATACAATTATTTTGATGAATTAGAATTAAGAGGTTTTTTGCAATTTTACTGCGGCAGGACCTTTTTCTCCGTCTTCAACTTCAAATGTAAGCTCGTCACCTTCGTTTAAAAATCTTAAACCTGCTTCTCTTACAGCTGAAGCATGTACGAATACATCTTTTTCTTTGTCTTCACGCTCAATGAAACCATAGCCTTTTTTTCCATTGAACCACTTTACTTTACCTTTTAGACTCATTTTACTCTTTCGTTAGTTATTATACTTAAGCTTATTAAGCTTAATGGGTTGTTATTAGATTTCTAAATTTAATGCAAGTAATTAAAATTGACTAAATGTCACTTTGGTGGTGGCCTTGGTAAGAATCGCACTTACGACACATACCTTTTCAGGGTACTGCTCTACTACTGAGCTACAAGGCCTTAATTAAAGTCGAAATACTATTCGTCCTTTTGTCAAATCATAACCGGAGGTTTCAATTTTAACCTTATCCCCGGCCAAACATCTTATTCTGGCACGTCTTAGTTTACCGCCTGTAACGCAAGTAACGAAATGACCATTATCTAATTTAACTTTAAACATTGCATTTGGCATAACATCCGTAATGACACCTTCAAATGTTAATTTTTCTTCTTTTGCCAAATTATTTTCTCCTTAATGCTTTTGTTTTAATAGACAAACTATGTCCTCTCAACTTTTCTTCTTGTGCCAAGATGTATCCTGATTTTGAAAGAAATTTCAAGCCTTTTTTACTTAACTCATTTAGGCTTATGTACTTACAAAAATCACTGACGTTAAGACCACCTGAGTATCTTGCGCTTCCACCTGTCGGTAAAGAATGTTGTGTTGGTCCATAATCAGATAATGCCATACTACTATATGGACCAGCCGCTATACTCCCTGTGGTATTTAACTTTGGGTGTAATTTATTAATATATTTTTTGTAGTTTTTTATCTGCAACTCTAAGTGTTCAGGACATATATATTCAATACAATCAAGAATTTCATTATCTGTTTTTGCATGAATAAGATATCCATTTTTTTTTAGACTTTTAGATATAATTTTTTTTCTAGGTAAATTGTTTATCAATAATTTTAGTTTATTTTGTACTTTTTTAATTAATTTAAAATCTTTTGAAATCATTATAGATAATACTCCATCAGAGTGCTCGCTTTGAGCTAACAAAGAATACGCAATTTCATCAGGTGAAGCGGTGTCATCGCACCAACAAACAATTTCAGACTCTCCCGCATACATTCTTTCTTGAGCAATAAAATTTTTATAAGATAAAATTCTTTTAGCAATTGCTACATATTTTGATCCAGGTCCAGTTATTATATCTACTGGTTTTATTTTTTTTGTTCCTATAGAAAGTGCAGCAATCGCACTCGCGCCTGACAAATTTATTATTTCGTTCACATTACATAATTTTGCTGCATACATAACAGACCCATTTAACTTTCCGTTTATGGCAGGTGTACATAAAACTACTCGTTTAACACCTGCAATCTTTGCTAATGCACAATTCATTAAAGCAGTGCTTGGTAAATTACCTGGGCAATATATTGCTGCAGATTTTAACGGTCTATTTATATATTGAAATCTATTGCCAAATTTATCCTTTTGATAAATATCTCTCTTGTTTTGAAGTTTGTGCCAACTTGTTATTCTATTATAAGTATCTTTTATAGCTTTTTTCAATTCAGGTTTTAAATTACTAATCGATCTTTTAATTTTGTCGTTAGTTGGAATAATATTAGAATTATTATTGAATCTTTTCTCATATTTAATTAGGGCACGATCACCATTTTTGATTACATCCTTGATTATTTTATTTACAATAAATTCGGTTTTTATATCGATCTGGTTTCTGTTATGAGTTATTTTATCTAACAAACTCTTAAAATTTTTTTTATTTAATCTTAATAATTTTGACATGGTCTATTTTAAATCTTCAAGTGTTACTTCTATTGTTTCTGATGTTAAGGTTATAAGACCATTATTTGAAAACAACAAATTAAAATTATAATTATCAATATTTTTTGTCACATTTATTGCTAATATTTCAAGCTCTTTATTAATATATAGCTGATTGATTTTCCTTGATTTTGCTTCATCAATAAATTCAAATTTACAAACACTTAAAACTTTTTTATTTTTCTCTTTAACAGAATTTCTTTTCATCGAAATTATAAACATTTTATTTTCTTTTAAGTATTTGATTTCTGAAATCTTGACGATAGCCTTATGTACATGAAGAGAGATGATATTTAAGCCATTAATATCCCTGGCTAATATTTTCGCTAAATATTTTTTAGACATTATTTTTTAAGTTTAATTTTGATACCTAATTTTTTGAGTTTGATTTGTAAATTTTCATAACCTCTTAAGCCATGATAAATTCTAGATATTGTAGAAGGTCCCTCTGCTGATATTGCTCCTAAGATTATTGAAAATGTAGTTCTCAAATCTGATGATATACAATCTGCTGCGTTTAATTTTTTTTGTCCAGTAATAAATGCTTTATTTTTTTTTATTGATATTTTTGCACCCATTCTTTTCAATTCTGGTACCGCCATAAACCTATTGGAGAATATTGTTTCTTCAATTGTGCTTTTTCCTGGTATCTTTGTTAAAACTGCGAGGATAATTGGCATGTTGTCAGTCGCTAGTTGTGGCCAAGGACCAGTTTTAATTGAAATAGATTTTAATTTTTTAGCTGGTGAAAGTATTATTGAATTTCCATTAATTATAATTTTGTATCCAATTTTCTTAAGTATGTTCAATTCTGTAAGTAAATAATTTGGGTTAATTTTTTTTACTTTAATTCTCCCATTTGTTATTGCACCTACACATAAATAACTAAAGGCCTCTATTCTATCACCAATGATCGTATGATCGCCATTTACAAGCTCATCAACACCTCGAATTTTTAAAGATCTTTTTCCTATAAATTTAATATTTGCTCCAGAATTATTTAAGAATTTAATTAAATCTTTTACTTCTGGTTCTATGGATATATTTCTAATTATATGAACACCTTTTATAAAAACCGATGCCATTATTAAATTTGAGCTACCAGTGACAGTAATTTTTGGAAATTTGTAAATATTTCCTTTTAAACCTTTTTTTGACGAAATATTTACGTAACCTTTACTAAGAGTATTATCTGCACCGAGACTTTTAAATCCTGAAAGATGCCAAGATGTATCTCTAATACCAAGGGCACAACCTCCTCCTAAGGCAACTTTAATTTTATTTTTTGGATATCTGGCTAATAAAGGACCCATAGTTAAAACTCCTGCCCGCATAGTAGAAACCAAATTATAAGGAACAATTAATTTATGTTTCTTTTTATTTGTAATTTTTATAGTTTTTTTTTCTTTTATAAGCTCAACTTTTGAACCTAAAGATATAAGAAGATCTTTCATGGTTAAAACATCTTGCACAAAAGGCACATTTCTTAAAATGACTTTTTTTTTAAATAATATTGATGCAGCCATTAACGGAAGACATGAATTTTTTGCACCACTAATATCTATTTCACTCTTAATAGCTCTATTAGGCCCATTAATTATAAATCTTTTCATCTATTTTGATTTTGCAAGAGTAATTCCAACTTGACCTTGATATTTGCCTTTTCTGTCTGAATAAGAAACTTCTGGTTGATCTCCTTTAAAAAATAATATTTGTGCAGCACCACTATTAGCATAAAGTTTTATAGAGTTACTTGTGTGATTAGAAAACTCTAAGACTAAATTTCCATGCCATCCCGCCTCTAAAACAGTAGGAGGGGTTCCCAATCCACATCTAGCATATGTTGATTTTGCAGTTACAAGTCCTGTTACATTTCTAGGCATTTTAAAATATTCTAAACTACTTGCTAATGCAAAAGAGTTTGGTGGTATTAATATAGAATCTTCTCCTTTTACCGTAATAAAATTATCTTCACTGAAATTTTTTGGATCTGCTGTAGCGCCTTTGATATTTGTGAATATCTTAAATTCAGCACCACACCTTAAATCGTAACCAAAAGAGTTAAGACCATGACTTATACCTTTTGATATACTTTCTGGAACAAAAGGGCTGATCATATTTTCCTCTTCTGATAATTTTTTTATTTGTTTATCATTTAGTATCATTTTTTTTTCTCGGCTTTTTGAAAATTTTTCTTTTTCTTAAATTTTGACGTAATGCCCTTTCAAGATCAAGCTTTGTGGGCTTCCTTTTACTGTTCATTTTAATTATTTTTTTTCGGGATTTGTTAA
This sequence comes from uncultured Pelagibacteraceae bacterium, assembly GCA_902611815.1. Taxonomy (GTDB): domain Bacteria; phylum Pseudomonadota; class Alphaproteobacteria; order Pelagibacterales; family Pelagibacteraceae; genus Pelagibacter. The sequence goes on from CACMAZ010000014.1 coordinate 6,311, forward strand.
GTGCTCCAAAGTAACCACTTGATCTAAAGGAATTGTTTCATCTTCTTTTTTATTTAAGCCAGACTTAAGTTGTTTCTTAGCTCTTTTTTCTGCAAGCTTTTTTTCTCTTTTGGCCTGCTTTTCCATCGCTTTAGCACCTCTGGTAGATTTATAATCGTAATGAATTCCCATAAATTTCCTTAACAGAATTATACTTATAATAAAAAAAAAAATTAAGGCAATAATTTGAATAATTTTATTTTTTACACTATTTTAAATGTATGCCCTTGTAGTTTTAGTGTTAAAACAGGCCCTTGGTAAGGGTCAGTCATGAGTTAGATTCTCATCGAGGGCACCATAGATTTTATTTATATAGTTTCTTTTTTAAGAAAATACTAATTGCGACTATTATTAGAAAGGCTATTAAAGGTAAATATATCTCCTCTGATGCAATAATTTCAAAAAATGAAGGTGGAGTTGTATTTGCTCTTATTATTTTTTCTAGACCACTACCAATTGAAACTATTATAAATAATTGTGGAATCATTCCTATTAATGTTCCAAAAAAATAGTTCATAATTTTTACATTAAAAATTACTGGCAGGGTATTATGAATGAAAAAAGGCAAACCTCCAATAAATCTATAAATTAAGAAATATAAAAATTCATTCCTCTTAAATAATTCTTTAAGAAAAACCATCTTATTTCCAAGTTTATGTTGAATTAAATCTTTAAAAAAGAAGATAGCTATCAAGTAAAGAATTAAAGAACCTGCAGATAAGGATATTGCTATTAAAATTGTTCCAACCCACTTACCAAATATAAATCCAGACAATAAAGCAACTGGTGAACCAAAACCAAGTAATAAAACCCATATGACAACAAACAAAAAAAATAAAGATAACAAAGCAAAATAATTATTATTTTTTATTTTAGAAAAATAATCTATGTTATTTTTGATAAATTCATAGCTCGATAATTCTTGTAAAGAAAAATTAGAGAAAAAAAAATATAGAAATGTAGATACCAATATAATATATGAAATTCCTAAATAAATTTTTAATTTTTTAATATTTTCCATGTATAAAGTATTATAAAAATTTTCTGTACTTATATATATATATTTTCTATAACTAGCCAAAATTTTATAATTTAAATATTACCTATGAAAAGAACTTATCAACCAAGTAGACTTGTTAGAAAAAGACGACATGGCTTTAGATCAAAAATGAGAACCAAAGGTGGTAGAAAATTACTATCCAGGAGAAGAAAAAAAGGTCGAAAAAGATTAACCGTGTGATGGGTATTAAAATACTAAGTCTTTCTAAAAATGAAGATTTTAAAAAAATTTTAACTGGTAAAAAAATAAATAATTATTACTCCACGATTTTTTACAAAAAAATATCGTCTAAACAATATAATATATTAAATATAAGTATAATTACTAAAAAAAAACTTGGTAAGGCAGTTCAAAGAAATAAAATTAAAAGAAGATTGAAAAATATTGTCAATAATATTCTAAAATCTGTCAAAATAAATTTGAAATATTCTTACTTAATTATTGCTAAAAAAAATGTTTTAGATAGTAAATACAATGATATTAAAGAAACAATACTTAAAGATTTTAAAAAAATTTTATGATAAAATTTATTAACATAATATTTATAAAAACCATTAAATTTTATCAATATATAATTTCTCCTTTGATAGGGAACAATTGTAGATATTTTCCATCTTGTTCGGAATATTTTATTGATTGTTTAAAAACTTATGGTCCTTTTAAAGGATTTGTTAAGGGATTATTAAGACTAATAACTTGTCATCCAATTAAATTTTTAGGCGGAGGAGAAGGTTACAGACCTTTAAAAAATAAAAAATAATTATGGATACAAAAAATATAATAGCCGCTATATCACTTAGTTTAGCTATCATAGTAATGTGGAGCTTATTTTTTCAACCATCTCCAGAAGAAATAAAAAAAAGAAAAGAAAAAGAAAAAATTGTTAACAGTAATGATACTCCATATATTGAGTCTGCTGAGCAAATCAATAATCTTTCCAGAGAAGAAGCTTTAAAATTAGAAGATAGATTTAATTTTGAAAACGAGAGTATTAAGGGCTCAATTTCTTTAAAAGGTGTAACTATAGATGATTTAATTTTTAAAAAATATAAAACTCAACTTGATTCTGATCAATTCGTAACTTTATTAAATCCTAAATCAACTTCAAATGGTTATTATATTGAGACTGGGTGGGTATCTAATAATAAAAATATAGACATTCCCAATAATAAAACAATTTGGAAAATTAAAGGTAACTCAAAACTTACGCCAAATAATAATGTAACTCTTGTTTGGAAAAATAAACAGGGGTTAACTTTTGAGAAGATTATAAAAATCGACAATCAATATTTATTTACCATAGAGCAAATAATAAAAAATAATTCAGACAAAATTTATAGTTTTTATCCATACGCACAAATTATTAGAACTAAAATTCCAGAGATTATAGACTTTTTTATTTTACATGAGGGGCCTCTTGGAGTTTTAGATGATCAACTGATTGAAAAAGATTACAAAGACATTTTGGACAAGAAATATTCAAAAAATGCTGATGATGGATTTTTAGGAATAACTGATAAATATTGGTTAACAAGTATAATTCCACCAAAAAACAAAAAATTTAGAGCTGATTTTGAATATAATGAAAAATTTAAAGTAAATTACATAGAAACAAATTCCTATGATTCCAAACCAAATGCTGAAATTAGTAACATTGTTAATGTGGTTGTTGCAGCAAAAGAGGTAAATGTTATTGATGGTTACAATGAAAGTTTAGGTCTTGAAAAGTTTGATCTCGTAATTGACTGGGGTTGGTTTTATTGGATAGTAAAACCTCTATTTTTTTTAAATGATTATTTCTTTAAACTCGCAGGCAATTACGGAATTGCAATAATACTAATAACTGTCTGTTTAAGATTAGCATTTTTTCCGTTAAATAATTATGCTTTTAAATCAATGAGCCGTATGAAGTTAGTTCAGCCCGAAATGGCTCGTCTAAAAGAAATTCACAAAGACGATAAAATGAAATTACAACAGGCAATGATGCAACTATATAAGAAAGAGGGCATTAACCCAGTATCAGGCTGTTTGCCAATTTTGATCTCCATACCCTTCTTCTTTGCAATTTACAAAATGTTATTTGTAACAATTGAAATGAGACATCAGCCATTTTTTGGATGGATAAAAGATTTGTCTGAAAAGGACCCAACTTCAATTTTTAATTTATTTGGTTTAATACCATGGGATCCTCCATCTTTCATGATTATTGGGGCTCTACCCGTAATGATGGGTTTCACAATGTGGCTGCAGCAGAAACTAAATCCAGCCCCTCAGGACGAAATACAAAAAAAAATTTTTATGTTCTTTCCATTATTTTTAACAATAATTTTAGCTCCTTTTCCATCAGGACTTGTGCTGTATTGGACCGCAAACAATATTCTTACTATGGCCCAACAGTATGTAATTATGAAAAGAACTACTGTTAAAACCGCCTCTTAAATGGAACTAGAAAAAATTTTACCTAAAGATGGTCCTCCTATTGAGGAAGTTAACAAATACGTTCAGAAATATAAAAATGAATTAATAGTAATAAAATACGGCGGTAACGTATTCATTGACAGAGAGATTTTTAACAATTTTATATCTGATTTAAAAATATTAAATAAGTTAGGACTTTCTGTCATTGTAGTACACGGTGGAGGTCCTAGAATAAAAAGAGAATTAGATAAATCAAACATCAAATCAAAGTTTATAAGAGGTTTAAGGGTAACCGATAAAAAAATCATAAATATTGTAGAAAATGTTCTTATAGATTTTAATAATGATATTGTTAAATCATTAGAAGAAAAAGGAACAAAAGGAGTTTCAATTAATACAAAAAATAATAATGTTATTCATGTTGATCCAGAGTCAAGTGAATTGGGCTTCGTGGGCGTGCCAAAAAAAATTGACGCTGATGTTATAAATAAAATATTAAATAAAAATCTTATTCCTGTAATTTCTCCTTTAGGATTAGGAAAAGATCTACAAACTTATAATATAAACGGTGATACTGCAGCAGGAGCAATAGCTAAATCGCTCAAATCAAGAAGATTGCTTTTAATGACTAATGTAGAAGGAGTTTTAGACAAAAATAAAAGACTAATACAAGAAGTTTCCTCTTCCAAAATTTTAGAGATGATCAAAGATGAAACAATAACTGAGGGAATGATACCAAAAATAAATACATGTTTAGATGCTATTAATAACGGAGTAACTGCTGTTGCAATAATTGATGGTAGAAAAAAACATTCAATATTATTTGAAATTTTTTCAGATAAAGGATCGGGAACTTTAATAAGAAAATGAAAGATTTAAAAAAAATGAAATATCTATTATTAGACCTTGATGGAGTATGTTACGGGAAACATAACAATTATTCATTAGAAAAAGTATTTGGCCAAGTATCTAATCGTATGACACAATTTATTTCAGAAAGACTTAAAATAAATCGAGATGAAGCTAAAAAATTACAAACTGATTATTTTTATAAGTATAACACAAGTTTAAATGGGCTGATGATACATCATGACATACCGCCTCAAGAATTTTTGAAATATGTGCACACAATTGATCTCTCTTTTATGAAAGAAGATAAAATTATGAGAGAAGAATTAATTAACCTAGATATGGAGAAGTTCATTTTCACTAACGGAAGTGCCGAACACGCTGAAAACATATTATCACATCTTGGAGTATACGATCTTTTTGGAAGAGATAAAATATTTGATATTCAAGATGCTGGTTATGTCCCAAAACCTGAGACAAAGACTTTTGATCTAATGCTCAATAAATTTAAGATAAATCCAAAAGAAACGATCTATATTGAAGATATTGCAAAAAATTTAGGTATTGGTCATGAGAGAGGATGCTATACAGTTTGGCTGATTAATGATGAACATTTCGGCAAGATAGACTCTAATAAAGATTATATTTCTCATAAAATAGAAAATCTGTCTTTATTTCTTAAAGAAATAAGGCTATTAAAAAACAGGTAAATTATGTCTTTAGAAAAAATTATTAACGATGCTTGGGAAATTAAGGATCAAATTAACCCTAGCTCAGATCAAAAGCTTAAAGATGCGATTAATCAAATAATTGCAGACTTGGATAGTGGAAAAGTTAGAGCCGCTGAAAAAGTAAATGGTCAATGGATTACTCACCAACACATTAAGAAAGCAATAATGCTTAGTTTTAGAATATATCCAATGGAAAATTTGAATGGCCCTTATAGTAGTTGGTATGACAAAGCACATTTGTTAAAAGGTAAAACTGCTGGTTGGTCTAAAGAAGATCATGAAAAAGCTGGCTTTAGAATGGTTCCTAATTCTCCGGTTAGAAAAGGATCTTTCGTCGGTAAAAATGCTGTATTAATGCCTTGCTATGTAAACATAGGCGCATACATTGATGCAGGCACAATGATAGACACGTTTGCAAGAGCTGGCAGTTGTTGTCAAATTGGAAAAAATTGTCATATATCAGCAGGGTCTGGTGTTGGAGGTGTATTAGAACCGGCTCAAGCATTGCCTACAATTATTGAAGATAACGTTTTTTTAGGTGCAATGTCCGAAGTAGTTGAAGGAGTGATCGTTGGTGAAGGGTCGGTTTTGAGCATGGGAATGTACATTGGTCAATCAACTAAAATTGTAGATAGGAAGTCAGGAAAAATATCTTATGGTAAAATACCTCCTTACTCAGTTGTTGTACCAGGAACCTTACCAGATAAAAATAATTCATCAGCAGCATCACTGTACTGTGCAGTAATAATTAAACAAGTTGATGAAAAAACAAGATCTAAAACTTCGGTAAACGATCTTTTAAGAGAATAAAAATGCAAAAAATAAATGAGCTTGAGTTAGCTAAAGAGCTAATTAGATACCCATCTATTACACCTATAGACGCTGGGGTGATGAATTTTTTTGAAAAAAAGTTAAAAAAATTAGGTTTTAAAACTAAGATAATTACCTTTAAAGATAAAAAACATAAACCAGTAAAAAATTTGTATGCAAGATTGGGAAATAAAGGTCCAAATTTTTGTTATGCTGGACATTTAGATGTTGTGCCTCCAGGTAATTTAAATGACTGGACCGTAAACCCATTTAAACCAAAAGTTAAAAATGGCCATTTAATTGGCAGGGGCGCTAATGATATGAAAAGTTCAATTGCTGCTTTTGTATCTGCTGTTAGTATTTTTTTGACAAAAAATAAAAATTTCAAAGGTTCAATAAGCTTTTTGATTACAGGAGATGAAGAAGGTGATGCAGTTAATGGGACAAAAAAACTAGTAGATTATTTAAAAAAGAAAAAAGAAAAAATAAATTTTTGTTTAGTTGGGGAACCAACCAATCCTAATAAATTGGGTGAGATGGTTAAGATTGGTAGAAGGGGCAGTTTAACTGGAAAGTTGGTTGTTAATGGTATTCAAGGGCATGTTGCATACCCACACCGAGCCAATAATCCGTCTACTACTATTATAGAAATTTTAAAAAAATTAAAAGATATAAGATTTGATCGTGGTACAAAAAATTTTCAGCCAACTAATTTAGAAGTTACAAGTATAAATATAAATAATAATATAGATAATATTATTCCAGGTTCTGCGGGAGCCAGTTTTAATATACGATTTAATAATAAACATTCATCTAAATCTTTAAAGAAAAAACTAAATACTATTTTTTCAAAGATATGTAGAAAGAAAAAATCTAGATATGAAATTGAATACAAGGTATCTGGAGAAGCATTTTTATGCGAACCGAATAGTTTTGTTCATAAAATTCAGAATATTATTAAAAAGAATACAAAAATTAAGCCTAAACTATCAACATCGGGTGGTACATCTGATGCAAGATTTATAAGAAAGATATCACCTTGCCTTGAGTTTGGTTTAGTTGGCAGAACTATGCATAAAATAGATGAGGCGGTATCCTTAAAAGATTTAAAAAATTTAACTAAAATTTATTCAGAAATATTAGAAGAATACTTTAAGTGAATACTGCAGTAGTAACATCCGATACATCACAGAATCACATTACTGGGGATGGTCATCCAGAACAACCAAAAAGAGTTTCGGCAGTTGTAAATAAGTTAAAAAAGAGGAAAAATCTATTATGGGTTAAGTCAGAAAAATTTGACCAAAAAATATTAAAAAAAGTTCATGGGTCTGATTATGTTGATAACATTGAAAATTCGTTTCCATCTAGTGGTTTAAAATTTTTGGACGGAGATACTATCATATCACCTGGAAGTAAGAGAGCAACCTATGATGCGGTTGGTTCTATAATTAAAGCAATAGATGGCGTGGAGGCAAAAAAATTTGATAATGTATTTTGTGCTGTAAGACCTCCTGGACATCATTGTGAAAGAAATAAAGCTATGGGTTTTTGTATTTTTAATAATGCAGCAATAGGAGCTCAATACTTAATAGAAAAATATAATTACAATAAGATAGCTATTATAGATTTTGATGTTCATCACGGTAATGGCACTCAAGACATTTTTTACGATAATAAAAAAGTTTTATATATTTCAACTCATCAATATCCCTTTTATCCTGGAACCGGATCTGAGAATGAGAAAGGTAAGTTTAATAATATTTTCAATATACCTTTGCCTGCAGGAACTTCCTCTGAAAATTATTTTGATGCATATAATCATGTCTTAAAAAAGTTAGATGAATTTAAACCTGAGTTTTTAATTTTTTCAGCAGGTTTCGATGCACATCAAGATGACCCTCTTGCGCAATTTAAACTAAAATCAAAAGATTTTTATGAAATTACAAAAAGAACACTTCTTGCCACAAATAAATATAATAATAAAAAAGTAGTTTCGATTTTAGAAGGTGGTTATGATTTAAATGCTTTAGCAGAAAGTGCTGATGAGCATGTTAAAGCATTACAGCAAAATAAATAAAAAATTACATATTGAAAATTTAAAAATAGTTACCATATAACTTTCAGTGTTGCCTAATGGAACACTAAATAACCTTGCTAACAAAGGAGGAAAAATGACAAGTAAGGATCTATCAATCTTTAATTCATTAAGACCATTTTCTGTTGGTTTTGATGATATGTTTGAGCAATTTGAAAACATGTTAGGTAATGGAAGTTTGGCAACTCAGTCAAATTATCCACCATATAACATTAGAAAAACTGGTAAAGACAGATACTCAATTGAGGTAGCTCTTGCGGGATTTAACAAAAAAGATGTTGAAGTAGAATATGAAGACAATCTTTTGACTGTAAGAACTAAGCAAGTTGAAAAATCTGATAACACTGTCGAAAATGGAGAGATTATACACAAAGGAATATCTCAAAGACAATTTACTAGATCATTTAAAATTGCTGAAGACGTAAAAGTTGGTGAAGCAAATTTGAAAGATGGACTTTTAACTATTGAATGTGAAAGAATAATTCCAGACTTTAAGAAAAAGAAGTTAATTCAAATTAAATAACCTAAACCTTGCTTGTGGGGTAAAGCCCCACAAGTTAAAAACATCCTTTTGATGAATAACCTACAACAAAACCACTTTCATCAATTTCAAAACTTCTTTGACATTTAATCCCATATTTTTTTGAAATATATATAATTTTTCCTGAACCAGGTGGTTCTCCATCATTTGGCATTGTTAAATCTGGGTATCCAAATTCTGCAATCAACAAATCTTTTTTTTTATTAAGAAATTTCATTAAATACTTATCTTCTTTTTGAATAACTTCATCAGCTTTATTCTGTACCGTTTTACAGGACGATAAAGAAACAAATGACAAAATCAAAAATATATTAATTATTTTTTTCATTAAGTGGAATATTAGCATAGGAGAAATTATTAAAAATAAACTTATAGTTGAATATTGTGAATAAAGAATATTTTATTAAGGAATTATTTTATTAATCTGATAATTTTTTTTATCGGGAGGAATTATGCTAGACAAATATTTCGAATATAAAAAACATAAAACAGATTTTAGAACTGAAGTTATTGCGGGTGTAACTACATTTCTAACAATGGCCTATATAATGTTCTTAAACCCTTTTATTTTATCAGGGGAATTCGCTGGACCTGAAAAAGGTTTTTTTGACTTTGGTGCAGTATTTACAGCCACAATTTTAGCAACCGCTCTTGCTTGTTTCATAATGGCTTTTTACGGAAAAACTTGGCCAATAGGGCTTGCTCCAGGCATGGGAATAAATGCTTTTGTAGCTTTTGGTGTAGTTGCGGGTATGGGTTACACTCCACAAGCTGCTTTAGGTGCAGTTTTAGTGGCTGGAGTATTATTTTTAATTATTTCTCTTACACCTTTAAGAGCATGGTTAATAAACTCAATTCCAAAAAGTTTAAAATTAGGAATTGGAGCAGGTATAGGATTGTTTTTAGCCATAATAGGATTAGAAATTATGGGAGTTGTTGGAGATCATCCAGTTACTTTAGTAACTCTCGGTGATTTAAAAAATCCTTTAGTGCTGTTAGGGTGCTTGGCTTTTGTTGCTATGGTTGTTCTTGAAAAACTTAAAGTTAAAGGAAATATTATAATTGGAATAATTGCTTTTAGTATAATTGCATGGGTAACGGGCTTAGCAAAATTTAATGGAGTAGTAAGCTCGCCTCCGCCAATGACATATTTATTTGATTTTGATTTAAAAGCGGCGTTATCAGCAAGTATGTCAACTGTAGTCTTTACATTATTATTTATTGATTTTTTTGATACTGCAGGAACATTAACATCTGTAGCTAATGTTGCTGGAAAAGTAGATAGCAAAGGTAGAGTTACAGATATAAATAAAGCCATGATGTCTGACAGTGTCGCTACAGTTGCTGGTGCTATGATGGGCACAACGACTGTAACAAGTTATGTAGAGTCAGGTGCTGGTGTTAAAGCTGGTGGGAGAACAGGTATGACCTCTTTAGTGATTGGTATTCTGTTTTTATCTTGCTTATTCTTTTCTCCTCTTGCAACAAGTTTGCCTAAGGAAATTGACGGAGCTGCACTTCTATATGTTGCTGTTCTTTTTGTAAGAAACATTACAGATATTGAGTGGAATGATATAGCAGAATCCGCTCCCTCAATTGTAGCAATGATAACAATGCCACTTACTTATAGTATTAGTAATGGAATTGCTTTAGCTTTTATATCTTATGCTTTGATTAAAATATTTACGGGAAAAATATCTAACACTTCTCCTGCTATTTGGTTAATAGCAGTTTTGAGTGTAATAAGTTTTCTTGTAGCGTAGAATTTAAGAGGGGCTGGCCAATAAACTAGCCCCTTTACTTCAATTCTTTTTTTAAATCTTCTATAGAAATTAATTCTCTTAATTCGTAAGGAAACACAATCCAAGGATTATCTTGTAAATTGTGAACTATATAATCTGATTTAAAATTAGATTTTTCTTTTTTATAGAGCACAGCTGATTTAAAGTTAATTTTTTTATCTTTGAAGTCTTTATAATTTTCTAGCCATTTTAAAGTTTTTTCTAGAGTTACACCTGTATCAATTAAGTCGTCAGTTACTAATATATTTTGTCCATAACTCCTTGAAGTAGTTGATAAATCTCTTGCAAACGTTAATTCATTTTGTTTATCAGCAATTTGATTATTTTTTTCTGCTGAATAACTCTCAACCCCTAAATATCCACACTTTACATTGAAGACTCTACTTAATATATCACCTACTCTAAGACCACCTCTTGCAATACATATTATAAAGCTAGGATTGAAACCGCTGTCACTAATTTGGACAGCAAGATTATCTATAGACTTATTGTAAGTATCCCAATCAATAATAAGTTTTTTTGACATTTAAAAAAATTTTATTACATGAAAAAATTCAGAAAAAGTAAAGATATTTTTCTAATATTGTATTGGTTCATCATCTATTGATCTCCATAAAAACCAGGTAGCAACAGTACAATAAGGAGTAAATTTTTTGTTTAGCTTATTTACAAAATTTTTTGGAGGATGATATTTTTTTTTATAGTTATTTGAAATAGCTCTTAAAAGGCCAATGTCTTGTATTGGCCAAATGTTTGATCTATTTAAATTAAAAATAAGTATCATTTCTGCAGACCACCTCCCAATTTGACGTAAATCTGAGAGATATACAATTGCTTCTTCATCACTCATATATTTAATTTTTTTTGCATCAAAGGTTTTATTCTTAATTTTTTTTGCAAGTTCTTGAATACCTTTTATCTTTTGTCTACTTAAACCACACTTTTTAAGTTTTAATTTATTTAACACTACAACATTACCAGGCTTTATTTTGCCTTTACATGCTTTTGAAAATTTTTTAAAAACTGAGTTAGCAGCCGCAACACTTATTTGTTGACCAATAATGCTTTTACATAAAGAATAAAACAAATCTTTACGAGTTGTTAAGGTCTTATCAGGATATTTTAGTATTAACTCTTTCATTATTTTATCTTTTTTTGATAAAACTTTTATCGCTTTATTCCAATAATAGGGTTTTTTAGTCATGTCTTTGTATTGTGGGTGTTTTTTTAATTATTATTTCACGTTTAAAAATTATAATTGAAGATAAGATTACTAATAATCCACCAATTAATGATTTCAAAGATGGAACTTCGCCCCATATTAAATAACCAAAAAAAATAGCAAATACTAATCCTAAATATTTTAACGGAGTAACTAAAGATACTTCAGAAAATTTATAAGATTGGCTTAGCCAGAGGTTTGCGACACCACCAAACAAACCAACTAGAGATAAAACAAAAAAATCAAAAAAGGAAGGTATTTTCCAACCATAAGGTAAAGTACATAATCCAGCAATTGTAATTGCTATTGAAAAATTTAATGAAATTAACCAAACTGGTTCAGTTGAAGAAAGCTGTCTTATTGCAATTGCAACATATGAAAGACCAATACAAAAAATTATCGGAAAAATATAATAAATATTTAAACTTTCAAAACCTGGTTCTGTAATAATTAGAATTCCTACAAATCCAATTACAACAGCGAGCCATCTATAAATACCAACCCTCTCACTTAAAAAAAATATTGAAAAAATAGTTGTAAATATAGGCGCAGCAAATGATATGCTAACTACTGTAGCTAAAGGTAAATTTCTTAGTGCAATAAATATTGCTACCATTGCTATAAGACCTACAAAACACCTTAGAAAATGTAAAAATGCTCTTTTTGTTTGATAAAAATTATTTATTCTATTTTTAGGTATTACAAAAAAATAAAATACTATCCCAAAAAAACCTCTAAAAAAAACAACTTGACCAAGTGGGTAATCTGCAGTCCATTTTATTATTAAATCCATTAGTGAGAAGGCGCACACTGATAGAAACATGTACAAAAAACCTAATTGATTTTTACTGAGCATATGATTTACTCAACATACTTTTAGATACTTTAATTTAATAATCAATGGAAATAGCAATATTAGGTTTAGGATGTTTTTGGGGACCAGAAAGAAAATTTGGTGAAATAGAAGGTGTAACTAATACTGAAGTAGGATACTGCGGTGGAAAAAATAAAGATACAAATTATCAAGAAGTTTGCACTGGTACCACTGGGCATGCTGAAGTAGTAAAAATTGAGTTTGATGAAAATATCATTTCATACGAAAAAATAATAAATCTATTTTTTGATTTTCATGATCCAACAACTCTTGACCGACAAGGTCCAGATATAGGAACTCAGTATAGAAGTGAAATTTTCTATTTAAATGAAATCCAAAAAAAAGTAGCTGGAAAAGTTTTAGATGAGAGAAATTTAGATTTTAAAGGCAGGATTGTTACAAAAATAACTGGGGTTTTAAATTATTGTAAGGCAGAGGAATATCATCAAAAATATCTTATGAAAAATCTATGAGCCTAATATCAACAGACTTTGCAGAAAAAAATTTAAAAGAATTTAAAATAATTGATGCTTCATGGCATTTGCCAACTGAAAATAGGGATCCTTATTTAGAATATAAGGAGAGTCATATTCCTAACTCTGTTTTTTTCGACCTAGACAATACATCTGAAAAAAATACTGATCTCCCTCACATGTTGCCCTCTGAGGATCAATGGAGCAAAAGTATTTCTAAGTTGGGCATTTCTAATAATGATAAAATTCTTATATACGATAACTCAAGACTATATTCTGCTTGCAGATGTTGGTTTTCTTTATTGTATTTTGGGCATGACATTGGAAAATTATATATTTTAAACGGAGGATTGAAAAAATGGAAACAAGAAAATAAAGCTTTAACTGATGAGAAAACCAATATCGTAACATCAAATTACAAAGCAATTAAAAAAGAAAATTATGTTTTCAATATGAGCCAAATAAATGAAAATATTGATACAAATAATTTTGCAGTTGTTGATGCAAGAAGTCTTAAAAGATTTAATGGAGAAATAGATGAACCTAGAAAAGGATTAAGAAGAGGAAGTATCAAAAATTCTTTATGTTTGCCTTTTGGAGAATGTATAAATCAAATTACAAACGAATTAAAAACCAAGGACGAACTTAAGTTAATTTTTGAAAAAATAATAAAAACAAAGAACAATAATAAATTTGTTTTTACTTGTGGATCAGGAGTCACTGCCTCAGTGCTAGCATATGCTTATAAGATAGTAAATAAAGACTACCAGCCAATTATTTATGATGGATCTTGGAGTGAATATGGTAAGTATTCACCATGATTAAATCAAAAAAAATTCAATTTTTTTTAATAGTTTTATTAATTATTATTATTTCAGTAATAGTTGGTAGGCATTTTGTTACTAAACACTTTGTAAAGAAATTTTCTAAGATGCCGCCACCAGGTGTAATTGTTAAAGCTGTAAGCAAGTCCACATTTTATGAAAGTATAGAAACTTTTGGAACTGCATTATCTCTTAAAAATAAAAATTATAGAATTAAAAAAAGTGAAATATTAAACGAAAACATAATTATAGGTAAGGTTGTTGAAGAGGGAGAGGTTATTATTGAAACTTCAGATAAAAAAATTGTTGCACCTTTTAAAGGTATTTTAGGGAAAAGAGAAATAGCACAAGGAGTTTTGGGAACTGAGTCTTTTATATTAACTTTGGATGATACAACATCAATATTACTAAATATTAAAGTTCCTGAAATATATTTAAACATATTAAAACCTGGGCTTTCAGCTGAAGTTAAATCAGATTCGTTTGAAAAAAAATTTTACGGTACTATAGAGTCAGTGAGTTCAAGAGTAGACCCCAGTACAAGATCTGTACTTGCAAGTATAATTGTTGAAAATAAAGACTTAAAGTTAATTCCAGGTATGCTTTTAGATATAAAAATTATTTACGATAAGAAAGAACAATTAGGAATTCCTGAAAATTCGCTTTTAATTCAAGGTGAAACTGCCTTTGTTTACAAAGTTCTAGAAGATAATACGGTCAATAAGATCAAAGTGAAAATTGGAAAGAGAAACTTTGGTAAAGTTTCGATAATTGATGGATTGTCTTTAGGAGACAAAATAGTTACTGAAGGAATATCAAAGGTAAGAGACAAAATTAAAATAAAAATTTTAAATTAAAATGTTTCTAACTGATTTATCTATTAAAAGACCTGTCATTGCATCAGTGATGAGTTTGGTATTAGTAATATTTGGAAGTCTAGTTTTTTTTGATATTCCTACTAATGAAATTCCAGATATTGATAGACCAGTAGTATCGATACAAACAGATTATAAAGGAGCGTCTGCAAATGTTGTTGATAAACAAATTACTCAAAAAATTGAGGACTTTGTTGGAGGTACTGCCGGGTTAGTCTCTATAGAATCAATGAGTGAAGATGAAAGGTCAAGAATTGATCTAACATTCAAAGATAATCTTGATATTGATGATGTAGCAAATGACGTGAGAAGTTCGATTGCAAGAGTATTAGATAATTTACCTATTGAGTCAGATGCGCCTGAAATATTCAAACAATCAGCTGGTTTTAGAACAACCATGTGGTTAAGTTTTAGTTCTGACTTTATGTCTGATCTTGAATTGACAGATTATGCGGATAGGTATTTAACCGACTATTTTTCAACAGTTGAAGGTGTTGGAAGAGTGAGGTTGGGTGGAGAGAGGGAACTTTCTCTAAGGGTCTGGTTAGATCCACTCTCATTAGCAGCTAGAGATCTTACAACTCAAGATATAGAAAATGTCCTTAGGCAG
>CACMAZ010000015.1 GCA_902611815.1 uncultured Pelagibacteraceae bacterium
TCAATTCCTTTATAATTATTTTTTTATCAGATGAACTCATATTAGGCTTACCACCTAACTTTTTAATTTGATCTATTAAATCGTCTATTTGATCCTGATCTTTTTGACTAGCAACATTTAAGTTTTTTTCTTTTTCAGTTAAATATTTTTCAAGTTGTTTATCTCTCAATGCTTCTACCCTTCTAACGCCAGATGCTATTGCAGATTGACTTACAACTTTAAATTTACCAACTTCACTTGTATTTCTCACATGTGTTCCGCCACATAGTTCTGTTGAAAAATATTTGTTACCTTCTTCACCCATAAACACTACTCTTACTTCTTCTCCATATTTTTCTCCAAATAACGCCAAAGCCCCATGATCCATACCTTCTTTAGGTGTCATTAGTCTTGTAATAACTTCGCTTTTATTATCAACAATTTCATTAACAATTTTATTAATCTTATCTAATTCACTTTCAGATATAGGTTTCATGTGACTAAAATCAAATCTAAGTCTATCAGGTGCAACTAGAGATCCTTTTTGCATTACATGCTTACCTAAAGTTCTCCTTAAAGATTCATGAAGTAGATGTGTTGCAGAGTGATATGCTCTAATGTTTTTCCTTCGCTCATAGTCTATAGTTAATTCAACACTATCATTTAAATTAAGTTTACCTTTTTTTATTTTACCATAATGGATAAACAAATCTCCAAACTTTTTTTGTACATCCGTCACATTAAAATTATTATCTCCACATTTTATAGTCCCGGTATCACCAAGCTGTCCACCTGACTCACCATAAAAAGGAGTTTGGTTTAAAACTATATAACCTTCCTCCCCTTCAGAGAGTGAATTGACTTCTTTGTTATCTTTTATAATAAATTTAATTACTCCTTCTGATGTATTAGTTTCATAACCTAAAAATTCAGTCGGTTCTGTTTTATCTTTAATAGTAAACCAAATTTCCTCAATAGATTTATCGCCTGAACCTTTCCAATTTTTTTTTGCAAGCTCTTTGCTTTCTTTCATTAAACTATTAAATTTTTCATGATCCAGTGTTAAAGATTTATTTTTTAAAATATCTTCAGTGAGATCTAATGGAAAACCATAAGTGTCATAAAGTTTAAATGCTGCTTCTCCTGAAAGTTTTTTATCGGTCTTTTTAATTTCCTCATCCAAAATCTTTATTCCTCTATCAAGTAAAACTAAAAACTTTTCTTCTTCCATTCTTAAAGTTTCTTTGATTAGTGAGTTTGCCCTTTTTAATTCTGGATAATTACCTGACATTTCATCCATCAATGTTTTAAATATATTAAAAAAGATGGGCTTTTTTGATCCAAGTAGGTGGCTGTGCCTCATACCTCTTCTCATAATTCTTCTTAGAACATAACCTCTTCCCTCATTCGATGGTAAAACTCCTTCTGCTAGTAAAAAAGAACTTGCTCTTAAGTGGTCTGCAATCACTCTAAAACTCGACAAATTGTTTTTATCAGGCTTAACTTTTAATTCTTCAGATATAGAGCCTATTATTTTTTTAAAATGATCTGTTTCATAATTATCGTGTGTCCCTTGAAGCAATGCAGCTATTCTTTCTAAACCCATTCCAGTATCAACAGATGGTTTTGGTAAATCAATTCTTTTATCTTTCGAGACTTGCTCGTATTGCATGAATACTAAATTCCAAATTTCAATATATCTGTCACCATCTTGGTCTTTAGTACCAGGCAAACCACCTTTTAAATGGTCACCATGATCATAAAATATTTCTGAGCAAGGACCACAAGGTCCAGTTTCTCCCATTGACCAAAAGTTATCTGAAGTTGGTATCTTAATTATTCTATCATCACCAAATCCTGTAATTTTTTTCCAAAGATTAAACGCTTCATCATCTTCGCTAAAAACTGTGAAATAGAGCCTATTTTTATCTAATCCAAAATCTTTTGTTATTAAGTTCCATGCGAGGTGAATTGCTTTCTCTTTAAAGTAATCTCCAAAAGAAAAATTTCCAAGCATCTCAAAAAATGTATGATGCCTTGGAGTATAACCAACATTTTCTAAATCATTATGTTTACCGCCAGCTCTTACACATTTTTGTGAAGTGGTTGCTCTTTTGTAATCTCTTTTTTCTAAACCTGTAAAAACATTTTTAAACTGAACCATCCCAGAGTTTGCAAACATCAATGTAGGATCATTATTTGGCACAAGATTACTAGACTCTACTATTGTATGATCATTTTTCTCAAAATATTTGAGAAAAGTATTTCTTATTTCATTTAAAGTTTTCTGAGCCATATCTTTTTAAAATACAGTTTTTTTAAATGATGTCTATAACGTTAAAGGGAAAAAAGGCGTCTGTTAAGACGCCTTTTATTACTAATAATGACTATTTAGCTAATTCTTTTTGGTAGGAGCTTCTTCTTCTTTTTGATTTGCTTTTACTTTCTCCTGATCAAGTGGATTACCTTCTATCTTTTTAGTGATCACACCTGCTTTTTCTCTAATGGCCATCTCTATTTCAGCGGCAACATTTGGATTTTGTTCTAGGTAAATTTTAGCATTCTCTCTACCTTGACCAATCTTTTCACCTTTATATGCATACCAAGCCCCAGATTTTTCTACAATCTCTGCTTTAGCACCAAGGTCGATCAATTCACCTACTTTACTAATTCCTTTTCCATACATTAGATCAAATTCAACTACTTTAAATGGCGGTGATACTTTATTTTTAACAACCTTAACTCTTGTAGAGTTACCGATGATTACATCCTTGTCTTTTATTGCACCAATTCTTCTAATATCCATTCTAACTGATGAATAAAACTTTAATGCATTTCCACCTGATGTAGTTTCAGGACTTCCAAACATAACACCTATTTTCATTCTGATTTGATTAATGAAAATCATCATTGTATTTGTGTTTGATATTGAACTAGTTAATTTTCTCAAAGCCTGACTCATTAATCTTGATTGAAGACCTACGTGATGATCACCCATGTCCCCTTCGATTTCAGCTTTTGGTGTTAATGCTGCAACTGAGTCGATCACTATTACAGAAATAGAACCTGATTTGACAAGTGTATCTGCTATCTCTAGTGCTTGCTCACCAGCATCAGGTTGAGAAATTAATAATTCCTCTGTATTTACGCCTAATTTTTTTGCATATACTGGATCTAAAGCATGCTCTGCATCAACGAATGCACAAATTCCACCAGATTTTTGAGCTTCAGCGATTACTTGAAGAGCAAGTGTTGTTTTTCCAGAAGACTCTGGACCATAAATTTCAACAATTCTTCCTTTCGGTAATCCACCAATACCCAGAGCTAAATCCAAGCTTAGTGAGCCTGTAGAAATAGACTCTATATCCATTGCTTTTTTTTGGCCAAGCTTCATTACAGAGCCTTTTCCAAAGTTATCTGTAATCTGGCTAATAGCTGCTTCTAAAGCTTTATTTTTCTCTTTATTTTCCAAATCTTTATCTTTTGCAGATTTAACTACTTTTAAGTTATTTTTTGTCATTTAATGCCTCTTTATTATTAATTGTTAACATACGAATCATAAATTATTATGTACTACTTTTGTTCTCATTTGCAAGAAATAAAATCTGAACCCTGAGTTTAAATAAATAAAGTAAAATTTAATAATCTTTTTGCTCTAAAAAATAACTAATATTTACTCTATTTTACTCTATATTTACTCTATATTTGCTCTAACTTTACTTATAAAGATAAAATATGAAAACAGTACAAAAATATTATGCAAATAAAGAAGCGCTAAATCAAGTCTGTAGAGACTTAGGAATAGTTAAATCTAAATGGGATAATTACATGAAGAAAATGCAAATAAGAGGATTGGCGGTTAAAAACTTTTCTTTAATGAGTACTGGTCAAAAAGATTTTTCAATAGAAATTTATCAAGAATTAGCGAGAAATTTTACAAAAATGTACAAAGAAAAAGGTATTCAAAAAGAAGTTTTGTATAAAGATCTATTTGTCTACAAAGATAAAGACAACTTTATTATTAATGAAAAAGATAGAGTAGTTTATTTAGAGAAATATGAGCAGCACGGAGCAGTTTATGGCGATGTAAATCCTAAATTAATTTACAATCAAGTAAGAGTTGATAGCGAAATCGCAAGTTTAATTGAATACTTCACTAAATCTATGAACTCTACTAATGAAAGACAAGAAAAATATAAAAATGTTTTTTATTCACCTGATGAACAGTTAGAGGAAATCCAAGATGAGGCGAGAATTAATTCATGGTTAGACTCATTAAAGAATAAAGGTGTAAGAGTTTTTGCAGGATTAATAGAATATCCGATTATTTCTTATAACTTTAAATACATTAGTTATGAAGATGGTTTAAATGAAATATCTTCAGACCCAATACTAAATGGTTATTTCATTTTGCTTTTCTCATCTATTAAAGATGATATCGATTATTTTAAATTCCATTATAATATAGATTATAATTACGAAACACTTTCAAAGTTACAAGAAAAATTTCCAATTAAATTTGAATTTCCTATAGAAAATATTGAAAAGTTTAATTTTAAAAATGAAGCAAATAATCAGATATTAAATACTTTGGCAAACAAATACTTAGAGTTACAATCTAACAAAGAGTTTACCAAGATAATTCCGGATGCTTATATGCTTCCATTTGCATTCAATTCAACTCCTAGAATTATTGGAGTGAAAAGAAAACAAAATAAGAAAGATGAGAATGATAAAAAAAATTAAAAAAAGAATTCAGTTGGCTAAAGTTGGACGACTAATATTGTGGAGACAAGGTAACTATTACCTCACAATTAAAATTAATCAAGCCATAAAGTAGTTTCTGCTACTGAAGATCCAACAAAAGGAGAAACCATGAAACATGGTAAAGGCATCCCTATGCCCAAAAAAAGGGGAAGAGAAATAATTGCTGATAGACAAATAGATGATCTATCAACAGTTAAAACAATGATCAATGGTGACATAATTGTTTTTACTTCGCTTAGAGCGAAATGGAGAACAGTTGAAACCAATGAAAAATGGAGAGCAGATAACTTCTATAGTTTTGTAGACTTCGTTAAATTGAAGTCAAATCAATACCTAGGGGGTTATGACAAAGATCTTGTCGAAATGAAAGATCCTGTGGTCGATAAGATTGTCTCTGACGATAAAGTGTATGATGGAGAAGTAGTTGTTACTTTTTCAGCTACTCTTAAAACAGGAAACAACGCAAGGAGGGTCGCTCAATGACACAAATAACCAAACTAAAAAGACTATCGCGTCTGAGCCATTTTATGCTCAATTCACCTTCGGTGACTTTAAGAAGTGGTAGTATCTACTTTAGTGCTAGTGCAGTTGAAAAGTTAGAAATCAACAAATTTAGAAGTTGTTATATCTCAATTAAGGATACAGTTATTCCTTCAGAGGCAACTGAGATTTATGTTGAATTTAACAATGACCACGAGTCTGTTCAAAATGCCCCTGTAAAAATGGGTCTCAAACAGATAGGAGCGAGCGTAACTCAAATTGGTACAGTGCTTAATCAGCTACCACACGCTAAAGCCCTAGTAAAACAAAGTAGAAAAGAAAGGCGTAGGTTCCTAAAAAAAGACCCAAACAATAACAAGTGGTTTTTTACCGTTGCACCTAGGCCTTATCTAAAGGTTAGAGATTTTTCTAAATTGGGAGAATTTTCAGCCCTTTATTATCTTTGCCATAATGGGCAAATTAATAGAATTGGTGAAAGTTCAAATTTAAGAAAAAGATTATCTGACTATAAAAGGCAGGACATACCTTTCGATGAAGTCCAATATTGTAGAATGGATAGTTTTTCAGACTCTGACAGAAAGAGTTGGGAAACTTTCTTAATTAATCAATATGTAAACGAAAAAGGGATGTTGCCACCATATAACTTTCAAAATGGTAAAGGAATAAACTAAAGAAGTTATTGGAGGAGATGCGCACTCCTCCTTTAACGATGTTTGAAGATTTATGAGTTCATTTGAATATAAAGTTGTAGACATTGATAAAATTTGTATATCAGAGGAGATGTTGTTAAATAAAATGGATAATGATGGTTGGGAGTTATTTTTTATTCATAACGAACCATTAAACGAATATCCAGTTATGTTAGTAAAGTTTTATTTTAGAAGAAAAAAATTGAGCTTCTTAGAACAGTTCTTTGATTTTAGTTAACTATTTAATTATTTTAAGATACTTAGCGTTTAAAAGTCCAACAGACTTTAATAGTTCTAACTGAGATAAGAAAAAGTTTCTCTCTGAATTAGCTAAATTAATTCTTGATGTAAGTAAAATTGTATTTGATTGAATAACGTCTAGCGTAGTTCTTCCAAGACCAGTCTCATATTCAACTGTAATACCTTCATTAGCAATTTCTGCTGCATTAACTTGAGATCTAACAGATTTTAGGGCACTCTCTGATGATTGAAAACTAGACCATGCACTTGCAACATTTGTTTCATTTGTTCTTAGCGCATTATCTAAAAGAAGTTTTTTTCTATTATTTAATCTTTTGCTTCTCTCTAAAGAAGCTGAATTTTTTCCACCTTTAAACAATGGCCAAGTAATTTCTGCTTTAAGTGTTTCTTGATCTCTCTCATCTACCGTTGAGCTTAAATCATTGGATTTGGTTGATTCAGCTGATAATTTGGCAGTTGGTGAAAATTCGGCTATAGCTATTTTCACATCTTGTTGTGATTGTTCATACTCTAACTTTGCAATTATTAAATCTGGATTATTGCCAATAGACAATTCAATAGCTTTATTTAAGCTTTCAGGAATATTAAAATCTAAATTAATACTACCATTAATTAAATCTATATCCTCTAAAGGTCCAATGATTTTTTCGTAAGTTAGTTTTGCTGTTATTAAATCATTTTTTGAATTTATGAAATCGGCCTCCGCGCCTGCAAGCGAAGATTCTGATTGAGCTAAATCAGCAAGTGTTATTAATCCATTTTCTAATCTATTTTGATCTGTTTCAACTTGTCTTTCTAATAAGCTAAAGTTTTCTTTATTAATGTCTAACTTTTTTTTTGCAAAAGTAAGCCCGCTATAAGCTTCTGCAGCTGTTAATATAATTTCTTGTTCTTTCTTTAATAAATTTGCTTCTGCTAAATCTATTCCGATCTTACTTTTATCTAAATCAGCTTTTCCACCAAGTCCCTGGAATAAAGTTTGTTCTATTTTTATTTTTTGAGTTTCGGTATTTACATCTGTAATGGCTGAATTAGCTCCAGTTCTATCTGTTAATTTATCTGTGGTTTGTTCACTTTTAGATCCGGTAATTGTAATTGAAGGTAAAAATTCACTTCTAGATATTTTAAGATCCTCTTTAGAAACTAAAATATTTTCTCTTTCAGCATTAAGCTCTGGATTTTTATAGTATGCATCTGATAATGCTTTCATTAGGTCATCAGCATTCGATTGACCGAAAATTAAACAAGAAAACAAAATTATAAATATTTTTTTATACATTTTTAAATTTTACTCTTTTTATTTGATGCCTATCATTTAAGTCAATAATAATAGAGGAATGTTTTGGCGCAATTTTAAACATATTTTGGGTAATTCTTTGGTAAGTCATCATAAAGTTTAAAACTTCTGAATTATTCATGACTTTATTATTTTTTTTATTTTTATTTTTTAATTTAAGTTTTTTTTCTTGTTTAATTCTCCAACGTTTCAGAACATTAAAGTTTTTAGCTTTTAGATATAATAAACTATGTATTTGATTAAATAACTTGGAATATTTATTTTTCAATTGATTATTAACGTGCAATCTCCACTTTTTTTTACTATCTAAATTTTTCTCTAATTTATTTATAGGCCTATTTAATGTATTTCCTTTCTCTGGTTTTGCCCCAACACACCATCCTTCTAAAATTAATACATCAGGTTTTTTCTTTATCTTATGCCAAAATTTTTTATTACACCGATCGTCGATTGATTTGTCAAACTTTGGGATCAACATACTATTAAATTTCCTTTTTTTTATATTATGAAAAAGTCTATTCATCATATCGACATCGTGTGTTCCTGGTACACCTCTAGTTAAAAGTAAGGGATGTTTAGATTTTGATAGTTTTAGTCTTTCTTTTCTAGTTTTATAAAAATCATCAATAGAAACTTTAAAAACATTTAATTTAAAATAATTTGTTAATATTAATCTTATTAAAGAAGATATGGTAGTCTTACCAGTTCCTTGACCACCAGCAAGTCCTATAATAAATGTTTTATTTTGAGGTTTGTTTTTATTAATCCAAAAACAAATCGGAATTAAAAAACTTTTAATCATTTTTTCTTTATTGTTAAATTTTTCTTTTTTAGTTTCCTGTGAAGCAATAAAATTAAAACACTTCTTCTTTACTTTTTGATAACAATCTAAATGATTTTGCATTACTTTTTTTGATCTAGAGGATGGTTTTCACCATCATTAAGTCCAACATTTTTTAATTGAAACGGATCTATACCTTCAACACAAGCTACATTGATACCAAATATTTTAGGATTTATTCTTGGTCTATTATGTGTGTGAATTCCACATATTGAACAGAAATAATGTTTTGCAGCTTTAGTATAGTACTGATAAAGTTTTAAAAACTTTTCACCTTTTATAATTTTAAAGTCATTTTCACCCAAAACTCCAATTACATAACCCTTCCTCTTGCATAAAGTACAATTACATCTCATAACTTTTTCTATACCATTTTCAGGAATTTTTACTTCTGCTTCAAATTCCCCACAATGACATGTTAATTTTTTTTTCATAATTATTGTCTATCCATTATGTGATTTCTTCCGTCATTTATTCTCACTTTAAAATCAAACAGCTCTTTTGTTGAGATGTCATTGATACATGCAACATTAATACCATATGTATTTGGGTCTCTTCTTCTTAAATTGTGAGTTTGAATTCCACAATTAGAACAAAAGTAATGTTTTGCTACCTTTGTTTTGAATTGATAACATTTTAATTTATCCATACCTTTAACTACTTTTAAATCTTCTTTGTTTACAATTGCGGTAATTGCTCCTTTCCTAATACACATTGAACAATTACATCTATATAAGTCTTCAAAATTATCTTTTATATCAATCTCAATTTCTATTTGACCGCAATGACAGGTTAATTTTCTCATTTTGCTTAGTCTATCTATTGTAAAAGTTATCCACAACACAACAATATCTAGTTTCAATGTTCACCTTTTGATTCACTTTTGATTCAATTTCAGACTCAAAATACAACCTATTTGACTACATTTAATTATTAGGCTATAAATTTAAAAAGAACAAAATAAGAACATTTATGAAGATTACAATACCTTATTATTTACATAAAGCTGGGGCTGGTTTTCCATCTCCTGCTACAGACTATATAGAAGAAGATATAGACCTCAATGTTCATCTAATAAGAAATGTTCCGGCAACTTTTGTAATTAGAGTACAAGGTAAATCCATGACTGATGTTGGTATCAATGATGGAGATATATTAGTAGTTGATAAAAGTTTAAAACCAAAAAATTTTTCAACTGTAATTGCAAATGTTCACGATGAATTAGTTGTTAAAAGTTTTGTTCAAGAAAGAGATAAAAAGTTTCTCACTTCAGGATCTAAAAACTTTAAAGATCGAATTTTAATTAACGAAGAAGAAGATATTTTTATTTGGGGAGTTGTGACTTATGTCATCCATTCGGTTTACTAAAAAAATAGCACTAGTAGATTGTAATTCTTTCTATGTGTCTTGTGAAAGATTATTCAATCCTAAAATAAGAAAAAAACCTGTCGTTGTTTTATCTAACAATGATGGCTGCATCATTTCAAGATCTAATGAAGCAAAAGCTCTTGGAATAAAAATGGGAGAACCATATTTCAAAGCAAAGGACGTAATTATTAAGAATAATGTACAAGTTTTTTCTTCAAACTATTCTTTATACGGAGATTTATCAAGGAGGGTGATGAGAACATTGAAAAGGTTTAATTCCGATATAGAAGTATACTCGATAGATGAAGCGTTTATGGATTTATCTAACTTTCCAGACGATGAAATAGTGAATGTTGGTAGAGAGATAAGAGATACAGTATTACAATGGACTGGTATACCAACTAGTATTGGAATAGCAAAAACCAAAACTCTGAGCAAGGTTGCAAATCATATTGCAAAGAAAAAACAATCAGGCGTTACAAGTTTGATTGGTATTGAAAACTTAGATCCAATACTAGAAAAAATAGAAATAAATGATGTATGGGGAGTTGGTAGACAGTTAACTAAATTTTATCAAAAAAATGGAATTTACAATGCTAAACAATTAAAAAATAAATCTAATACCTGGATAAAAAAATCCTCAAATGTTTTAAGTTCAAGGACGGCAATGGAACTAAGAGGTATTCCATGTATAGATCTTGAAAAGACGGCTTCAAAAAGAAAAAGCTGTGTAGTTTCACGTTCTTTTGGTAAAAGGGTTGAAAGTTTTCAAGAGTTGAAAGAAGCAGTTGCGAATTATTGTTTGAATGCTTCAGAGAAAGTAAGATCAGAGTCTTTAGTTGCAAAATCAATAACTGTATTTGTTAGAACAAGTCCTTTTCAAAGAAACTTTGGTTATTACTCGAATTCTAAAACGATAGATTTTCCAATTGCAACAAACAACAGTATTGAAATAGTGAAAGCAGCCGTTTCTATTCTAGAAAATATTTTTAAAAATGGTTATCGTTATCAAAAAGCGGGAGTAATGCTAACAGGTTTATCGAATGATACTGAAAGAAAAAATTTATTTTCATCCGACAGAGATGAAAAAATAAATAGTTTAATGAGATCAATTGATAATACTAACTATCGATATGGTAGATCTACTTTAAGCCTTGCAAGTGCTGGGGTTCATAAAAAATGGAATATGAGAAGAGAATATTCATCAAAAATAGATACAGCGGATTTCTACTGCATGCCAAAAATTAGGATAGGCTGATAGATAGTAAAAGTTTTTATTTACCTATAACAATAAGGGTAAGATCATCACTAAGATTTTTGTTACTTGCATTAGCAGCGATTTCTTTGGCGATAAGATTTAATTCATCATCTGGATTTTTATTGAAGTTTCTATTAATAACTTCTTTAGACCCTTCAATGCCAATCTCTTTATTATTTTTATCTAAACTTTCAGATAAACCATCGGTGAAAGCGTAAAATCTGTGTCCATTTAATTTAGATTTATTAACAAAGTAATTAGATTTTGTAACTTGTTTAATAACTCCTAAAGGAGGCGATTTGCTATCAAATTCCTCAAAATTACCTTTGTTATCTCTTATAATGGCTGGTTGATGGCCTGCATTTACCCATGAAATTTCATCTGTAATAATATTATAATTTCCAATAATTGAAGTAACAAACATTCCACCAGTTTTAGTTAAGTGTAAATCATTATTCATGTGGAACGCCATTTCATCTACATCAACCTTATCACGAGACATGATTTCAAATAAAGTTGAGGCTTTTGCCATAACCATGCCTGCATGAATTCCTTTTCCAGCAACATCAGCAATAATGAAATAAACACTCTCGTTATGAGGATAAAAACTAAAGAAATCTCCAGAAACCTCTCTAGCCGCAAGATTAATGCCATGTACTGGGTAATTGTCTAAATTTCTTTTTGGTAAAAAATTTTCTTGAACTTTAACTGCAAGCTTAACTTCTCCAGTTATTCTATCACGCCATTTTTTTTTCTCAATTTCGCTAGTCTCTAATTTGCTCATTAGTTTATTATAATATAATCCAATAACACCTCCTGCAGTAAAAGGATCTTGTGGCCCTCTAATTGTCAAATCACCAGTCTCTGATTGTTTGTCTAAAATAGAAATTAAATCGTGCTCTACTGATGTTGCATTATGCTCTGCAATATTAAGACCTAATTCTTCTTGAATAGGACTTACTCGTAAAGGATAAAAAGAATTCAAAATTTTTAATATTGTAAAAGATCCTAAGAAAGCAAACAAACCTATTGCAATAACACCTATAAACTGAATTTTAATTTGTTCTAGTCTACTTAAATCTGTGCCTAGAGTTTCTAAATCACTAAAAAAACCAACAGCTAAGGTTCCCCACACACCTGCTGCAAGATGAACCGGGATTGCGCCTACAACATCATCGATTTCGTATTTGTTTAATAATTCATTTACAATTATTGCTACTACTGCTCCAATTATTCCAACAAATATTGAAACAATAGATGTCATTGAATTACAGCCCGCCGTGATTGCAACTAATCCAGCTAGAGGGCCAAGTATAACATAATACGGGTCTGGTTTTTTGAAGAGTAAAAACGATATTCCTAAACCTGTAAGCAAACCAAAAGAAGCTGATAAAAAAGTGTTGATTAATATAAGAGGGACCGCTTGGTCCATTGCGCCATTGCTTCCTCCATTAAATCCAAACCATCCAAACCAAAGAATTAAAGTACCAAGAACTGCTAAAGGAAAACTTGAACCTGTAAATTTGCCTTTGTTTGCTTTTGAGTATTTACCAATTCTAGGACCTAATATTAAAACTGCAGAAAGTGCGATCCACCCTCCAACTGAGTGAACAATTGTACTCCCTGCAAAGTCTACGAATCCTATAGTACTCAACCAACCTGTTGTGTTTATTTGACCAGTAATATCTAATAGTTGTCTCTCTACGTCCATATTATTTAAATAACTTGATGACCAAGTCCAATGACCAACAATTGGATAAATTATTCCTGTAGCTAAAATAGTTATAATTATGTAACCATTAAATTTCATACGCTCTGCAACAGCGCCAGAAATAATTGTTGCAGCTGTAGCAACAAACATTGCTTGAAATACAAAGTATGTCATGTATTCGGCCACTTCTGTTTTAAAGAAAAACAAGTCTGTACCAAAAAGACCGTTATAACTTTTGCCAAACATTAATCCGAAACCAAATGTCCAGAAAATTACTACGGATACCCCGAAATCAGCTGCATTTTTTAAGGCAACATTTATACTATTTTTATAACGGGATAGACCAGTTTCCATACACATGAAACCGGCTTGCATAATAAACACTAGTATAGCGCAATTTATTACCCAAAGTGTATCTACAAAAGACTTTACTGACTCCAAATTAATAATCTCCATTTTAAAATTTTAGTATTATTTAATATTTTTTACATCAAAAATATTACGACTTGAGTTTTTATAATTTTCTAAACTTTCTCTTTTAGAGATTAAAAAAACTGATAAAACGAATATAATTATAAGTAATATTGGTATTAAAGTAATAACTGAAATTTTTTCATAAATTAAAAAAAGATATACAAAAAAAAATAATGTAGATCTAATTAAAACATTAAATTTAAACACAGCTATTATTGAAAGTGAATGCACAATAAGGTTTTTAAAGCTCATTTTAGACGGTCCAAAATATCTAGTGCCTCTCTCAGAAGGTATCCCAATTTTAAGTTTTGAAATTTTTGATAAAGCTCCTGAAAAACTACTCCAAGTGGCTTTTTCATTAGTCATACTTTTCACTACCTCTTTTGGAAGGCATGTGAAATTTCCAAATTTAATAGATCTTCCAGTGAAGGTAAATGTAATAAGTTTATGCAAAAAATAACAGAATTTAAAAAAAAATCCTTCTGATCTTTTAACTCTCTCACAAACTATAGGTAAATTAGACTGTGGTTTAATTTTTTTTATTAAATCTTTTATTTCATCAGGTCTATCTTCACCATCTGAGTCCATTGGTATAACGTAATCAAAATTATCATTTTCCATAATAAATTTTAGACCAGTTGCGATGGACCTAGCATGACCAACGTTTTCTTTTAAATTTATAATTTTAATAGAATTTATTTTTGAGTAGCTGGGAAAACTGTTAGGAGCCTTTTCAGTTGATCCATCATTTACAATCACAATTGAGATAATATGATCTATATCACTAACATGGTGGTTAATATTTTCAAGAAGCTTAAGCAGAGACTGCCAGTCGTTATAAAGAGGTATTAATACTTTAATTTTCATATTGAATTAATTGAACTCAAAAATCTTATCAAGGATGCAAATATTCCGTGCCCTGAAAATTCTATCACAGCAATTATAAATATTATTAATATTAATTTTTTATTTTTTTCTAAAAATTCATTCATTTATTGCCTAAGCATATGCTGTCAATACAAATATAAACATTATAAGTATCTAGCTTATTTTGATCAACCTCGCCATCCCAAACTGGTCTGGTTTTTAAATGATAGGATAAGTTTCCTGCATTCCACTCATTTCCTAAAACAACGTTTATTGGTTCTTTAAATTCTTTATCCCATGTCATTTGAACTTTTTTTGCAATTTGTTTTCCAGGATAATCTGTTCTTTTGTTAGTTTCCGTTATTGAAACATAAGCATATGTAATTGGGGATAAAAGAAATAAAATTAGAAATGATATTATAAAATTTTTATAATTCTTTTTTATAATATACTTTTGGAAAACATAAACCAATAAAGTTCCAAAAAATAAATAAAAAGGCGTCATCCACATTGTTCGTATTTTTGAACCCATTATCATAGATGTAAAAAGAATTAAAAAAATTGGTAAAAGATTTATTGCTAATAAAAATAATAGTTTTCTATCCTTTAAATTATAACTAAGTTTAATTTTTTTTATGAGAAAATATAACATAACAAAAAATGGAACTAATATTCCAATTTGTTTAAATATAAATATTATCGGATAAATAAGATGATTTACAAAAGTTGGACTGTCTACGCTAGATCTTGATAATCCATAAGTTATTGAAATAAAATCATTATTAAATAACCAGATAATATGTGGGATTAATAAAACCAAAAAAACTTCGACGGAAATTAAATAATTAAAATGAAATTTTTTTTCTTTTTTAAAAAATATTAAATAAATAAAAAGTATATCAATTGCAATTAGTAAATAAATAAATAGATATTTAGATAAAAACCCGCCAACAGCAAATACTCCAACAATAACACAATCTTTTAATTTAGGTATTTTTTGATTAAAGACTTTCCATGAATAATAAACTGTTAAAACCCAAAAAGGAATTTGGCAAACGTTCACATTAAATTCGGGGGTTGTGAAATTATAGAAATAAATACCCTCTAGTAAGAAAACAGATATAATTGCTAAAATTTCATTATTTAAAACTTCTTTGCTAAATTGAAAAATAATAAAAAATGAAAAAATTATAAAAATCTGACTAAGTAAGTAATATGCCCAATCATTAGAGCCGAAAATATTATAAAAAATTTCTACTATAAATGCGCTCATTGGAGGATGTTTATTAAAACCCCAATCTAAATTACTTCCCCAAGCTAAAGCTTCGATTGTATCGAGTGGAAGGTTATTATTTGTTAAAGATGGAATCAGAGTCCATAAAATTAAATGGATTATCAAAAAGATATAAAAATAAATTTTTATTTGCTTTTTATAAATCACCATTTATTTGAATTTATACAATTAAACCTTACTTGACACTACCTATTTGCTGAATATACTCCGAGCGTTTTAAAATAGATAATGGTTAGAATTTCTAAAACTTACGTTCCAAAAGAATCAGAAAAGTATATGTGCGAAAAACATAAAGTATTTTTCAAAAATAAACTATTAGCCTGGAAGAAAGATTTGGTTAGATCAAATAATGAAGCTTTATATAATAGTTCTATGGATGATAATAGTACCTCTGCAGATATTGTGGATCAAGCAAGCTCATATACAGATAAAAATGTCGAAATGAGAGCGATCAACAGGCAAATAAAACTGATATCAAAAATCGACTCGGCTTTAAGAAAAATTAAAGATGGGACATACGGGTTTTGCGAAGATACTGGAGAACCAATCGGAATTAAAAGACTTATAGCTAGACCAGTTGCAACTTTATCAATTGCTGCTCAGGAAAAACACGAAAAGGAGGAAAAAGTTTACGCAGACGATATTTAAGGTTTTGGAATTTTTTCTCCTTTATTTAAATAATCATATCCCTTTATAACAGCATCTCTTTCAGAAATTTCTAAATACCATTTACAAAGATTTTTGTAATTTTTAAGCCCTATATCATGCCAATCGTGTCTTGCAATCCATGGGAAGGTTGCAATATCTGCTATTGTGTATTTTTCTCCTGCAAGGTATTTGGAAACTGATAATCTTTCATCCAAATTTTTATAAATTGAAGTTGATATTTTGAAATATCTTTGCTCACCAAAATCACTTTTACCCGGGTTATAATGATGAAATTGATGATGTTGTCCAAGAATTGGTCCAACATATCCCATTTGGGCCATCAACCATTGTGTAATAATATTTTTGTCATCAAAGTATTTTCCACTCTTTTCAGCAAGATATATAAGGATAGCTCCAGATTCAAAAATTACCTCATTATTATCTTGATCTTTAATTACTGGTATTTTGCTAAATGGACTAATCTTTTTAAACTTAGGATTAAACTGATCGCCTTTATTTAAATCAATTGTATTTACATTATATTCATATCCAATTTCCTCTAGCATGATCGATATCTTTTTGCCGTTGGGAGTATTGGCGGTATATAACTCAATCACTTTTTACACCAAGCCTATTTTTTATATTTTTGGAAGATGTAGTAAATTCAAATCTATATTTTTCGTTTGGTCTTGCTAATTTAAAACAAGCTCTTGCAGCTAAAGCGCCTTCATGAAAACCCGATAAAATAAGTTTCAATTTACCAGGGTAAGTACATATGTCGCCGACTGCGTATATACCCTTTTGATTTGTTTCAAATTTTTCTGTATCAACTTCAATAGTTTTTTTATTAAGATTTAGTCCCCAGTTTGCAATTGGCCCAAGCTGCATAATCAATCCAAAAAAGCCAAGAATATAATCTGTTTTAAATGTTTTAATTTCTTTGTTTTCGTGTGTAATTTCTACACTTTCTAAATTGCTTGATCCTTTTATTCCACTTAATTGATACTTAGTTAATAAATTTATTTTGCCTAATTTTGCTAATTCATGGACTTTATCAACAGTAGCATTAGCACCTCTAAACTCGTCTCTTCTGTGAATTAGGTTAACTTTTGAAGTTTTTGAGAGTTCTACTGCCCAATCAAGCGCACTATCCCCACCACCAAAGATAGTAACAGTTTTTCCCTCAAATATTTTTTTATCTTTTATAGAATAAAATATAGATTTATTTTCAAACTGCTCACATTCTTTTAAAGAAAATTTTCTTGGTTCAAAAGAACCAACGCCGCCAGCAATAATAACATTAGGAGTATTAAATTTTGTGCCATTACTTGTTTTAACTTCCCAATTATTATTATCTTTTTTTACCTCATCAACTCGTTCATTTAAATGAAATTTTATTTTGAAAGGTTCAAGTTGTTTAATTAAATTTTGTGTTAATTCTTCCCCGGTACATTCAGGTATTGCTGGAATATCATAAATAGGTTTATCTGGATAAAGTTCTATACACTGGCCGCCTATTTTATCCAGGTTGTCAACTATCTGACAGTCTAGTCCTATTATTTTTAATTGATGTGCCGTAAATAATCCTGTTGGACCTGCTCCAATTATTAAGGCATCTGTTTTAATCATTAGACTTGTTTCTCAGGTAAGTAAACTATCAAGCCGTCTGTTTTATCTGAGACTGTTATTTGACAACTCAGTCTACTATTTTTTTTTGGTTCATAAGCTTGATCTATCATATCGTCTTCACCTTCACTTTTTTCATCTAACTTATCATACCAATCATCTTTGACATAAACGTGACAAGTAGCGCAAGCCATACTGCCTCCGCAATCGGCATCAATTCCGGGAATATCATTTTGAACAGCGCCCTCCATAACTGTCAATCCATTTTGAACATCTATTGTATGTTCTTTGCCATTATGCTCTACGTAAGTAATTTTTGTCATTTATTTATATATAGGTATAAAAAAAAATAGGGCAAGTATTTCTACTTGCCCTATTTAAAATTTTAACTCGGTTGAAGCTTATTATGCTCTTCTTCCAGAGTTTGCAACTGCACAAGACCAGATAATAATACCAAAAGCGATCTTATTAACGAAGTCTGCTAAGTTGTAAATTACGTTTAATGAGTTAGCGTCTACACCACCTGTTAAGTATCCGAAGATATAACCTAGTGGGTAAATAGCCCAACCTACAGTAACGATCATTCTTAAAGCGCTGAATGCTGTTACTAATGATTTGTTACCAGATTTAGCAGCAACTTTACCTGCTTCACCAGAAAAGATTTCATATAAAATGTAAATCCATCCAGCCATTCCGATTACAAAACCAAGAGTAGCATTTATCATTCCTGCTTCTCCAAGATAACCACCAATTAACATTACTAAAGAACCGATTAAAATTCTCCAGAATATTCCTGTTGGTACTTTTTTAACTGCAGATAGAATTAGATAAAATTCTACTAACTGTAGTGGTACAGTAATTAACCAATCTATGTATCTGTAAACAGTTGGAGTATCACCTGTTTCAACCCAAACCGCTCTCATGTACATATAGTGGATAAATGCAATACCTGTTACTAATCCAGCTACGTTTACTGATTTTCTCCACTGAGCACCAACGTTTGCCTGCTCCATAAAGAAAAATGCTGTAGCTGCCAACATACCCATCGAAATTAGCCAAAATGAAATACCTACGAAATCATCTGTAGCTAAGAAGGCTGTTGCAGAGTTAGCTGCTGTAGTAGCTCCGAAAAGAACTAGCACTAAAGCTAACATTTTCATTGTTTTCATAAAAAACTCCCTCTTTAGTTAGTTTTTTTTAGTTTAAATTTAAACTACGGCTTTTATTCAAAGCCAAAGTTGGGCTCTAATTACCAAATATAAAAGGGTATTAGAAGTATAAATTTGAAGCTATTTTTGTTGATTTTGCTAGGTTTTTGAAATTTAATACAACTTGTAGATACATAAAGCCCAATTTTAACTAATTATGAATCAGTTTTAATAATCATGAATTTTAAAGAGATATATCAAAGATCTATAAGTAAACCCGAGGAATTTTGGAGAGAAATTTCAAATGATATCTTCTGGTTTAAGAAACCAACCAAAATATTAAATAACAGTAAGCCCCCCTTTTATAAGTGGTTTGAGGATGGAATTACAAATAGTTGCTATAACGCTCTAGACTTTCATATTGATGAAGGTAGAGGTGACAAAACTGCATTAATTTATGACAGTCCTATTACAGGAAATAAAGGTAAATTTAGTTTTAAACAATTAAAAGACAAAGTTTCAAAATTTGCAGGCGCATTATCAAATCAAGGAGTTACAAAAGGTGATAGAGTAATAATTTACATGCCAATGATACCGGAAGCAGTAGTGGCAATGCTTGCATGTGGGAGAATAGGAGCCATTCACTCTGTAGTTTTCGGGGGGTTTGCATCAAATGAACTTGCAAGTAGAATTGATGATAGTAAAGCAAAAGTTTTGGTCACAGCTTCATGTGGTTTTGAACCAGGTAGAACTGTTGAATACCGTCCACTAGTGGATGGTGCCTTAAAGCTAGCTAAACATAAAGTAGAAAAAGTTATTTTTTTTCAAAGAAAAGATCACGAAATCAAACTTAATGCTCCACTAGAAATTTCTTGGGAAGAGTCATTATCAAATGCAAAAGATACAGAGTGTGTTGAGATGGGCTCAAATGAATTTGCATATATTTTGTATACATCTGGCACAACAGGAGTGCCTAAAGGAATAGTTAGAGATATTGGAGGGCATATAGTTGCATTAAAGTGGACAATGAAAAATATATATAACATCGATATAGATGATGTTTGGTGGTCAGCAAGTGATATTGGATGGATTGTTGGTCATTCATATATAGTATACGCGCCACTGTTTAAGGGCTGTACAACAGTTTTGTTTGAAGGTAAGCCAGTAGGTACACCTGATGCAGGTGTATTTTGGAGAGTAATATCTGAACATAAAATTAAATCTTTATTTACTGCTCCTACTGCTTTTAGGGCTATTAAAAAAGAAGACCCTGATGGTAAATTTTTTTCAAAATACGATCTAAGTTCATTTAAATCATTATTTTTAGCCGGCGAAAGGGCTGATCCTGATACAATTAAATGGGCAGAAAATTTATTAAAAGTTCCTGTAATAGATCACTGGTGGCAAACAGAAACAAGTTGGGCGATAAGTTCAAATTGTACAGGTATCGAGATGCAAAAGACAAAATATGGTTCTGCTTGTAAAGCTGTTCCTGGATATGATGTAAAAATTATTAAAACAGATCAATCTTTAGCTAAGCCGAATGAAATGGGAGATATAGTTGTTAAACTACCTCTGCCACCAGGAACTTTTCCAACTCTTTGGAATGCAGATAAAAGATATGAAGAAAACTATATGTCAAACTATAAAGGATATTATCAAACTTACGATGCGGGGCATATAGATGAAGATGGTTATATATGGATTATGTCTAGAACAGATGATATAATCAATGTTGCAGGTCATAGATTATCTACTGGTCAAATTGAGGAAGTATTATCAGAACATCAATCAGTTGCTGAATGTGCAGTTGTTGGGATTAAAGATCAACTTAAAGGTCAATTGCCAATAGGATTAATTGCGCTAAAAGCTGGTGTTACAAAAGATAATGAGACTATTTCTAAAGAATGTATAAAGATGGTCAGAGAAACAGTCGGGCCTGTTGCTGCATTTAAAAAAGCAATAGTAGTAAAAAGACTTCCTAAAACAAGATCTGGAAAAGTGTTAAGAGGTACAATTAGAAAAATAGCTGATAATGAAGAATATAAAGTACCCGCAACAATAGATGACCCGTTAATTTTAAAAGAAATCAAGGAAGATTTAATCAAAAACGAGATAATTACGGATTAAAACATAAGCTTATTTAAAAGTTTAGTAATCAAATAATCGAAAGTATAAATATTTTTCTTATATTTTTCAGTATCCAAGTAATTTATAAATTCAAATGCTTGGTTTCTACGAACCCACCAATTCTTATTTATAAATTTTTTGTATCTTGACCTGTCATAACTTGATTCATTTTGACTATAGTAAGTTAAAAATTCGTTTATCAAATTAAATTCATTTTTTTTTAGAGAAAAAAAGGTGGCTAGTCTAAAATCTATAGCTAATTCATTAAACTTTTTAACTAATATAATTGAAAGATTTTTATTAATGTTTTTTCTCCTTATACTTATGCAGCTAGTTGGTGGGAAGTAAGGCCATTTGTTAAGTCTTTTTTTATAATTATCTTTTTTTTTTAAAGTATTTTTATTTTTATATAATTTAATAGGAAGATCAAAAACAATATCTGATGA
>CACMAZ010000016.1 GCA_902611815.1 uncultured Pelagibacteraceae bacterium
ACTTGAAACTTTTTTATATTTAAATCTTTTTAAAATCATTAAATAACTAAAATATTTGTTATATATTTATTTAAGAAATTTGGATTTAAAAAATACATTAATATTGCTGATGTTGACAAAATTAATGTAAGCTTTAATCCTAAACTCATTGAGGTGTCAAATTTTTCTTGTTCTGGATCAAAGTAAATTATTTTTATAACTCTTAGATAATAAAAAGCAGCTATTACGGTTGCCAGTAATCCTACAATAGCTAAAAAATACATTTCTTTTTGAATTACTGCCATAAAAATATAAAATTTTGCAAAAAATCCTGCAAGTGGTGGTATTCCAGCAAGTGAAAATAATATTATTAAAAAACTTAATGATAGAATAGGATGTTTTTTTGAAAGACCTGATAAATCCTCAATGTTTTCGTAATATTTTTCTTTTCTTTTTAACATAAAAAGGCAGCTAAAGAATGCAAGATTCATAATTAAATAAATAATTAAATAAATTATTGAACTTTGAATACCCTGGTTAGTGCCAGTAGTTAAACCTGCTAACGCATAACCCATATGACTAATTGAGCTGTAAGCTATAAGTCTTTTAAGATTTTTCTGACCAATAGCAGCAACTGCGCCTAAAATCATTGAAGCAACTGACAAAAATATAATTATGGCCTGCCACTCTTCGAAGAGATTTATAAATGGACCGTATAGAAATTTTATAAAAACTGTAAGAGCTGCTATTTTCGGTAAAATTGCAAATAATACAGTCACAGAGGTTGGTGAACCTTGATAAACGTCAGGAGCCCACATATGAAAGGGGACAGCTGAAATTTTAAATGCTAATCCAACAATTACAAAAACCATACCAAAAATAACTCCATATTCAAAATTAAAGTTCTGAGAAATTTCATTAAAATTAGTTGAGTTAGAAAAACCATAAATTAATGAGCAACCATATAAAAGCAAACCTGATGATAAAGCACTTAAAACAAAATATTTTAATCCAGACTCTGAGGATAAAAGATTATCTCTATTAAAAGATGCTAACACATATAATGCAAGAGATTGTAATTCTAAACCTATATAAAATACAATGAGATCGTTTGAGCTTATCATTACCAACATTCCAAGTAATGAACATAAAATTAATATTGGGTATTCAATTTTAAGTATATTGTTAACTCTGACATAGTTATATGAACAAAACATTACAAAGAAAGCTGAAATCAAAATTATTGATTTTATAAATAAAGATAGCTGATCTACTAAATAACTATTATTAAAAAGAAAGATTGTTTGCGTTATGTTAATGTTTAAATTAATCGCAAGAGATACCAATATAATTAAACAAGAGAAGTAAAAAATAATTTTAGAACTATTATTTTTGAAAACTCCTAAAACTAAAAGAACCATCACACTTAATGAAATAAATAGTTCAGGGATTATAAAATATAGGTTATTCATTCGATTTTTTCTGTTAAACTTAATTCTGTGGATACGTTAATAGTATTTATAAAATTATCTATCGATGTAGCGTATGTTTTAATTAAAGGCTCTGGATAAAAACCGAAAACTATTATTAAAATTGCTAGCGAAGATAAAATTAATGTTTCGTATTTATTTAGATCTACCATTTTTTTTACATCGATAGTTTTTAATACATTTCCAAAAATAACTCTTTTGTATAGCCATAACATATAAGCAGCACCAAGTATTACTCCAATGCTTGCAATAGCAGCCGTTATAATACTTTTTTTAAACGTTCCCATTAAAACTAAAAATTCACCAATAAATCCGCTTGTTCCAGGCAAACCCAAAGCTCCAAGAGTAAATATCATCATCACTATTGCGTATTTAGGCATTATATTCACAAGCCCAGAGAAATCTTTAATTTGTCTAGTTTTTAATCTGTCGTAAACAACACCAACAGATAAAAACAAAGCAGCTGAAATTAAACCATGACTAATCATCTGAAAAATACTTCCCTCAATTCCTTGTTGCGTAAATGTAAAAATACCTAGTGTTACAAAACCCATATGTGCAACCGATGAATACGCAATAAGCTTTTTCATATCTTCCTGCATTAAGGCAACCAACGAGGTGTAAATTATTGCTATTAAGCTTAATGAATAAACCAATGGCACAAAATAAATTGATGCTAAAGGAAATAAACCTACTGAAAACCTTATAAAGCCATAACCAGCCATTTTAAGTAGGATAGCAGCAAGTAAAACTGAACCAGCGGTAGGTGCCTCTACGTGTGCATCAGGTAGCCATGTGTGCACAGGCCACATTGGAGTTTTCACTGCAAAAGATGAAAAAAATGCTAGCCATAATAATTTTTGATATTCTTCCTGAATTCCTAATTCATATAATTTTTCAACATCAGTTGTTCCACTTATCCAATAAATTGCAATTATTGCAACTAACATTAAAACAGATCCAACTAATGTAAAAAGAAAAAATTTAAATGCAGAGTAAACTCTTCTGTTTCCACCCCATATTCCAATAATTAAAAACATTGGAATAAGTCCTCCTTCAAAGAATAAATAAAAAATTACCAAGTCTAATGAACAAAATACTCCAATCATTAAAGTTTCCATGATTAAAATTGCTATTAAAAACTCCTTTAATCTGTAAGTTATTGTTGAATTAACTGAAATTATACAAAGTGGTGTTATAAAAGTTGTAAGAATTACAAATAAAATTGATATACCGTCTATACCGACTTTATAATTTATAAAACCTTCAATCCAAATTCTATTTTCTACAAACTGAAATGTCGATAGTGATGGATCAAAAATTTTCCAAAGATAAAGTGCTAAAAAAAAATTTGCAAAAGAAATAAATAACGCAACATATTTAAGGCTAGTATTTTTTTCTGAAGATCTAATAAATATTAAAAATAAAGAACCAATAAGTGGTAAAATTATTAAAGATGAAAGTATCGGAAACATGTTTATTTAATAATTAAAAATGTTAGTAAAATTGAAAAACCCAACAACATTATAAAAGCATATTGATAAATAAATCCACTTTGGAATTTTACTGCATATAAAGAAAATTTTTTTATGATATTTGAGATGCCATCAGGACCAAATCTATCAATAATTAAATTATCAATTTTTCTCCAAAAAAAATTACCTAAATTTTTAAATGATTTAACAAATATAAAATCATAAAGTTCATCGAAGTACCATTTTTTTTTCAAGAAAACATATAATGGGTAATTAATTTTTACAATTTGCTCAATAATTAATTTTTTCTTTAGAAATAAATAATAAGAAAATGGAATAGAAATAATCACAAATGATGGAGTTAATAATAAAAACCATAAAGGCGGATGGTCTTTGCTCAATGGTTCTAAAAACATTATTGAGTCTTTCCAAAATAATTGACTACTTTCAGCACCGATAAATATTTCTTTAAAAAACATTCCAGAAAATAAAGCTCCAACAGATAATAAAACCAGTGGTATCAACATAACTAAAGGTGACTCATGTAAATTTTTTATATCTAGTTTGTTATTATTAAAACTACCGTGGAAAGTTAAAAATATTAATCTCCAGGAATAAATTGAGGTAAAAATTGCAGTGACTATACCAATTGCTGCTGCATAATTACTTAAACTTCCTTTCTCAAGATAAGCAAATTCGATAATTGCATCCTTTGAATAAAAACCTGATAAAAAGGGGAAGCCAGTTAATGCTAGTGTGCCTATAATCATCATTAAATATGTAAAAGGCAATTTTCTCCAAACGCCACCCATATTTTTAATATCTTGTTCATTTTGAAATGAGTGGATCACAGAACCGGCTCCTAGAAATAATAAAGCCTTAAAAAAAGCGTGAGTAAATAAATGAAACATTGCTACATTGTACGCGCCAACTCCAGCTGCAAAAAACATATATCCTAGTTGACTACATGTTGAATACGCAATTATTTTTTTAATATCATTTTGTACTAAGGCTACAGTAGCAGCAAAGAATGCAGTTGACATTCCTATTAATGTAACAATTTCTAAACCTAATGGAGATAACTCATAAATTGGTGAACACCTCACAACTAAAAAAACTCCAGCTGTTACCATAGTTGCTGCATGAATTAATGCAGAAACTGGAGTTGGGCCTTCCATAGCATCTGGTAACCATGTGTGGAGGAAAATTTGAGCTGATTTACCCATTGCTCCAATGAACAATAGAATACAAATTAAATCTATAACAACGAAATTAAACCCAAGAAAATTAATTTTTTCTGATATTAGAGTTGGAATTAAATTGAATACCTCGTTGTAATTGATGGTACCAAAATAATAAAATATCAAAAAAATACCTAATGCTAACCCAAAGTCTCCTACCCTATTAACAAGAAAAGCTTTTATTGCTGCATTATTTGCGCTTTGTTTTTTAAACCAAAAACCAATCAAAAAATAAGAGCATACACCAACTCCCTCCCAACCAAAAAAGAGTTGTAAAAAATTGTCTGACGTTACCAACATCAACATTGAGAAAGTAAATAAAGACAAATATGACATAAATCTTGGTTTATGAGGGTCGTGATGCATATATCCAATTGAATAGATATGAACAAGCGAGGATATAAAAGTAACAACTACTAACATTACAGATGATAATGGATCAATTTTAATTGACCAGTTTACTTCTAGTGTTCCAGAGCTAATCCACGACGAAATAATTATATTTGAATTATAATCATTGATCATCACATTGTAAAAAATATAAATTGAAAAAATTGCAGAAATTGAAACAAATAAACTTGTTAAAATTTCTGAGAATCTGTTACCTAATTTATTTCCAAAAAATCCAGAGATAATTGCTGCTAAGAGTGGAAGAAAAACTATTAAAATTTCCATTTTATCCTTTAAGATTGTCTATTTCCTCAACTCTAATTGTGCCTGAATTTCTATAGTAAACAACTATTATAGCTAAACCTATTGCAGCTTCTGCTGCTGCAACAGTTAATATAAATAAAGTAAAAATTTGACCACTCAAATCATTCAAAAAAATAGAGAAAGATACTAAATTTATATTTACTGCCAATAAGATCAATTCAATACTCATTAGAATTACTATTACATTTTTTCTATTTAGAAAAATTCCAACAACTCCAATTGTAAAAATTACTGCACCTAGGGTTAAATAATGTCCTATGCCAATATCAAACATCTATTTTGACTCCTTCTTTATTCTTAACATCTACTAATTCTACTCCATCATTTTTTTCTCTTGATATTTGCCTAATATAACTTTGTTTTTTTAAACCAGATCGTTGTCTAAACGTTAAAACTATTGCACCAATCATTGCAACTAGCAAAATCATTCCTGATAATTGAAACAAGTGTATATAATCAGTATAAAGTACATTACCAATAGAATGTGTATTTGTAATATTGGTAGTCGGAAGATTTATAAAGTCATTACTTAAATCAGGTTTTAATTTCCATCCACCAATCACAATTAATAATTCAAAGAAAATTATTAAACTTACAATCATTCCTACCGGAATATGTTTACTTCCTGAGGCAGCACCAAACCACTGGTTTTTTTGCTGAGCAACGTTCAACATCATAACCACAAATAAAAACAATACAGCTACAGCGCCCACATATACAATCAACATTATCATTCCAAGAAATTCTGCGCCTATTAAAATGAATAAGCAAGAAATACTAATAAAATCTAAGATTAAAAAAAAAACTGAGTGAACTGTGTTTTTTGAAGCTGTTACCATTATTGCTGATACAATTGCAATTAATGAAAATATGTAAAAAAAAAAAGCGTGAGCTGGCATGTAAATAATTATCTATGTGGATTATCTGCCTTAATATTTGCAGCTAAAACACTTTCCCATCTATCTCCATTTTCAAGAAGTTTTTCTTTTGTATAATAAAGTTCTTCTCTGGTTTCTGTTGCGAACTCAAAATTTGGGCCTTGCACAATCGCATCTACAGGACAAGACTCTTCGCATAAGCCACAATATATGCACTTTAGCATATCGATATCATATCTAGTAGTTTTTCTGCTACCATCTTCTCTTTCACTAGATTCTATTGTAATTGCTTGCGCTGGACAAACAGCTTCACATAACTTACATGCGATACATCTTTCTTCTCCATTAGGATATCTTCTTAATGCGTGCTCTCCTCTAAACCTTGGGCTTATTTTGCCCTTTTCAAAAGGGTAGTTTATAGTTTTTTTTGGTTTAAACATTTCTTTTATCGCGATCATTAAACCTCTTAAAAAATCAAACATAAAAACAGTTTTTATAAATCTTGATATTTTCATAATTAGCTTTTTGGTAATAGATCAAAATACAATAAGTAGCCAGAAGTTAAAACAACCCAAATTAATGAAATTGGTAAGAATACTTTCCATCCTAGTCTCATCAATTGATCATATCTATATCTTGGCACAATAGCTTTAACTAAAGCAAATAAAATAAATAAAAAAATTATTTTTATAACTAGCCACAGTGGATCTGGTACCATTGTAAAGGGAAAAATATCTAAAGGAGAGAGCCAACCACCTAAAAACAATATAGAACCTAATGCACACATTAATAAAATATTTGCATATTCGCCTAACCAAAACATTGCATACATCATTCCTGAATATTCTGTTTGGTATCCAGATACTAACTCTGCCTCTGCTTCGGGCAAATCAAATGGTGGTCGATTTGTCTCTGCTAACGCAGAAATAAAAAAAATTACAAACATAGGAAAAAGCGGGACCACAAACCATATATTTTCTTGAGCTAAAACAATGTCACCTAAATTTAAAGAACCTACACATAGTAAAACATTTATTATTATTACACCTATTGAAACTTCATAAGAAACCATTTGTGCAGCAGATCTAATCGAACCTAAAAAAGGATATTTTGAGTTTGAGGCCCAACCTCCCATTATAATTCCATATACACCTAACGATGAAATTGCAAAAATATATAATATTCCAACATTAATATCTGCTAGCACAAAATCTTCACTAAATGGAATTACTGCCCAAGCCACTAAAGCAAGTGTCATTGTAACTATGGGAGCAAGAATAAAAATAATTTTGTTTGAGCTTGCAGGAATTATTATTTCTTTAAATATGTATTTTAAAGCATCCGCTAAAGATTGGAGTAATCCAAATGGTCCAACAACATTTGGCCCTTTTCTTTTCTGAACAAAAGCCCAAATACGTCTATCTAACCATACTATCATAGCGACTGAAACCAAAACTGGTAACAAAAGAAATAAAATTTTGTAAGTCTCTGAAAATAAAATATTTAAATATTCCACTTTATCCTTCTGTACCTGTTTTTTTTAATTTAGATCTAATATTTCTACATTCATTCATAGTTTTTGATGATCTAGCGATAACATTTGAATGATAATAATCTATAGGCAAAGTTAAAATCTTTTCATTTATATATTCTTCTTTAAATAAGTTTGAAAATTCGTTTTTTTTATTTGAATTAATATGGCTGTTCATTGCAGTCAAAAGTTCATTTTTATCTTTAAACAATCCATTTCCATCAATTAATTTAGATATTTCATTGATTATAACCCAATCTTCCTTAGCTTCACCAGGAGGATAAGAAGCTTTAAATGCCATCTGCAACTTTCCCTCTAAATTTGTAAAATATCCATTTTGCTCTGTAAATGCAGCGCCTGGAAGCACAAGATCAGCTATTTCAGCACCTTTGTCTCCATGACTTCCTATATAAACTACAAATTCACTTTTTTTATTTATTGAGATATTATCTTGACCAATTAAAAACAGTATTTCAAAAAAGTTTTTGTTTATTTTTTCTAATGTTTCGTTTGTTTTACAAACTATATCTAGATCATATGAACCAACAGCTGAAGCATTGGTATTAAGAATATTTAGTGAATTCCATTCCTCGGTAATTTTATTATTTTCATTTAGAAATTTTTTAAAACCTTCAAACATATATTTAGATGAATTCAATGTAAGAGCTGACTCACCAAATATTACCAAAGGGTATTTTGCTTTTTTAATTTTATTTGAGATATCACAATTATTTTCGATAATTTTTTTTACTTCCTCTGTCGTATTTGAAAGTACTTTATAATTGTATGTAAGATCTCCCAAATCCTCTAAAGAAAAAATTTCTGTATTATTTTTTAAAAAAGACTTTCTAATTCTAGCATTTAGCATTGTAGCTTCATATCTTGGATTTGTACCGATTAATAAAATTAAATCACTTTTTTCAATACCTTTGATTTCAGAATTAA
This sequence comes from uncultured Pelagibacteraceae bacterium, assembly GCA_902611815.1. Classification (GTDB taxonomy): domain Bacteria; phylum Pseudomonadota; class Alphaproteobacteria; order Pelagibacterales; family Pelagibacteraceae; genus Pelagibacter. The sequence continues at coordinate 8,254 of CACMAZ010000016.1, forward strand.
AAAGGTAGTTTTTTCTATCATTTAAATTTATATAAATATTTTTTTCTCTAGATTCTAAATTTTTAGATTTTAGAACTTTATGAAACAATTCTTTACACGCAAACAATGTTTCCATATTTGTGAGATCACCAGTTAAACCTGCTATTTTCTCAGGTTTTGTTACATTTATTTTATCTTTCAAAATTTGAAGCGCATCTTGCCAACTAATTTTTTTAAAACTATTTTCTTTTTTAATATAAGGAACATCTAATCTCTGATACTTCAAACCATCGCATGCATATCTAGTCTTATCCGAAATCCATTCTTCATTAATATCTTCATTTATTTTTGGCAAAATTCTTTTTACTTCCCATCCATAAGTATCAACACGTATATTGGAACCTACTGCATCCATGACGTCTACAGTTTCAGTTTTTTTTAACTCCCAGGGTCTTGCTTCAAATACATACGGTTTTGAGGTAAGTGCTCCAACTGGACATAAATCTATAACATTTGCTGATAGTTCAGACTCCATTGCTTTTTCTAGATAAGTTGTGATTTGCATATCTTCACCCCTGCCAATAGCACCAATTTCTGGTACTCCAGCAACCTCAGTTGCAAATCTTACACACCTTGTACAATGTATACACCTAGTCATCTGAGTTTTTATCAGTGGTCCCATATATTTTTCTGGTACAAATCTTTTATTTTCCTTAAATCTTGATTTATCAATTCCATAAAACATTGATTGATCTTGTAAGTCACATTCTCCACCTTGGTCGCAAACGGGGCAATCTAAAGGGTGGTTTGCTAAAAGAAATTCCATTACTCCTTTTCTAGCCTTTTCGACTAGTTTTGTATTTGTTTTGATGTTCATTCCATCTGCAACTGGCATTGCGCATGACGCAACTGGTTTTTTTGATTTTTCAATTTCTACCAAGCACATTCTACAGTTGCCTGCAATTGATAGTTTTTCGTGATAACAAAACCTAGGTATCTCTGCTCCTGCTATTTCACAAGCTTGTAAAACTGTTAGACCTTCCTCTACCTCAATATCAATGTCATTAATTTTAACTTTTAACATTTTTAATATCTTCCTCTAATATATGTTGGTCAATTAAATATGGAATATTTTTATTATTTTTAACTAATGGATCAAAATTATTTCTCTCGATAATTTCTTTTTTGAAATGTCTCAGTAAACCTTGTACCGGCCAGGCTGATCCTTCTCCAAACGCACAAATAGTATGACCTTCGATTTGTTTGGTGACATCAGAAAGCATGTTAACCTCATCTTTTGAAGCTTCTCCCTTTGCCATTCTTTCCAAAATTCTCCACATCCAACCTGAACCTTCTCTGCATGGTGTGCATTGTCCGCAACTTTCATGTTTATAAAATCTAGCAATCCTAGCCATACATTTAATAATGTCCTGATCTTTATTTATAACAATAATTCCTGCTGTTCCTAAACCACTGTTATTTTCCACTAGTGAATCAAAGTCCATAGTTATATTTTCACTTATTTCTTTGCTTAACATTGGCATAGATGAACCTCCTGGAATAACAGCTTGTAAATTATCCCATCCCCCAACAACTCCACCAGCATGTTTTTCTATTAAATCTTTTAATTTAATGCCCATCTCTTCCTCAACGTTACATGGGCTGTTAACATTTCCTGAAATGCAAAATATTTTAGTTCCAGTATTTTTTGGTTTACCCAAAGATGCAAACCATTTTGATCCTTTTCTTAATATTGTTGGTACTACCGCTATAGTCTCGACGTTATTTATGATTGTAGGACATCCATATAATCCTACGAGAGCTGGAAAAGGTGGCTTCAATCTTGGTTGTCCTTTATTACCTTCAATGCTCTCTAAAAGAGCAGTTTCTTCACCACAGATGTATGCGCCTGCACCATAGTGTATATAAATATCAAGTTCCCACCCAGTACCTGATGAATTTTTTCCAATTAGATTAGCTTTGTAAGCTTCATCTATTGCTTTTTGAAGTTTTAAACCTTCGTTATAATATTCTCCTCTCAAATAAATGTAACATTTATGAGCGTTGACTGCGTATGATGCAATTAAACAACCCTCAATAAGTTTATGAGGTTCAAATCTTAAAATATCTCTATCTTTACATGTGCCAGGTTCAGACTCATCAGCATTTATTACTAAGTAATGAGGTTTGGCTCCAACTTTTTTTGGTGAAAAAGACCACTTTAGCCCAGTAGGAAAACCGGCACCACCTCTACCTCTTAACTCTGATTTTTTTAATTCCTCTATTATCCAATCTCTTCCTTTAGAACATATTTCTTTTGTATTTAGCCAATCATCTCTACTTTTTGCAGAGTCTATGTCAGCACCTAAATCATTATATAAATTTTTAAAAATTCTATCTTTGTCCTCAAGCATTTTTATTCTCTGTTAAAGTTTGTCTGTTTTTTTCAGGTTCCGAATTTACTCTTCCACGATATGACCCTGGTTTTGGTTTTTTATCTTTTAAAATATCTTTAATTATACCCTCAAACTGTTTTACATTTAAATCCTCATAATAATCCTCGTTAATTTGAGCCATAGGAGCACTTATACAGGCACCTAGACATTCTACTTCAGTCCAGGAACAGTTTTTTTTATCAGAAAATTCATTTTCTTTTTCGGAAATATTTTTTTTACATACATCAACAAGTTTATATGCTCCTCTTATCATGCACGGCGTTGTTGTGCAAATTTGTATAAAATATTTTCCAACAGGACTCAAATTGTACATTGAATAGAAGGTAGCAACTTCATAAACATTTATATAAGAAATCTCTAAAAATTTAGCTATATATTTCATAGCAGCTAAGGGTATCCAATTATGATTTTGTTTTTGAGCTAAATAAAGTAATGCCATTACAGCGCTCTTTTTTTTTCCAGCTGGATAATTTAAAACTATTTTTTTTGCTAAACTCAAATTCTCTTCACTAAATTCAAATTTATCTGGTTGATCTTTAGAAACTTTTTTTAAACTCATCGATCAATCTCTCCAAAAACTATATCTAAGGAACCTAGGACAGCTGGTACATCAGCTAACATATGTCCTTTAATTAGGTAATCCATTGCTTGCAGATGTGAAAAACCTGGTGCTCTAATTTTACATTTATAAGGTCTGTTAGTTCCATCTGAAATTAAATAAACCCCAAACTCACCTTTAGGTGCCTCAACAGCAGTATAAATTTCATCTTTTTTAACTCTATATCCCTCAGTAAACAATTTAAAATGGTGTATTAAAGCCTCCATTGATTGTTTTATCTCTTTTTTTGGTGGAGGTGTAAGTTTGTTATCCATAGATTTAACTGGACCTTTGGGGAGATTTTTTAAACATTGTTCAATAATTTTTACACTTTCTTTCATTTCTTCAATTCTACACAAATATCTATCGTAACAGTCTCCATTCTTTCCAATCGGAATTTTAAAATCTATTTGTTCATAACAATCATAAGGTTGTGATTTTCTTAAATCCCAAGGTATTCCTGAACCTCTGAGCATTACTCCTGAAAAAGAGTAATTTAATGCATCTTCTTTAGACACAATTCCAATGTCAACGTTTCTTTGTTTAAATATTCTGTTATCTGTCAGCAATGTTTCTAAATCATCAATTATTTTTGGAAATGTTTTACAAAACTCTAATATATCTTTATCTAAACCTCTCGGTAAATCTTTATGAACTCCTCCAGGTCTAAAGTAGTTGGCATGTAATCTTGAACCAGATACTCTTTCATAAAAGCCCATTAGTTTCTCTCTTTCTTCAAAACCCCAAAGAGACGGTGTTAAAGCTCCAACATCTAATGCTTGCGTAGTAATATTTAAAATATGACTTAAAATTCTACCTATTTCACAAAATATTACTCTTATAAATTGACCCCTAATTGGGACTTCTACATCCATTATTTTTTCAATTGCTAAAGCAAATGCATGCTCTTGGTTCATAGGCGCAACATAATCAAGTCTATCAAAATAGGGTATGGCTTGAGAGTAAGTTTTATTTTCTATTAATTTTTCAGTACCCCTGTGTAATAAACCTATGTGTGGATCTGCTTTTTCAACAATTTCACCGTCTAACTCTAATATCAACCTTAAAACTCCATGTGCCGCAGGGTGCTGAGGACCAAAATTTAAATTGAGAGTTTTTTTTTCTTTAGTCATTTTTTTTTTGTACTTCTTTTATGTATTCTGTTCCCTCCCAGGGACTTGAGTAATCAAAATTTCTATAATTTTGTTCAAGTTTTACTGGCTCGTAAATAACTTTTTTCTTTTCCTCGCTATATCTAACCTCTGTATGACCAGTTATAGGAAAATCTTTCCTTAAAGGATGTCCAGAAAAACCATAATCTGTTAGTATTCTTCTTAAATCTGGATGATCATTAAATTTAATACCATACATATCAAAAACTTCTCTTTCCATCCAATTAGCAGACGGATAAATTTTTGTAAGAGAATTTACCATTTCGTTTTCGTTTATATTAAAATATAAATTAATTCTCAGATTATATTCGTGACTTAAAAATAAATAAATCATTTTAAACCTGTTTTCACTCCCAATATAATCTACTGCTGTAATATCTATTAGTTGCTTAAATTTGGTTGAATTATTTTTCTTTAAAAAAATTACAACATCTAATAGGGACTCTTTATTTATCTGAATTTCGAGTTGATCATGATTAATTCTAGATGAGTTAATTTTTGTTGTTAGTTCAGAATTAATTTTTTTTTCTAAGTTTGATAATGACATTTTATCTTTGTAAAGATCCGCGATTCCTTATTTTTTTCTGTAGTTGCAATATTCCGTATAACAACGCTTCAGCTGAAGGTGGGCAACCAGGTACATAAACATCGACCGGGACTATTCTGTCACAACCTCTAACAACTGAGTAAGAGTAATGATAGTAACCACCTCCGTTTGCACAGCTACCCATAGATATTACATATCTAGGTTCCGGCATTTGATCATAAACTTTTCTTAAAGCTGGTGCCATTTTGTTTGTTAATGTTCCTGCAACAATCATTACATCTGATTGCCTAGGTGATGCTCTAGGAGCTGCTCCAAATCTCTCTAGATCGTATCTTGGCATAGATGTTTGCATCATTTCCACAGCACAACACGCAAGACCAAAAGTCATCCAATGTAATGATCCTGAGCGAGCCCAATTAATCAAATTATCCATTGATGTAGTTATAAAACCTTTATCTGCAAATTCTTTTGCAAGATCTTTAAATTCCTCAGGTATTTGTTTTTCTCTATCTGCTAAATTCATATTACTCCCAATCTAATGCGCCTTTCTTCCATTCGTAAATAAAACCAATAGTTAAAATAAATAAAAATAACATCATAGAAAAGAAACCAAAATAACCTATGTTGCCTAAAGTTATTGCCCAAGGAAAAAGAAATGCTATTTCTAAATCAAAAATAATGAATAGAATTGCTACAAGATAAAATCTTATATCAAATTCCATTCTAGAGTCGTTAAATGGTTCAAACCCACACTCATAAGCAGATAGCTTTTCTGGATCAGGATTTTTTGGTGATAAAGCAAAATTAAGTACAACAAAACCCAAGCTTAGTAATATAGCAATGGTTAAAAAAATTATTATTGTTAAATAATTATTTAAAAATTCTAAAGACATATCATTTATATATAATTTTTTATGCTAATTGAAAGTGCAGTTACGTCACGTTTTTATTGGCTTATTTGCTATAAGATTTCGTTAATTGATAATAGTTATCATTATGGCGGGAGTGACGGGACTCGAACCCGCGACCTATCGCGTGACAGGCGATCGCTCTAACCAACTGAGCTACACCCCCCTAAAATTTTTTTTTGGTGGGCAGTAAAGGACTCGAACCTTTGACCCCCTCGGTGTAAACGAGATGCTCTACCAACTGAGCTAACCGCCCTCCAAAGTTGTTAACTAATACATCAGTGGGAAGATAATGTAAATTATTTATTATTGAATACTTGCTGGTGTTTTTTCGCTTTTTTTATTGTCAGACATACCATCAACCTCAACCCATTCAACTGATTTTAGATCTTTTATTAAAGCTATTTTTAATACTTCATCAGCTGTCTCGACCGTGGTAATTTTAACATCGTCTTTTACTTTTTTTGGTATATCAACTAAATCTTTTTTATTTTCCTTTGGAATTAAAACTTCTTTTATACCAGCTCTATGCGCAGCAAGTAATTTTTCTTTTAAACCACCTATCGGTAAAACTTGTCCTGTAATAGTTACCTCACCAGTCATAGCAACGTCTTTATTTACTGGAATTTTAGTTATGGAAGAAACTATTGAGGTTACCATTGCAATACCAGCAGATGGTCCGTCTTTTGGAGTAGCTCCTTCTGGCACGTGAATATGAAAATCTTTCTTTTCAAAAGTAGGAGGTATGATACCAAAATCTAAGCACTTGGACCTTACATAGGATTTAGCAGCTTTAACCGACTCCTGCATAACATCACCCAATTTTCCTGTGATTTGCATTCTTCCTTTTCCTGGCATATTAACGGTTTCAATTTTTAAAATTTCACCTCCAAATTCAGTCCATGCCAAACCTGTTACTATTCCAATTTTGTTAGTATCTTCAATTTCTCCAAATTTAAATTTTCTTACTCCTAAGAAATCCGATAAATTTTTACTATCAACTTTAACTGCATCGGACTCTTTATTAACAACTTTTTTGACAACTTTTCTAGATATTTTAGATATTTCTCTCTCTAAATTTCTAACTCCAGATTCCTTAGTATAGTATCTTATTACATCTTTAATAGTATCATCATCAAAATTCATTTCTCCATCTTTTACCCCATTATCTTTAATTTGCTTAGGTAATAAATATTTATTCGCTATGTTGATCTTTTCATCCTCAGTATAACCAGGTATTCTTATTACTTCCATCCTATCAAGAAGTGGTGGAAGAATATTTAATGTATTTGCTGTTGTAACAAATAAAACGTCAGAAAGATCATAATCTACTTCTAAATAATGATCATTAAAGGTCGTGTTCTGTTCAGGATCCAAAGCTTCTAATAACGCAGATGAAGGGTCTCCTCTATAATCATTTCCAACTTTATCAATTTCATCAAGTAAAAATAAAGGATTTTTTGTTCCAGCTTTTTTCATCATTTGAATAATTTTTCCTGGGAGTGAACCTATATAAGTTCTTCTGTGTCCTCTAATTTCTGCTTCATCTCTAACGCCACCAAGTGACATTCTAACAAACTGTCTGTTGGTAGCTTTTGCAATAGACTTACCTAGGGATGTTTTTCCAACACCAGGTGGTCCCACCAAACATAATATTGGTCCTCTGATTTTGTTCATTCTTTTTTGAACTGCTAAAAATTCTATAATTCTCTCTTTTACTTTTTCTAACCCAAAGTGATCTTCATCTAAAATTTTTAGAGCATTATTAAGATCTATATCAACTTTGTCTTTTTTAAACCATGGTATATCAATCATCCAATCCAAGTAATTTCTGACAACGGTAGCTTCTGCTGACATGGGACTCATGTTTTTTAGTTTTTTTAATTCCGACATGCATTTTTTTTCTACTTCTTTTGGCATTTTTGATCTTAGTATAGCTTTATTTAAACTTGATGTTTCATCTTTGCCATCCTCTATTTCACCCAATTCCTTTTGTATAGCCTTAAGTTGTTCATTTAAATAATACTCTCTTTGTGTTTTCTCCATCTGAGTTTTAACTCTTCCACGAATTCTCTTTTCAACGCCAATAATACTAGTCTCATTGTCCATAATTTTATTAATAAGATTTAATCTTTTCTTTAAATCTAGGGTTTCAAAAACTTGTTGTTTTTCGGAAATTGTAGCATTCAAGTGTGATGCAATGTTATCTGAAATTTTAGATGGTTCTTTTAAAAGCTTAATATTATTTATTGTTTCACTAGAAATTTTCTTATTAATTGATGTGAGTTTTTCTAATTTCTTAATTGAATTTAGTGCTAAAGGCATTAAATCCTCATCTTTATTAATTATCTCATTCAGTTTTTCGTAAGAGCAGGACAAAAACTCATTATTATCCTGAAATTCATTTATTTTAACTCTTGATATGCCCTCTACTAAAACTTTTACTGTTCCATCAGGCAATTTAAGTAATTGTAGAATGCTACTTTCGCATCCATAACTAAAAATATCATTTTTTTTGGGATCATCTACCTCAGAATTTTTTTGTGTTACTAAGACAATTTTTTTGTCCTTTTTCATAACTTCATTTAGAGCAGTAATAGATTTATCTCTTCCAACAAACAAAGGAATAACCATGTGAGGGAATACTACAATGTCTCTTAAAGGTAATAACGCTGAATTGAATTTAACTTCCATAAGGTAATTATATGGATATTAAAATGAATAATGCAATAGTTTTTTATCTTTTATTAAGTGCAATATTACGCAGCTGAGGTTTTAGACTTATCTTTATCTTGTTTATTCTTAGAATGAACAATAATTGGTTGTGTTTCTCCCTTGACTGAGCTCACATCTACTATAACCTCACTCACGTCATCCAAGCTTGGAATATCAAACATGGTTTTTAACAAAACGTTTTCTAATATTGACCTTAATCCTCTTGCTCCAGTTTTCTTTTTAATAGCTTTTAAAGCCACTTCTTTAATTGCATTATCTTTAAAATTTAATTTTACACCTTCAAGTTTGAATAATTCTTGATATTGTTTAATTAAAGAATTTTTCGGCTCCTGTAAGATTTTAATTAAAGATTTTTCATCTAGATCTTCAAGAGTCGCTGTTATTGGTAACCTTCCAATAAATTCTGGTATAAGGCCATATTTCAATAAATCCTCAGGTTCTAAACTTTTAATCCATTCACCAGTTTTTTTATCCTCAATAGATTTAACTTTAGCACCAAAACCTATTGAAGAGCCCTTATCTCTTTGTGAGATAATTTTATCTAATCCAGCAAATGCACCTCCACAAATAAATAAAATATTGGTTGTGTCTACCTGTAAAAATTCTTGTTGAGGATGCTTTCTACCTCCTTGTGGTGGTACGCTTGCAATTGTTCCTTCCATTATTTTAAGTAATGCTTGTTGTACTCCTTCACCAGAAACATCTCTAGTTATTGAAGGATTTTCTGATTTCCTACTTATTTTGTCTACTTCATCTATATAGACTATTCCTCTTTGAGCTTTTTCAACATTGTAATCAGCAGCTTGTAACAATTTTAAAATAATATTTTCTACATCTTCACCAACATAACCTGCCTCTGTGAGTGTTGTTGCATCAGCCATAGTAAAAGGAACATCTAAAATTCTTGCTAGTGTTTGGGCTAGCAAAGTTTTTCCACAACCAGTTGGACCAATTAATAGAATATTTGACTTCGCAAGTTCTACGTTTTTACTAGTCTTATTTTCATAATTTAGTCTTTTATAGTGATTGTGAACAGCAACAGATAAAACTTTTTTTGCTAAGTCTTGACCAATTACATAATCATCCAATACTGAGCAAATTTGCTTAGGTGATGGTAGTCCATCCTGGTGTTTTACAAAAGTATCTTTATTCTCCTCTTTTATAATGTCCATGCATAATTCTACACATTCATCACAAATGAAGACTGTTGGACCTGCAATTAGTTTTCTAACTTCATGCTGGCTTTTACCACAGAAAGAACAGTACAATATGTTTTTATTATTGCTCATAGAATTTTAAAACGAATCATTTATTTTATTCTATTATATTTGGTACACTTTTTTCAAGTTTAGTATGAAATTTTGACTAGATGTGGTGTAAAACTAAATTCTTTTCTCAACTACTTGATCAATTAAACCAAAGTCTTTGGCATGATCTGGGGTCATAAAATTATCTCTCTCGAGAGCATCCTTTATTTGTTCAACATTTTTACCTGTATGTTTTGAATATATTTCATTCAATCTTTTTTTTAATGACAAAACTTCATTAGCGTGAATTTCAATATCTGTAGCTTGCCCTTGAAATCCTGCAGATGGTTGATGAACCATTATTCTTGAATTGGGTAATGAAAACCTTTTGCCTTTTTTTCCCGCAGCTAATAAAAATGATCCCATCGATGCTGCTTGGCCAATACACAAAGTTGATACATCTGGTTTTATATATTGCATCGTATCGTAAATACCTAAGCCTGCTGTAACTAAACCACCTGGGCTATTTATATATAAAAAAACTTCTTTTTTTGGATTTTCAGACTCTAAAAATAATAATTGAGCTGTAACTAATGAAGCTACACTATCATTAATTGGACCTACCAAAAAAACAATTCTCTCTTTTAAGAGTCTTGAATATATATCATAAGCTCTCTCTCCTCTTGAGGATTGTTCAACAACCATTGGAATAAGAGTATTCATATGCTCTGAAATTTTTATAGTCATAATTACGAATCAGCTATTTATACAACTTGTAATTACTTTTTGCTAACTTTTTTTGCTTTTTTCTTAATTGGGGCTTTATTTTCTTTTTTTTTGGATTTTGTTTTAATCTCATTTGATGATGAGGATTTTACGATTTTCTTTTGTTGCTCTAAATTTTTTTCATTTTCAGCTTTTATTATTTTCTCAGCCTCATTTTTATTTAAAATTCTCTTATTTGATTTTGCCTTTGATTTTACAAAATTTATTATTTTTTCCTCATAAAGTGTTCCTCTCAGACTAGCTGAAGCAGAAGGATTCTTCTTATAATAATCCATAATTATTTTTTCTTGACCAGGCATCATACTTAGTTGTTTTTGTATTTCAGATTGAATTTCGTTTGGATCAACTTTAATTTTATTTTTTTCCCCTATTTCGTTTAAAATTAAACCAAGCTTAATTCTTTTAGACGCATTTTTTTCTAAATCTTTTTTATTTTTTTTTAATTCTTCCTCAGTTTGACCTTGACCTAATACTTTTACTTCCTCATCAATCAATGATTGTGGAAGCTCTTCTACTTTTATTTGCTCTAAACCTTTTAATATCTGATTTTTTGAAATTATATTTAAAGAATTTTTAAACTCTTCATTTATTTGTTTTGATATAATCTTTTTTAAATCAGTTAAATCTTTAGCGCCAAGTGTTTTTGCAAATTCATCTGTGACTTCAGTTTCTTTTGGTTTTTTGACTGAATTTATTTTGCACTTAAAAATACCTTTCTTACCTATTAATTCTTTTTTAGGAAAGTTTTCTGGTAAAGCCACTTCTACAGTTATCTCATCACCTTTTTTACATTTTAATAATTGTTTATCGAAGCCTTTTATAAATAAATCTTTACCAATCTCCAATTGTGTATTTTTTCCTTCGTTGCCCTCAAAACTATTGCCATCAACTGTGGCTTTATAATCAAACGATATTAAGTCACCTTCATTAGCGACTTTAGCTGCATCAACCTCAATAAAATTTTTTTGATTTTTTGCAATCTCTTTGATTCTTTTATTCGCTTCATTGTCGTCAATTTTTATTTCATAGTCATCGAACTTAATTTTTTCTAAAGAATCTAGTTTGACTTCTGGGAATTCTGTAACGCTAATTGTGTACTCTAAATCTTTACCTTCGCCAAAGCTTTTAAGATCAATTTTCGGCTGTAATGCGGGTCTAATTTTTTTTTCTCCAATTGCTTTTGCAGAACTTTCTTTTAAAATTTTATCAATAACTTCTCCATAAACTGCTTTTCCGAATTGTTTTTTTATAATGTCTGTTGGAACTTTTCCTGGTCTAAACCCTTTAAGAACAACATCTTTTTTGATTTGTTCATATCTTTGTTCTAGTTCTTTATTAATTATAGTTTTATCAATTAAAACTTTTAAGTTTTTTTCTAAATTTTTTTTATTTTCTACTGTTACTTTCATAATTATATGGTAGGCGAGAAAGGACTCGAACCTTCACATGTTGCCATATTGGTTCCTAAGACCAACGCGTCTACCAATTCCGCCACTCGCCCAAATATTTAAAAGACTTATATATGATAGATTAAAATTGTCCAATTAGAATATTTGTGCGATAAATAATCCAATATAATTATGTTTGTTTCACCTTGTATAAGTATTTGTAGATCTGATCCGGTCACTGGGTTTTGCTACGGTTGTGCAAGAAATTCAGAGGAAAAACTTAAATGGAAAGATAAAGATACCACAAATGATTGGAAATCAAAAAATTTAATTGAAATAAGATCTAGAATGAGAGGTTGGCAGTTAGAAAGTTTTGAGAAATCTTATAGTTATAAATGTGAGCATGGAATTTCCTTAGAAAAAAAAAGGAAAATGGAATTAAATGATTAAGATAAAGCACGTTGTAATTTTGTATATTGTTGGAATATTATTTGGTGCTGTGTTTCTAGACATATGGGGAGCTGAAACCAACATTAAAAAAGGTTTAATAGCGATGTTTTGGACTGCATTATTTTTAGTTGCTCTAATATTCGTAGAAAAAAATAAAGAAGAGAATTAATCAAATCTTTTTAAAAATTCAATGATGGAAAAAATATCTTTAATAATTCCTTGTAAGAACGAAGTGGAGTCATTGGGAGCTGTTCTTAATGAAGTTAAAGAAAATCAACTTGTCGATGAAATAATTGTAGTTGTTGATAGTGAGCAAGATAACTCAATACCTATTACTCAAAAATTTAATTGCAAATTAATAATACAAAAAAGTAAAGGATATGGCTCGGCTATTGTAGAGGGATTTAAAAAAGCTAAAAATAAATTTGGATGCATATATAATGCAGACCATTCTTTTGATCCAAAATATCTTGATGAGCTAATTAAACTATCAAAAAATAATGATTTTATATTTGGTAGCAGATATAAGGGTTCTGGTGGTA
>CACMAZ010000017.1 GCA_902611815.1 uncultured Pelagibacteraceae bacterium
GGATGAAGCAAGGGTTAAAGAATTTAATTTAAAAAAGATGTGGAGATCTCCTAATGGAACAATAAGAAATATTATTGGAGGAACTGTTTTTAGAGAGCCAATAATTTGTAAAAATGTTCCAAGATTAGTTCCATCTTGGACAGATCCTGTAATTATAGGAAGGCATGCTTTTGGTGATCAATATAGAGCAACAGATTTTAAAGTTCCTGGTAAAGGAAAATTAGAGGTAAAATGGACATCAGAAGATGGAAAAGATAATAAAAGTTATGAGGTATTTAATTTCCCTGGGCCTGGGGTTGCACTTTCAATGTATAATTTAGATAAATCAATCGAAGACTTTGCAAGGTCATGCTTTAATTACGGTCTAATTAAAAAATGGCCTGTATATTTATCAACTAAAAATACAATTTTAAAAACTTACGATGGCAGGTTTAAAGATATATTCCAAGCAGTATTTGAAAAAGAATTTAAGTCTGATTTTGATAAACATAATTTAACTTATGAACATAGACTTATAGATGACATGGTTGCGTGTGCAATGAAGTGGAGCGGTAAATATATTTGGGCATGTAAAAATTATGATGGAGATGTTCAATCTGATACAGTTGCACAAGGTTATGGTTCACTGGGTTTAATGACAAGTGTATTGTTAGCCCCAGATGGAAGAACAATGGAAGCAGAAGCCGCACACGGGACTGTTACAAGACACTACAGAATGCATCAACAAGGAAAAGAAACTTCAACCAATCCTATTGCATCAATATTTGCTTGGACAAGAGGGCTTGCTCATAGAGGAAAATTAGACTCAAATGATGAGCTAATAAAATTTTCTAAAACTTTAGAGGATGTTTGTATAAATTGTGTTGAAACAGGCTCTATGACAAAAGATCTAGCAATTTTAATTGATAAAAATCAAAAGTATTTAACCACAAATCAATTTTTAGATGCTATTGATGGAAATCTTAAGAAGAAATTAAACTAAAAACTACTATCTCTCCAACCACCTTTGTTTTGCATAATTTCACCAGGGATTGATAATATTGAGAATAATGTATCTGCATCACCCGTTGGACCAGCAACGTTTGCAAATAGTTTATCTGCAAATATCACCAACTCAGATAAAATACCTTTTCTTACAAACGCGCAAGCATTTGCTCCTGGATTATTAACGTCAGCTGGTGCTGAAGGTAATTTTAATTTTGCCGAATTATTATAACCACACTCATCATCCGATACACAAATAAATGCAGATCCTTGAGCACATCTATCTACACCGCTGTCTGGTGGTTGGTAAATAGGAAAATATACTTGGCCTTTGAATAAAGTTGGTGACGCAGATGCTTTTCTAAATGTTTTAGGCAAATAAAAATTATTACTTTCATCCTGACCTAATTTAATTACCCAAGCCTGCTTACCTTCAATACATTTTGAAAAATCAGTTGCACCAGTTACATTTTTACAATGAGCAGCATTGTCAATACCGGGTGCAGCATTAGCACCTTGGTGAGCTAATTGGAAAAATGTTGTATTATCACCTCTTGGAACTTTACCACCTCCACCAAGATTTAAATGTTTAAAATACGGATAGTCAGGGTCAGTTATTCCATACATAATATTATCCATATTTGGTTCTCTACCACCAAGATCTGTGAAATTTCCTGTGGCTCCAAATAACATTAATTGATTTGTGTTCACTCCTATTCCTGCATCCATTGCAAAATATGAGTAACGTGCATTATCTGTATTCGCATCTAATCTAAACAATGTTGTTTGATCGAAAAGTGCTGCAGAATTTCTTGTGGAATTTGTTAAATTTATCTTAGTAATTTTACCCTCTAAATCGTTTATATATACAAGGGCTCCTCTCCATGGAATACCAAAAGCAGTGTCAGGAGTAATAACAACTGGAGCTGCGGGGATTGCATTAACTATATCACTTCCGTTTTCAGTAGCAGTCTTAGTACCTCCGACCATTATACCATCTGGTGTTGTGTCAACAATTGTAATTGGACCTCCATTTTCTTCAGCAGCATAAATTCTTCCAGGTTTATCTCTTTCATCTAAATGTAGATCTACTAAAAATATAGCAGAGCCTGCACAAGTATCATTTTTACTCATTCCTCCGCCCATAATTGCAACATATCTGTCCTCATTAATACCACCCCCATCTACTGAAGGTATTCTGACTATTCTTGGTGTAGACCATGTCTCACCTAATTGTGAATAATCATATTCAGTTGGAAGACCTGTTGCACCTTTGCAAGATGTAGAAATACTAAACTGATTTGTCTCTTTGTCTGCTCCTGCTACGTGTGCAATTCTATTAGCATTAATGGTTAATTTTCGATCAAATTTTACTTTTAATAGACCACCTGACATTCTTGCATCTGCAATACCTAGAGGTGTCATCAAGCCTGTTACGTTGTCTCTTTGTTGTGCGCTTAAAACACCGTCATCAATTTTTGTATTATCATCAACATCTAATGTGATATTAGCAAAATGAAAGGTGTCACTCGTGTAACAAGAGCTTGTACCTTCATCTCTGTATGCTGGATCAGCAGCAGTTAAATCATCACTATCTACACATGCTGCAATTGCATCTTGTTCTACACAATCAACTACAGCATCATCAAGACTATTGCATACTTCATTACCATCTGCATCTTTATCTGCATCTCTTGCTGTCTGATAATTTGCATATGCTTTAATACCTTCTTCCGATTGAAGAAAAGATGAAAAGCCTGAATTATAAGGTTCTTCTGTTATATTTCCCTCGTAATCAGCTATTAGAATTTTTTTATTTATTTGATCGTTAAAAATAGAAAACATATGAATAGGACCGCTACTATCTTCAATAATTGGATTAGTAATATCAAGAACAGAGAAGCCTGCACCACCTCTTCCATAAGGGACAAACAATATTGTTCGCCACTGTTTGCCTGTCTCATTACCTAGTGCATCGTACCCTTCAATTAATGCATCATGAACAACTGGAGAACCATCAACACCAAATACTGGGTTTGTACCACCAGCGGGAGCTGTAATCGCAATTGGTTTTCCGTCAGCATCCAACTTTGGATTTCCATCAGCATCTAACACATAAGATATTACTGCATCAATATTACCATCATATCCTTTATTAATAACTTGAGGTAATAATGCTGCAATAAAAGGTGGAATGAAACCCCATTCTTCTTCTCCAGTCTCTGCATTAATTGCATGGAGTACTCCACTGTTAGAGCCAGCGTAAATTATATTCCTTCTTTGTGAATGTTTTGACATGAAGCCCTGATAATTATTTGTACTTCTATGATAGGCCTCTTCATTTCTATTTGAAAAATCTAAACTTGCATCTGGAGGACCTACTTCAATTAATTGAGAATGATAAATATCACCCATTACATGTTTTCTTAACTCTTCAATGTCGCAATCTCCATCATAATCAAAATAATCATTACCTTTCATAAATTTTATTAATCCTTCAATGTCATCAGCATTGCCATTTGGGCCAACATGTTTTTTGCCTGTATCTCTTGTTGCACAATAGGATGATGAATTATGGTAATCAGGAACGGTATATCCAAGCATATCAAATAAATCTGTTGCTATAATGCTCGAATTTCCAACATTAAAATTATCCCAATTTCCAAAATATGATGCCCCTGGTATCGCTGACCACAAGTGTCTCTCATCTTTTGCATCACCTGCTCTAGATTGGCCTCTAACTTTTACTGCAGCACTCCAATTTCCGTGTGCGTTAGGCTCAGTGGTTTCGTGTTCTACTGTTCCATCTGAATTAAGTTTTTTTCTTAAAATTGTACCTTTCCATTCTCCAAACTGTTCGTAAGCAAATTGTGCTTGATACAGTGAACCACCCTCTTGAATGGTTGCTGTAATAGATGGGGCGGTAAATGCAAGTTTGTCTGCAATAATTTGTCTAATTTTACTCGTTAGTTCAGATTTTAACTCTTCAGGAGTATTTGCAATTATTACTTCCTCACAGTCTTTGTCCCCAAGCGTTTCACAGGAACCTGCTCTTGCAAATGTTTTAAACATACTCATGGATTTACCTCTTATTCCTCCACCGTAAGCAACATATAAAGATTTAATACCTTTCTTTCTTAATTCCTCCATTCGGCCTATAGATTTACCTTTACTAGCATGGCCAATATTAACTCCATCAACTGCCTTACCAATACCAGTATTTGTCATTGCACCATCTCCAATTACAATCACGTAATTTAATTGGCATAAAGAATCCTCATCAAACACTAAACCTCCTGCTTTAGGATCGTTGAAGTATTTAGTAGCTATGTCCGAGAATGCTTGCGAGTCTGTTCCCCAAGCAAGACCCATAGGTTCTAAAACTCTCATGATTTGACTAGCTCCTTTAGAGCTTATTCCAACGTTTAAGCAAGAGTCTGTATTACACAAAACACTTGTTCCTGCAGGGTGTTCGCCCTTCCAGCCATCATAATAGGTACACTTATCATTTCTATGACAATAAGCTCCACCATTTTTAGAGTTTTTGCCTAAACCGCTCCTACCTGCGTTCCAGTGACCAAATCCAAAATGTGCACCAGTTGTCAGAGTTGTATCGTTTACAATAGCATTAATTGCATCTTTTACTCCGTCCCATCTTCTTACTCTTGGACCTCCCATTTGTTGAAGCCACGATGTATCTCTGTTAGCAACAGTGAAATTAGTTTCATTAAATTCGTCTACATATCCTCTAGTGGTTGCTGTTAGTATTCTATTTCTTTCTGCATCTACATGTATTCCCCAAACTCTTGAAAATCGAACATCATCTGCTGCTGTATCTCCAGAGGTCCCTTTATTTGATATAACTGAATTTACTCCAGAACCAATACTTGCACGTACAACGCAATCAGTATCTGAAGTAAACTCTAATTTTTGTATTGCATGATTAATGTGCGAGCCAATATAAAGAATATTGCTATCATCAGGAGAAACGGCAATAGTCGTTGCATGCATGACATCATTACTTAAATCTGGATTGTTAACTTTTGTACAGGTTCTATTTGGCATAGTTATTGAAGCTAAAGGAGTAGGGCTTGCTAAATCCAAATTAAATCCCCTAACATTTCCATCTCTATAATCTGTCATATAAACCATAGTACCTTCATTATTAACTGATAATCTTCCCATAGTTCTTAAAGTATTTCTCCCCCTAAATTCTTGATTGGTACATGCCATCGTCGAAAGGTTGCAAACTTTAAAAAAGCCACCTCTTCTCCAAGGACCACCCAAAAACATATAATATGTGCCCCCAATTTCTTTAATATCAAGATCATGAATTCTGGCTCGTTGTGACTGAGCACGTAAAGCGAATAAACATTCTGTTCCATCCTCAGTAAAACCAAAGACCATATCTCTGTCGTGTCTTTCTAGGGCATTAAAGAAAAACATATTTTTATTTGAAATATTTTTACCTGAAAATCCTTCTACAAAACGTAATCCTCTATTTCTTCTTACATTTCTTCTTACTGTGGACCTGGTAGTGTCATAAACATTAGTGCATCCAGCTGCAGGAGTTACTCGAATTGGTGTAAAGTCAGTATCTCTTTTACCAGCTGAAGTATATCTAACTATACCAACAGCTCTTCTGCCACTTTGATTAATTAATATGTTTCCATTTGAGTCATAAACTGCTTTTGGAGCTGCGCCTAACCCATCAGAACCAATCCATGATTGCATACTCGCAGAACTATCAACCAAAAATAAAATATTTGCTGCAACATCACCATCTCCTGCTCCTGGTGGCACAGGTTTTGAATAAGTAATATTATTATTATTGATTAATAAAAAAAGTATCGGTATTAATTTTAAATATTTCATTAGTTTATCCAGTTGCATTCATCACCCTTTCACCTACGGTAAAATCCAACATCTCGGGGCTTGTTATTTCTAAATATTCAATTGTTTCGTTTGCAATTTTCGTTTTACCATAAAAGATGAGTAATTCTCCTATGCTTAAATTTTTATAGCCTGTCCAATTATTACTCTTAGTTTCACTTCCTGGGTCTGATATAAAATTTTTTACAAATTCATAAATTTCATTTTGACTATTATTGTGTGAGTTTACTAAATTTATCCCTGCAATTTTAGAGTTATAAACTATAACTTCTAAATCTGCATTCTCAAGTGATGAGCCCTCACAATAATCTTGGGCATAATCTTGATATTTTGCTGAAAATTCATCTCCATAAATATCTGTACTATATGCATCTATAAATTCAAATGTAGAAACCGCGCTACTAACATTTGATCCAATTGGGACATTTAGAAGCTGACACGCAAAGGACTTGTTAAAGATAAATAATAATAAAATAATATAAAAATATATTTTTTTCACAGATATAAATTTAAATAATTGAGAAAATTTTTCAACACAGTTAATAAATAATTTATGTCCAATTTGACCAAGCATTTAGTGAGATAATATAGCTATGGTCTCTAACGGGACTAAAATTTCTGGTTTTGAAACACTTCCCATTATACCGCAGGCATAGATTCTGTAAGCGGTTCCTTGTCTTTGAACACTTGAAGAAGTTTTCTTTAAGCTGCCTCCAACAGATTTATAATCAGCAGAACCTGCGTTCACAGAAAAGTATTCATATTTAAATTTTTTCATTCTATTAATTTCACCTGTTACCTGTTTGCTGCTACCGAAATTAGAAGTTTCGTCTAATATAGGAGAAATAATATCATAAAAACTTACATCTTGAATGTGCTCAACGACCTTAAAATCTTTTCTACTTATATTTCTAAAACTTTTGTAACAAGGGGTTCCGTCATCTAATTTAGAGATTGCTTGTTCTACATTTGTTGGTATATGCCTTTTATCCTCATCTCTTGTACCGTCGTCTTTTACTTTTCCCATCATGCTATTTATTAGGGATTTTTGAGCTTCTAATAATGCGTGTTCTGCAACATAAAAAGTTTGTTGAAAGTCGTCACTGCTATTATTGCTTTGATGGTCTGATGATGAAATAACTATTAAACCACCTCCCATTAGTGACATTGCAAGAAGTAAAACTAAAGACATCACTAATGTAAAACCTTTTTCATTTTTTTTTATCATTAGAATAAAGTTCCTCCAATGTTTCTTGTATTAACTGTTACAATTACTGAATCTCTTAATAGTCTATCTTCGGCCTCAATCTTTCGATCATCTAATCCAACTACTTCTCTTTTTTGTGTCTCTTTATAAAAGTTGTCTTTAGATCTAAAAGTTAACCTGACATCTACACCTGCAATATCAAATAATCTGTCTCTCAAATTATCAATCTCAGGAGCAGGGTAATTCCCTGCACTATCTCTGATTATAAGTCCATCTCTATCAAATGGAATAAATTCCATATCTTCAATATGATCCCTCACAAGATCTTTCTCTATACATTGTGGACAATCAGTTACCCATTGACCACCTGTTGCAGGAAAAATACAAATTTCTTCATCTTCACCAATTTTAGCGACGTCTGAAGCAACTCTTTCTTGCCTCCATGACTCAACTGTTTTGTAGACAGCTAATCTAACTATATTTTTTTCACCTATCTTTTCATCAGCATAATATGTAATCCTATACCTTTTAAATGGTTGGTCTAAATCGTTTTGATTAAAATCTTCATAAACAATCTCTATTTGGTCACAACACTTATTTGTTGAATTTGCATTCGATTTAATTGAATCACTATCATCGCCTGATGTTTGGAAACCAAGTCTATTTTTTCTTATTACAATAGGGTTATGACTTAATTTATGATCATTAAATCCATTATCAAAAGTTAGATAACTTTTATTAGGAAGAACGAGACCAGGGTCACAACTTCTCTTTTTAAATGTATCTTCGGCAAACTTGGCTATTGTTTGAGATCCAGCGTAATATTTAAATCCAGCCATTCGAATATCTCTCATCAGCATTGAAACTAAATCTCTACTAGATCTACTAATTTTTGCTTTTTCACTAACTTGTGAATAAGTGTTATTTACAACATTATACGTGGTATATAATGCACCCATCATTAATGTTGTGATTAAAATACCAATTAAAATTTCAACAAGTGTTAAACCTTTTTGATTTCTAAAATACTCTTTATTCATTTGTTTAATTTACTCCTTGTAACTTATAATCCGACTGAAAATATAAATACTTTCTTTTTTTTCCGTCATTTAAATTTATTTGAACTCGGCCAATATACATTTCTAAATCCTGCATGTTTGGATTATTATTAGTGCAACCCGATCTGCATATTTTGTAAACTTGAAATTTTCTAGTTTCATTTGTTCCTCTACATCTTAAATATGACTTGCTATCTAAAATTGCTTCCCATTTACTTTTTTTTCTTGCATGTGCATCAGTTCCTGTAGTGTTATAAATTTTTCCTGCGTTAGCAGATCCAGTACCATCTTTTACTTTACATGCCTCAGACTCGAATATTGGTTTGCCGTCATCTGCGCCAAGTAAATATTCTGTAAAATTAGAGTCAGAAGAAGTTGCGGTATCTCTTGCGCTTATAACGTCCTCAGCAATTATATTAGTCAAAAAGTTTGCTTTAGTTCTTTCGCCTGAGGAATGCATTGATTGAACTGAGTAATTAGTCATCTGTAAAATTGCAACAAATCCAATTCCAATAATTGCAGTAGATACCAAAGCTTCTAATAAAGAAAGACCTAATATATTTTTGTTTTTAAAAATCATTTATTCAATCCAACTACTGCCACTCCATTTAGTTATAGCAAAGTTTCCAAACCTAGACCATTTAATAGCATTTAAGTATTCTGCGGTATTTCCATCATCATCTGTACCAGGGGGTAATTCTTTATCTAAATCACTATCACTATACCCAACATTACAGTCCTCACCTTCATTAACTCTTCTGCAAATATATATAAAATCAAATGGCTTATTTGAGTTGCTTAATAAGCCCCCATTGGCCTCATAAAATTTTCCATTCCTTGAAAAGCAAACTGCTCCAACATCCCCTTCTGCGCCTGCTCCATCATCACCACCTAGCATATCTACTGGCACGGCGTCTCCCTCCTCGCCACCTACAGCATCAGCTTGTTCCGCGGTCACTTTCATTGATGCTGTGATATCACTAAAATTTGTTTTACTAACAAAATTTTTAATTTCACCCGCATCTGCAGCATCTGTATCCCAATAATCTTCATCTAAGGAACATCTACTTGTAACGTTATCAGGGAATGATTGGTTCCAAGGATCATCTCCATTGTTTATTTTTGATGCGAGTGTATCCATAGTCATCCCTTTAGTTTCAACCTGTAAATATTTGTCAGTATTAGTAAATTTTACTTGTACATAAGCAAATGTTCCTTGTTGTGTTTGTATTTGAATATTTTTTACTATGGATAATATTTTATTAACTGCGCTCCTAACCTTTCTTTCTTTATTCCATGAAGAAAAATTTGGATATGCTACAGCTGAAACAATTCCAACAATAGTTAAGACGACTATTAATTCAAGAATGGTGAAAGCTTTAGTGTTCTTTTCCAGCACCCGCATCTATTTTCCCTGCTTTGACTAATTCTTCTAAAGACTTAGTCATGGTAATCATACCATCTTTTACTGCAGTCTGCATGATGCTTGGGATTTGATGAATTTTTGCTTCTCTTATTAAGTTTTGAATTGGAGCTGTACACTTCATCACCTCAAAAGCACCACAACGTCCTTGACCGTCTTTGGTTTTTAAAAGTCTTTGTGTAACAACCATCTTTAATGATGTTGAAATCTGTGCTCTTATTTGAGCTTGTTGTTCCGGCGGGAAGACATCAATAATTCTATTTATTGTATTTGGTGCACCACTTGTGTGTAATGTTCCAAATACTAAGTGACCTGTCTCTGCAGCTGTCAATGCAAGCCCAACAGTTTCTAAATCTCTCATCTCTCCAACTAAAATTACATCTGGATCTTCTCTTAATGCAGCTTTAAGTGCACTTGCAAAAGTTTGTGTTTGTTTTCCAACTTCTCTATGAGAGACAATACTTTTTATATCTTTATGGATAAATTCAACAGGATCTTCAACTGTAATAATATTTGCAGTTCTAGTTTTATTTATTTCATTTACTATCGCAGCTAGTGTTGTAGATTTTCCTGATCCGGTTGGTCCTGTTACTAAAACTAAACCTTTGTGCATATCTATTATATCATAAAGAGCTGGTGGTAAATCAAATTGGCCCATTTCTGGTATAACGCTCTCTACTCTTCTTAATACTGCTGCTGGACCATTAATAGTTTTATAAAAATTAGCTCTAAATCTTAATCCACTCAATGTAACAGACGAGTCTAACTCATGAGTATCATTAAACTTTTTCATTTCTACTTCATTGCAATTAGTTGAGATAAGATCTTGTAGGTCTTGTGCCTTAACCATTACATCTTGAACTTTATGAATTTCACCTGTTTGCCTATATGCTAAAGGCCAACCACTTCTAATATGAAAATCTGAAATTTTTTTATTATTTTTTGCAAGTTCTTCTAATTTTTCAAACATTTTAATAATATTATCTCAATTCCTCAAAATTTTCCAGACACTTCTAGGTTGGTAAAATACTCAGAACTGTTCTCTAAGCTTTGATTTGAGTTAATTTTAAAGTCTAAACCATGAATATTTTTTGAATAGCTCAAATTGGTTTGGTGAGCATTGATTGGATCATAATTTAATGCAAATTGATCATCCTCTTCTTTTGAACGACTAAACTTTATTATAAAAGTATCCGTACTAAATCCAGGAGCTTCACTAGTATCATTTAATCTTATTATTCTCTGATACTCAGTTGATACTGTAAAACCATTTAAGTGAATTGCTTCAAAACCAATTGAGGTCTTTAGATTTTGCCTTGAAAATGGTGAATGTATAGTTTCTTTATTGACATGAGTTCCACCCTGATAAACATATTTATAATCAACGTCATTAGTTAAATCATATAATATCTCTATTCCACCCATTGGCTGAACTGTTCCTTGATCAGTTTCAATGATATCAGTTTCAAATAAAAATCCAGCTGCCAGTTCCCCGCTGGTAAATGTGTCCTCTTTATATATCACGTCTCTAGCTGGTAGCCCTGAGGCTTTAGCTAAGAAATCTGTAAATTCTGATAATCTTGTTACGCCATATGTAAGTTTACCTGTTGGGGTTACATTAAGAATTCCATATTTTTCTTTAGTTCTATAATTTATTGTTGCAAAAGCTTGTTTTCCTTTTCTCTCACCTGATAGATTACCCATATATCTATGATCGTACCATAAATGACTTAAGCCTACTACAGCATTTATGTATTGATTATCTTTAGAGGGTAAAATTCCATATAGGTTTAAAGTTAAAGACTCCATAGTTACATCTTGTTTTGAAAATTTGATGTCGGAACTACTATCACCGTATCTAAGTGCTAGTCCAAAAAATTTGTTGTCTCCAAATTTTCTATCTGTTCCTAAGGTTAAACCTCTGGTATTTAAATCTTTTGCTTTTACTGAACCGTCTATTTCAAAAATACTCAAAGATATATCTGCTAAGCTCCAGCTAGACCACTTTGATTTTTTATTTTCTGTTTTATGTTTGCTAATAAAAGATGCAACATTATTTCTTACCGATGGTTCAAATTTATTAGCTAAAGTTTTCAATAAAGGATCTTCGTAATTTATTTTAAAGTTATGAGCAGATAAATTTTCATCATCACGATTTCTTTTTATCCATTCAAATCTTTTAAAAATAGTATTAACATTTAAACTTATATTTTGTTTAGCAAGTTCAAATTGAGCTTCAATTGACGAAGACGTGTCTGAAGAACACTTAGCTATTCCATAAGGACATTGAAGATTATATTGAAAAATCTGATCTACTGCAGGTCCTGTAAATCTTTGTGATGTAAAAAGTTTCATTCCATCGCTAGAAAAAGTGAAACCTCCCATCCATCCATTATTGTTTTCACGACCAACAAATGGTGTTGCGACGGAACCTATATGGCTTGCTGTTGATACATCATAATTTTTACCTAAACTAAATTGGTGAATTCTCTCTAATACATCTCCTTCTTGATTAAATACTGATATAAACATCTCGCTTCCATCATCATTAAATTCTACATCTGTAGCACTTGAATTTTCTCCATCCACTAAATCAATTCCTATCGTTGACAAATCTACGATATGTATTTGGGTAGGAGTAATGGAAGTATTAAAAGGTGATGATAATGAAAATGTTGTAAGTTCCATAGTATTATGTTCAGCATTTAAAGCAAACAATCTTGTCCCGTCCTTGCTAAAAGAAAAAGAGTTAATTTCACTGTTTAAAGCAAATTCATTTTCATAAGTAGCTGTCCTAAAATCGAAAGATTTACTTAAATTGTATTTATGTAATTCACCTGTCTCACTTAAAATAAAAAAAATTGTACCATTAAGTGCAGCATGGATGCTTACATATTCAGTTGTATCAGCACTCATGCCTTGTGCCAGAAAATCTGGATGATCAACATCAAAACCATCAATATCATCACAAGTGTGTATTCCAAGTGTAGTTTTTACAGTTTTTAATTCAAACGGATCTCTAACTTTATTCATAGACAAATCAAGGTCACCCATGTAGCCATTCTTAGTTCTATTCATATTATCATTTATTGTAAAAACCATTGTACCGTCATCGCTCCATAAAACATCTCGTATGTCTTCTGTTCTATCGTGCTTAAGTTCTGTAGCGTAGGTTTGTACTGATGTTGTATTAAGAATTTGCTCTAATTTAGAACTAAAACAACCAGTTGCTCCCGCAGGAATTCTATTATCTACATGTGTGATAGTTAAAGCGGCCGCTAGAGCTAGTGAAGAAAAAAAAGCTGCAAATAAGATAAAAAAAATATTAGTACTTAAAACACCTGATTTTAAAGACCTAAAAATTTTTTTGATATTTAATTTTTTAATAATTTTCATGATGTTAAGATTTACTTCTTTTTGATCAGCTCAGTATTTTCTATATTAATAGCCATACAAGTAATATCGTCCCTTAATTTTTCTGCCCCCCAATTGAGCTCTTTTTCTATACCAAGTACTATATTTTTTGGATTAATATTTTCAATACTGTTTATGATATTTTGAACACCTTCTGCTCCCAGTTCTTCACCATTTTTAAGGTATCCTTCTGTCACACCGTCTGTGTAGACCACGAATGTTTTATCTTTAAGATTTATAGTATTTGATTTTACCATCGACTCTGTGAAATATTTTACAATTCCAATTGGCGGCATATCAGACTTTATATATTCATAATTTTTACCCTTATCAAAAGTTAGAATACTTTCATGACCAGCGTTAATAAATACTAGTTCTCCTGTTTTAATATTCAGTTTCCCAAATACTGCTGTTACAAACATTCCTTTAAATTTAGCTTCGACGAGTTCATTATTGACCCCAAAGACAACTTTTTCTAAAGGAAACTTTAAATTGGTAAGTGTTCTAAATATAGATGATGCTTTAGCCATGTACATACCAGCCTTAACACCCTTACCTGATACATCGGCTAGTGTGAAAAAATACTCTTCAGGTGTTGATCTTACAACATCAAAGTAATCTCCTGATACATCTCTTGCAGGAACGTTTTTAGCGAAAATAAAGTTTTCAAATTTTGAAATATCTGGGAATAAACTTTTCTGAACTCCTGCAGCAAGTTCTCTTTCTTTTAAAAGTTTTGCTTCTTTTTGTAAGTTTGCAAGTGCTAGTTTATTTTCCTCTATAAATCTAAAATACAAACCTGTTAAAAAAGTAATTGTTAAAATAAATATTGGATAGCTTATATCAACAAGTTCAGATCTAAATTTATAGATAGAAAATCCAATTATTATAATGAATAACAAAT
The DNA here is from genome assembly GCA_902611815.1 of uncultured Pelagibacteraceae bacterium. GTDB lineage: Bacteria > Pseudomonadota > Alphaproteobacteria > Pelagibacterales > Pelagibacteraceae > Pelagibacter. The sequence goes on from CACMAZ010000017.1 coordinate 13,884, forward strand.
TACCAAAGAAAACAGATAAACTGTATTTTGGTTTAATCTTTTGAGATAAAATAAAAGTTAAAAGTGCAATAATTATAGAAAATAATAACTCGAAAATATAAGTGTTTGGATTTCTAACCAAATAAGATTGATCTAATATGTTTTCTATAACATTAGCGTGAACTTCAACTCCAGGAATTGTAATTCCAAGTGGAGTTTTAACTAAATCGAATAACCCTTGGGCTGATGCACCAATTAAAACGTATTTATCTTTAAAAAAATCTGTTTGA
>CACMAZ010000018.1 GCA_902611815.1 uncultured Pelagibacteraceae bacterium
AACTATACCTACAGATATATCTGTATTAAGAGATATTCCTTGAGCTAATACACTCCATGGAGATGCACCTGTAAACGAAACAATAAGCAAACCCTCGCCTGCACCAAATAACGTTAATCCAAAAACTAAGAAAAAAATAGTTATCAATTTTGGTCTTAAGTTGAACGGGTTTTTAGAACTCCATGATTTTTTTGGAATTTTTTTTATAGTTAAAAACATAATTAATTATTAGAATGTATTTTTAATCTTAAAATGAAAATAATTACTAAAATATTACTTCTTACCATAATATTAATATTTTTCCCCCTCAAATCTTTTGGACATATAGGACACTATGGAAAAGTTGAGAAATTTTTGATGGAAATTTTTAAAGATGGAAAAAAAATTGGTTTTAACAATTATACATTTAGTAGGAATGATCAAAATTTGGAAATAGATAATAAGACAGAATTTAATGTTTCTATATTAGGATTAAATGCTTTTTCAATTAAAGGAGCTAGTAAAGAAGTTTATAAAAATAACAAACTTGTTAGTTTCAAATCAGATACTATTCAAAATAAAAAAAAAAAATTTGTTGATTTATATTTAAATGAAAGTAAAGAAAGTTATTTTATTAAGGGATCCTCTTATACTGGCAAGATTGGGTTAGATATAGTAATTGGTAGTTGGTGGAATCATAAAATAATCCAAAGTGAAAAAAACATAAGCCCAATTTCCGGAAGTATAAATAAGCAAACTATAAATTTTATAAAAAAGGAAAAAATAAAGTTGTATGGTAAAGTTTACGATACCAAGCATTTTGTAATTTTATCAAAAAGACTCAATAAAGAAGACAGTGAGGAACGCAGATATGATGTGTGGTTAGATATAAATACTAATCATATTTTAAAAATGACATACTCAAAGTATGGTTTATGGGAATATAAATTAAAACAAGTTATTTATTCAAAATAATTATTTAGTTTGTCTTGCTTCTCTCTCTAGAAATCAACTGGGTTAATGAGTCTACCATTAAGTCTGATGCGGTAAATATGTCTGTCGACTTAAATTCGTGGGAGTGATTTTTCTCTGGATTACTTTTATCCTCTATAACTATATCACCACTTAGGGAATTATCTTTAATGTATATTAAGATTAACCACTCCTCATCTTTCGAATCATCTTTTTTAATAAAAATTTCACCTGTTTCAAATCTTCTATCTATGCATCTAAAAATAGACATCTCTCTAGTTAGATGTCTTTTATTTAATTGAAAAACTAAACTGCTAGCGCTCCTGTAAAAACTTTCTAAAGAATTTTCAATTTTTTGTCTGGAGACTATGTAATCATGCTCTTTCTTTAAAAGTGCATCTCTATCATCTTTATCAGAAGTTTTTATACCTAACGCCTCTACCCTCTCTCTAATTTTCTGGTCTCTAATTAATCTATATTTTTCTTTAAGCTTATCGATCCTGTCTTGCAAACCAGCATAATCTTCTCTTTGTTCTTTAAGTGAAATTTTTTCTAGTTTCTCTAATTCTTTTATTTCTCTTACTCTAAATTTCTCAATCTGTTTTTGTAACTTTATTTCCTCTAAAAATTTTCTTTGTCTTTCCGATTGTTCTTGTCTAAGAATTGCTTGTTCCTTTCTAAGGAAATTTTTCAAATCTTTAGATCTTTGCTTTTCAAGCAAAATTTCCTCTTTTAATTGCTTTTGTTTAAGCTTTAATTGTAAATCTAAATTTTCTAGCTCCTTTTGTTTTTCTTGTTGTTTGATTTTTTGCTCTTTCTCATATGACTCTATTTTTAATCTCTGCTTTTCTTCTTTTATCAATGATTTGTATTGATCGATTTTATTATCAATAAAATCGAAGAAACTTTTTATTTTTTCTTCTAGATTAATCTTGAAATTATTTTTTATATTTATTTTTATATTTTCTTGAAGCCTCAATAAATTTACAAGAAAGTGGTTTTTTTTTGTAATTTTTTTAATTACATTTTTTTTTCTACTTGAAGCTTTTCTTTTTCTTTTTTTCTTTAATACTTTTCTTTTGACGGTTCTCTTTTTTAATTTTTTCTTTTTTATTTTTTTAACTTTTTTTTTCTTTTTTTTTTTCATTGGTTAGATATGTTGATTTATCAGCAAATAACTAATAAATATAGTAACTTGTAATTGAAAATTTTTTATTCTGTTAATTATATTTAAAATATGAGCTTATAATTAATCGATTATATACTTTCACAACCTGAAAGATACTTAGGCCGCAACATTTTTTTTCGCTGGAAAATCTAATGCTCTAAGCTTGTTAAAAAGTATCTTTTCGTCCTTAGGATCTAACAATGACAAAGTGGGTAAAATATTAGCGTAATCACTATCTTTTTCCTTCAAAAAAGAATGTAAACCAGAAATTAAATTAAATTGATCAAATGTTTTTCTAACCTCACACAATTTATTGTTTGCGGTCTGTGTAACATTATTAAAAAAATCGTCATAAACTTTTCTAGATAATTCTGCGGTCACATTACAAGTTGCTGTTATAATTCCAGAACATCCAATTTCTAAACAAGATAATAATTTTAGCTCTGATCCTGGAAGAATTGAAAAATCTTTAATTTTAAGATCTTGATATAAATTATATGAACTATCTTTAACCCCAATAATATTTTTTGGAAAAATTTTAGCCAATTCTTGTACGCATTTTGTAGAAAATTTGTATCCACATAATTTTTCAAAATTATATAGTATTATTTTTGACTCAGGAACTGAATTAACTAATTTCATATAGTAATTAATAACTTCTTTGTCTCCATACTTGTAATATGCAGGAGGCATTACTAAAAATTTCTTGAAGCCTAAGTTGACTGAAACCTTCATGAGGTTTATGGTATCCAACAAGGAATTTAATCCACAACCTATGATAAAATTATCTTTATTTGTGTTTTTGCTTAAATATGTGACCATTTGAATTTTTTCAGCTAGAGAAATTAGTTGTGCTTGGCCCGTACTTCCAAATATGACTACACCATGACAACCATCTTTAATAATTTTTTCACAATGATTTGCAGTTTTTTTAATATTTAACGACATATCATCATTAAGTACTGAAACTGATGCCGCATAAATGCCTTTAATTTCAACCATAAAATAAGCTTATCTCTAAAGAAAAATTTAGTAAAGATATTAGTTAGTTAATGAAAATATTAATTTTACAAAACAGAATGGGAATGGGAGACATGATAATGTTTCTTCCATTTATTGAGGCTATTTCTAAAAAATTCAAAACGCCTGTAACTATTTTAGCAAAAAAAAATACTAAAGTAGAAATGTATTTTAATAATAAAGAAATTGTTGAAGAAATTATGTATCTTGAAAGAGAAGATAATGGGAAACACTCTGGCGTGAAGGGATTTTTTAAATTAGTAAATGAATTAAAATTAAAAAAATTTGATAAAGTTTTCATATTTAATTCATCCTTAAGGTATTTCCTAATTTCTAAATTTTCAGGTATAAAAGAAGTCTTTCACTACCCTTTATTTGAAAAAAAAAATCAACAAATTATAGAGGCAGCAAAAGAATTTACTCTTAAATCAATTGGGGAGGACGTTGAAAGTACACCAAGGTTATTTTTAAAAGAACAAGATATTCTAAAAGCCAAAAAGAATCATTCTATTGATCAAAGTATTACTAATATAATACTTGGTATAGGTGGTTCAGGTAAAACTAAGAGAGTGCCAGCTTCAATATTTAAAAGTTTTATGAGCAAGGTACTAAAAAGATCTAATTGTAGATTTTTTTTAATGACAGGTAATAAAATTGACGAGTTAAAAATTATGGATGAAATCATTGAAAGTGAGTACAAAGAATATTGTACACCACTAAATAATTTTACCATTAAAGAAATTTTGCCAATTATTCCTAATTGTCAAATAGCAATTTGTAATGACTCAAGTTTTAGTCATTTATCTGCTGGACTCGGTATAAAGACGATTGTGTTGATGGTAGACACACCTTTAATATATGGAAGTTATAATAAAAATATGTATCCAATTCTTCCAGAGGGAGAAACGAACGTAACTCATGATACTTTGGGGAAAGATAAAATTAATCCTGAAGAAATTTATAATAATTTTAAAAAATTATTAAGATAAATTTTTCAAAACAGTATCTTTTGCTTCATTTACAATGGACGCAAGCCTATTTAATTCTGGACTTATATCTGGATGTATTTTTTTCATTATTTTTTTATATGATTTTTGGACATCATCCTTTGTATATTTTTTTTTAGGGTCTAAATTTAAAATTCTATATGCTTCATCTAATGGAATACTTTTTGCGCTAGATTGTTGAAATGTATTAAAATTAAATCGACCTGAATTTTTTAGAACTCTTAATAACCCCCAAATTCTAAAGAGTTGTATTAATGAAAGTCCTGCTTTTGTTTTTATAATAGGTAAAATCATTAACAAAAAAGGTAAAGAAAAAATAAATCTTCCAGCAAAGATCATTAATAGAGCAAGTCCTATAGAGCCAAAAATAATAAGCTTTCTAATTAAATTAGATATTTTTTTACTCGAAGTTTTGGTAAACCAATTTAATAACAAATACAGGATGACAAAAATAACTACTGATATTAAAAAAAAATTCATGTATTAGATCCGAATGAAAATACCACAATTAAGAAAAAAACTGGAGGTTAAATCTTGCCACAATACCAGTTGGGAAGATAATTACAGTTGGGTCCACCAAAAAAATATTCTTGAAGTTCTTAAAGATGGAAGCAAACTTCTCCCTGAAGTCAGAGATTATTTAAATGAAGAGAATAAATATACTGACTTTCAATTGAAGGACACCTCTGAAATCCAGAAAACATTATTTAAAGAAATAAAAGGCAGAATAAAATTAGAGGATGAATCTTTAAAGTACAAAGATAAAGCATATGAATATTGGACTAAAACCACAGAAAAAGGGAACTATTCTATAAAACTCAGAAAAAAAATTGGCACTGAAAATATTGAAGAAATTTGGAATGGTGATTTAGAGAAAAAAAAACTAAATACAAATTATTTTGGAGTAGGTGATTTAGAGGTTAGTTATAACGACAAATATTTAGCATACTCATTGGATGTTAAAGGCTCTGAGTACTTTACAATTTATGTAAGAGATATCAAAACTAATACCTTTGTTACAGAAGAAATTAAGGATACTTCAGGGTCAATAATGTTTAGTCTTGATGACAAATTTATTTTTTACTCAAAACTAGATGAAAATCATAGGCCTAGAAAAATATTTAGACACGAAATTGGAAAAGCTGTCAAAGATGATATTTTAATTTTTGAAGAAAAAACTAAAGCTTTTACTGTTGGTATTGGTCTTACATCAGATGAAAAATACTATTTAATTACCAGTTCAGATCATAATACAACTGAAAAATATTATTTTCATGTTGATGAGAAAATACCTGAGCCTAAACTTATTAAAGAACGCGAGAAAGGTATAATTTATTCTATAAATTCATGGAATAATAATTTTTATATGCATACTAATAAAGATGCAGAAGACTTTAAGATTTTAGTATCAAAAAATATAAATTCAAATCATTGGGAAGATTTTATAAGTGCCAAAGATGAGACTTTGATAGGAAGTTTAGTATTTTTAAATAACTGGATTATAAGAACAGAATTAACTAATGCTTTGGATAAAGTTTTCATAAGAAATATAATAACAAATGAAGAAGAGGAGCTAATATTTACTGATGAAAAAGTTTATGATCCAAGTGTTTCTTTAAGACAAAAAGATCGAGATACAGATGAAATTTATATTTCTTACTCTACCCCTAAAACTCAGAATAGAACTTATCTTTACAATATAAAAACAAAGGAAAAAAAATTAGTTAAAGAACAGATAATACCATCTGGACATGAACCAAATGATTATATAGTTGAGAGATTGGAATGCCCTTCGCATGACGGTAGGGTTGTGCCAATTACAATAACCAGGCACAAAAATACTCCTATTGATGGTTCTGCCGATTTGCTGCTTTATGGATATGGATCATATGGTCACTCAATGTCGCCAACCTTTTCTTCAACAAGACTAAGTTTAATAAAAAGAAATATTATCTGGGCTACCGCTCATATCCGAGGTGGTATGGAAAGAGGAATGAAATGGTGGAAAGAGGGCAAATTATTAAATAAAAAAAACACTTTTAAAGATTATATTGCTTGTGCAAAATTCTTGATTGAAAAAAAATATACAAGTAAAAAAAAAATTATTGGAATGGGTGGGTCTGCAGGTGGATTGTTAATGGGTGTTGTTGTAAATGAAGAACCAGATTTATTTTTAGGTGTAATTATGGCTGTGCCTTTTGTAGACAGTCTTACGACTAATCTGGATCATTCACTACCTTTAACAATTGGAGAATTTGACGAATTTGGCAATGCAAAAGATAATAAAAAACATTTTGATTACATATATTCTTATGCACCATATAATAATATTAAAAAAACTGATTACCCTAATATTTTAATAACAACGAGTTTAAGTGATAATAGAGTATTGTTTGATGAACCCTTAAAATTTACAGCTAAACTGAGAGAATATAAGACTGATAATAATTTACTATTACTTAAAACCGAAATGGAAGCTGGCCACGGTGGTAAGTCCGGAAGAGATGGGGCAATTGAAGATATCGCATTTGATTACGCTTTTATTTTAAAAATTGCTAATAAAATTAATGAATAAACTTTACAGAATCAAAGAGTCAAAAATAGACAAAAAAGGTTTGTATGCAAAAAAAGATATAGCTCCAGGAACTAGAATAATTCAATATATTGGAAAATTAATCACTAAAAAACAAACAGAGAACAATGATAAATTTGATAATGATAAAGATATATATTTATTTAATTTAAATAACAGATACGATTTAGACGGTGATTTTAAATGGAATACTGCTCGATTAATTAATCATTCATGTGACCCAAATTGTGAAGTTGAAGGCAAAGGTTTAGAAATCTGGGTTACATCAATAAGATTTATAAAAAAAGGAGAAGAATTAAGTTATGATTATGGTTTTGGTTTTGACCAAGATTATAAGCAATTTCCTTGTAAATGTGGCTCTAAGAAATGCTGCGGTTATATTGTTCGTGAAGGCTCTAGATGGAGAATTAATAAAAAATTCAGAGTAAATAAAGTCAGTAAATAACTTTCTCTAAGTAAAGCCCAGTACCTGGTGCTGGAGGTGCACATAAATTTCTATTTTTAGATTTAAGAACCTTTTTAAATTTATTAATTGTCCACTTTTTCTCACCAACATATTTTAGGCACCCAACGATTGATCTCACTTGTTGTTTTAAAAAAGATCTAGATTTTATCTTTATTTCAATAATATCATTATTCTTTTTTATTATTAAAGAGTCGATAGTTCTTATAGGGCTGGATGCTGAACAGTTTGAGGCTCTAAAAACAGATAGATCGTGTGTTCCTTTTAAAAAGTGTGATGCCTTTTTTATCAGTTTATAATCTAATTTTTTTCTAACGTACCACCCTCTATCTCTATTTATTGAGGGTAAACTTTCACGATTATGTATTAAATATTTATAAATTCTTTTTTTTGCTGAATATCTTGCATGAAATGTCAAGGGTCTTTTTTTAATTTTAACAACAGTTATAAACTTTCCATTTAAAAAAAAATTTAAAGTGTTGAAAAACTTTTTAATATTATTAATTTTATTTTTAACATCAAAGTGAGCCGATTGTTCGATAGCGTGGACCTTTGAGTCTGTTCTACCTGATCCATATAATTTTACTTTTTCTTTAAGAATTTTTTTTAAAATTTTTTCAACAGTGCCTTGAATTGTAATTTGTTTTTTTTGGTACTGCCATCCATAAAAATTTGTTCCTACATATTCCATTAATATTTGGTATCTATGCATTGATTAAATTAACACCCTTTTTTATTTTTGTGCCTAAAATGAAATCTTTGATATTTTGAATTTTTTTACCCTCTCTTTGAATTTCTAAAATTTTGATAGAATTTGTCCCACAAGATACTTCAATATTATCATTTATTACTTTGCCAGGAGTAGCACTCTTTTTTGAAATACTTGCTTTTAATATTTTATATCTAGCGCCATCAAAGTAAAACCACGCTCCTGGGACAGGATATAAACCATTAATTTTACCAATGATATTTTCAGCTTTATCATTCCAATCTATTCTTCCTTCCTCTTTGTTAATTTTATTTGCGTATGTTGCTTTAGAATGATCTTGTTCAATAAAATTCTTTTTGTTCGCAAAAATACTCTCGATGTCATCTACAATTTTTTCAGCAGCAAGGTTAGATAGCCTAAATGATAAATCCTTAGCATTATCATCTCTATTTATGTTGATTTTATACTGACTGTAAACTTTTCCTTGATCCAATTTCTCGTTAATTTGCATGATACTTATGCCAGTTTCATTATCTAGATTCATAATTGAACGTTGAATTGGTGCAGCACCTCTTAATTTAGGTAGTAAGGATGCATGAATATTTATAAATCCCTTCTTACAAACATGTAAAATACCTTTTGGCAATATTTGTCCATATGCTACTACTATTGCTATATCCGCCTCTAATTTTTTTAAAATATTTTTTTCATCATCTAAGTTTTTAAAATTTTCCGGTGTTCTAACTTTTAAATTATTTTCTTCGCAAAATTTATAAATTGGAGATTTGGTTACTTTGTGACCTCTGTTACTTTTGCTTGGAGGCTGGGTATAAACTAAAGGTATATTGTAACCTTTGTTAAAAATTGATTTTAAAATTGGAACTGCAAATAAAGGGGTTCCCATGAAAACAATTTTTTTCATAATTGTTTAGATAACCAATCTTTTTTTTTCAAGTTTTTGCTTTGACAATTTTTTTAAAATTATATCTCTTTTAAGTTTAGATAAATAATCAATAAATAATATACCATTTAAGTGGTCTATCTCATGTTGAATACATGTAGCCAATAAACCATTAGCTTTTAATATTTTTTTTTTACCTTGATAATCTAAATACTCAACCTCACATTCACTAGGTCTTTGTATTTCAGCAAATAAATTTGGTATTGATAAACACCCTTCATCATATTTTGACATTTTTGAACTTTTTTTTATAATTTTAGGGTTAACAAAAAACAAGGGGTCTTTCTTTTTCTCTTTCGTTAATAAATCAATAACTATTAAATTTTTAGGTATACCTATTTGAATTGCTGCAAGACCAATACCGTTTGCTGAATACATTGTTTCCAACATATCATCCATGATATTTTGTACATCTTTATTAACCTCTTTTACTGGCTGGGAAACTTTTCTTAAAAGTTTATTCGGTTCAACTAAAATTTTCTTTATTGCCATGATAAAGTTTTAATATAAAATTATCTTAAACTTAAGCCCTTAAAGGCAGCACGTTATATAAAATTTCATTTCTAATTGGGTCAATATTCATTTGATTAAGAGCATTAATCAAGAAATAAAGTGTTTCAGATCCCAAATCTTTTACCTCATCTTGCCCTATAATCTCTATTAATCTTAAAACTGCCATTCCAGTTTCTTGATCATTAATTAAAACTTGAATATCAGTGGGAATAGTATTCTCCTTAGAATTATAGAGGTTTTTGTACTCTTCTTTAACTTCGATACCATCTGAAACCATAGCTTCAATCAGTATGATATCTTTGGTAATTAAATAATTTTCTTTGCTTTTTTTAATTTTTTTTAAATAATTATTCAAATCCTTTTCAATTTTTTTATTTGATATATTTTTTTCACCAAAATATTTTACCAACTTAGATTGGTGTAAAATTTTGTTATTAAATTTAATATCATTATTAAGACCTTCTTGATCCATGCTTTTAGAATAAAATTCAGTAAGATCAGATGATAATTCCTCCAATTCAAAATTTTTTAATATGTTTTTAAGTTCGTTATTAAATGCGTTTGGTATTTCGTTATTGATAAAACTTTCTTTTAAGAGCTTTGATAACTTTATTACTCTATTAGGATCCTTATTTAGCAATATGCCCTGGTATAATAAAGCTCTAGATCTTATTGCTGAAATTTTTTGTATTTCCTGCTCGATATTTAGTAATTGATCTACTGAAAATTGAAATCTTTTGTACAAATTAAGTAAATCTAGTTCTTCATAATTTCCTTGATGAGTAGCCTTTTCTAAGAGTGAAATTTGATTTTCATCTTCAATGTCAATGTTATTCACGCTTTCTAATAAATTATTAGATGACAAATATCTCCAATATAATTTGGAAGTTTTATCATTTGGTAAATATTTATATTCTTTATTGGTAACAAATGATAAATGTAAGTTTAATAAATTTTTATCCGAAGTATCTGATGAATCTGAGATATAACCTAATAAGTATTGAAATTTTTTTTCAAAAAAAGGATCACTGTAACCAAGTTCTTTTTCTAAATCATATCTAATAGAAGCTTGTTCATTTTTTTTTAAATATATAAGGCAGTAAATAGAAAACTTAGTTAAATAACTATCTTTAAAATTAGTATTAAGTTTATCTAAGAATTCACAGGCCTGTTTATTTTCATTAATTGAAAATAATTCATCTAATAAAAATTTAGTTAATTGTTCGTTAGGTTCTATTTCAAAATTTTTTATTAAATATTCTTTGATTAAATCAGTATTTCTAGATTTAATTAACCAATCAGATTTAATATCCAAAAAGGATTTTTCATCTGACTTTTTAATAGGAGAATATGAATTAGTTAAAAGAAG
>CACMAZ010000019.1 GCA_902611815.1 uncultured Pelagibacteraceae bacterium
AGGTTGAAATATGAAAAATTGGAAAGTTAACTCTTGGAGAAAATATCCAGTTAAGCATATCCCATCATATGATGATGAGAAAGAGCTTAACATGGTGTTGAATAAATTAAAGTCTTCACCGCCATTAGTTTTTGCTGGAGAGACTAGACATCTAAAAGATCAACTTGCCGAAGTTGTAGATGGTAAAGCTTTTTTACTTCAAGGAGGAGACTGTGCAGAAAGTTTTGCAGAATTTCACCCTGACAACATCAGAGATACTTTTAAGGTTATTCTACAAATGTCACTTGTTTTAACTTATTCAGCATCTTTACCAGTTGTTAAGCTTGGTAGAATTGCAGGTCAATTCTCTAAACCAAGAAGTGCACCAACTGAAAAACAAGGTGGAAAAGAATTACCTAGCTATTTAGGAGACAATATAAATTCTATAGAATTTAATGAAAAAGCCAGAAGACCAGATCCAAAGAGATTGTTTAGAGCTTATTCACAATCTGCAGCAACATTAAATTTATTAAGAGCTTTTTCACACGGAGGTTTTGCAGATTTAAAAAAAGTCCACTTATGGAATTTAGGTTATATTAAAAATAGTCCTCAAGCTAAAAAATTTAAAGAATTAGAAGATAAAATTGCAGATGCTCTTGGATTTATGGCAGCTTGTGGAATAACACCAGAATTTAATAGAAGACTATACACAGTTAATTTCTGGACTTCACATGAAGCTCTTCATTTACCTTTTGAAGAAAGCATGACAAGAACAGATTCAACAACTGGTGAATACCACAATACATCAGCTCACTTTGTTTGGATTGGAGATAGAACTAGACAATTAGATGGTGGCCATGTTGAATTCTGCAGAGGAATTGAAAACCCAATCGGTATTAAATGTGGACCAACTTCAAAACCAGATGAAATTGCTAAAATATGTGAAGTTATTAATCCTAATAATGAAAAAGGAAAAATCACTTTAATATCTAGATTCGGACATGATAAAGTTGAAAAATTTTTACCAAAACTTATCAGAGGAATTAAAAAAGAGGGATTAAATGTTGTATGGTCATGTGATCCAATGCATGGAAATACTTTAGTCTCAACGACAGGTTTTAAAACAAGACCATTTAATAATGTTGTTAATGAGGTAAAAAATGTTTTTGAGGTTCATCAAAGTGAAGGATCTTATGCAGGTGGACTTCATATAGAAATGACTGGTCAAAATGTGACAGAATGTACCGGTGGTGCTAAAAATATATCTGATCAAGATTTATCAAGCAGATATCATACTCATTGTGACCCAAGATTAAACGCAGACCAAGCTTTGGAGTTAGCTTTTTTAATTTCTGATGAGATTAAAAAGAATTCCAATTATGCAAGAAATGCAATTAAAGCGGCATCTTAGTCATTTAAAAATTTAATTTTTTCACTATATTTGAATCATGGACGCATCTAAAAAAGCAATTTTTATTAAAGATTGGATATTAAGTTACGTAAATTCAATGCCAAAAAAGGCTGAGTCATTGGTAATTGGTATTTCTGGAGGTATAGATTCATCTGTCTCAAGCACATTAAGTGCAATGACAGGGTTAAAAACAATAGTTTTATCTATGCCAATAAAGCAAAAAAACACTCAACATGATTTAAGTTTAAGACATCAAGAGTGGTTAAAAAAAAATTTTAAAAATGTTCAGGGTCACACTTTAGAATTAGATAGTTTGTTTAAAACTTTCGAAAATACTTTAGGTAAATTTGATAGTTTGCATGGAATGGCTAATTCTCGAGCTAGATTGAGAATGACGACACTGTATCAAGTTGCTGCTGCAAATAATGGAATTGTTGTTGGAACAGGAAATAAAGTTGAGGACTTTGGTGTTGGTTTTTATACTAAGTATGGTGATGGTGGTGTTGATATTTCCCCAATAGCTGACTGCAATAAAACAGAAGTTTGGGAACTTGGAAAAGAACTGAAAATTCTTGACGATATAATTAATGCTGCACCAACTGATGGATTATGGGATGATGGTAGAACAGATGAGGGTCAACTTGGGTTATCTTATAAAGAGATAGAGGAGGCCATGTACAACGAAAATTCAAAAAATAGAGATAAATACATTCAAATAAGAAAAACAAATTTGCATAAAATGGAGCCAATTCCAGTATGCAAAATTCCTAATTAATCAATTAGATTCACAAATCTAAATTAAAAGTATATTCCTTATACAATGAACAAAGATATATATTTAAGCAACACACTTGCTGGAAAAAAAGAAATATTTAAACCAATTAATGAGAAAAAAATTGGAATGTATGTATGTGGACCAACTGTATATGATGATCCACACATTGGAAACGCAAGACCACTAGTAATTTTTGATATTTTGTTTAAAGTTTTAAAATGTAAGTATGGCAAATCATCAGTTACTTACGTAAGAAATATTACAGATATCGATGATAAAATTATAGAAAGTTCAAAACAAAAAAAAATACCAATAAATAAACTTTCTGAAAACATTACTAAAAGTTTCAATCAAGACTGTGAATATCTTAAATGTGAAAAGCCATCTTTTGAACCAAAAGCTACTGAAAATATCTCATTAATGATTGATATGATAAATATTCTTTTAAAAAACGGAAATGCATATGAAAATAGTTCTAATGTTTATTTTGATGTTTCGACATTTAAGGATTACGGCAAATTATCAAATAAAAATATTGATGAGTTATTAGCGGGTGCCAGAGTAGAAGTTTCTAAAAATAAAAAAAATCCAGAGGATTTTGTTTTATGGAAACCATCTAATGATGATGAGCCAGGTTGGGATTCTCCCTGGGGTAGAGGTAGGCCTGGCTGGCACTTAGAGTGTTCGGCAATGTCAAAAAAATTTTTAGGTGATACTTTTGATATACATGGCGGTGGAAGAGATCTAATTTTTCCCCATCATGAAAATGAAATTGCTCAATCAAGGTGTGCTAATGGAAATAAATCATTTTCAAATTACTGGGTACACAATGGCTTTATTACAATTTCAAATGAAAAGATGGCAAAATCCCAAGGCAATGTTTTTAAAATAAAAGACTTTCACTCTAAATACAATGGCCAAGTTTTAAGGCTAGCATTGATCTCAACCCATTATAAACAACCACTAGATTGGAATGATAATTTACTTATACAGTCCCAAAAAACTTTAGATAAGTGGTACGAGTGTTATAAAGCACCAAAAGGAAAAGTATTAATAGATGAAAAAGATTTAAGTCCTCTATACGATGATCTAAATACACCTGGATACATAAGCAATATTCACAAACTTTACGATAAGGCAGCAAAAGGCTCTGACAAAGATAAAGAAATATTTACAACAGCTTGTAACTTTATAGGTCTTCTTACTGAGCCTAAGTCAAGTTGGCTTGAGTTTAAAAAAAGGAATTTAAATATTTCAGAAAAAGAAATTTTACAAAAAATTAAAGAAAGGAATATAGCAAGAGACAATAAAAATTACGAATTAGCTGATAAAATAAGAAATGAACTTTTAGACAAAGGTGTTTTAATTGAAGATAAAGATGATAAAACAACCTGGAAATTAAAATGAGTAAAGAACGACTTTATATATTTGATACGACATTAAGAGATGGTGCACAAACTCAAGGTGTACATTTTTCTATTGATGAGAAGACAAAAATAGCCCATGCATTAGATAATTTAGGTGTAGATTATATTGAGGGAGGCTGGCCTGGTGCCAATCCATCAGATACTGAATTTTTCCAAAAAGGTTTAGATCTTAAAAATTCTACTTTTACAGCATTTGGAATGACCAAGAAAGCAGGTAGGAGCGCTGAAAATGATCCTGGATTATCTGCAATACTTAATTCAAATACAAATGCAGTTTGTGTAGTAGGAAAGTCATGGGATTTCCATGTTGATGTGGCATTAGGAATTTCAAACGAAGAAAACTTAGAAAACATAAAAGAAACTACAAAACATTTTGTTAAAAATAATAAAGAATTTATGTTTGATGCTGAACATTTTTTTGATGGTTATAAAGCTAATCCAAAGTATGCATTGGCATGTGTTAAAGCTGCTTATGACAATGGAGCTAAATGGATTGTGCTTTGCGACACAAATGGAGGAACACTCCCTCATGAGGTAACTAAAATAGTTAAAGAAGTATCAGAACATATTCCTGGTGAAAACTTAGGAATACACGCGCATAATGATACAGGCAATGCAGTAGCTAATTCAATTGCAGCTGTATTATCTGGAGCAAGACAAATTCAAGGAACAATAAATGGGTTAGGTGAAAGATGTGGTAACGCAAACCTGATGTCAATTATTCCAACATTTCATCTTAAAAAAGAATTATCAGATAAATTTGAAATAAACATTAAAGAAAAAAATATAAAACATATAACTCAATGCTCTAGATTACTTGATGAGATACTAAATAGAAAACCAAACAAACATTTACCATATGTTGGAGCTGCTGCATTTTCTCACAAAGGTGGTTTACACGTGTCAGCAGTTCAAAAAGATCCCAAAACTTATGAACATATAGATCCAGAGGATGTGGGTAATAATAGAAATATTGTCGTCTCAGACCAGTCAGGTAAATCCAATATCCTATCAAGACTAAAAACTATTGGAATTGAGATTGAGGAAAACGATCCAAAAATAAAAAAATTACTGGAGGAAGTAAAAGATAGAGAGTTTATAGGCTACAGTTATGATGGTGCTGATGCATCTTTTGAATTATTAGCTCGAAGAGTTATGGGTGAAATACCAAGATATATTTCTATTAAAGAATACGATGTATCTGTCTCAAAAAATAACCAAGAAAAAATTATTTCTAAAGCAAAAGCAAAACTAGAAGTTGATGGAGAACAAATTATTTGCGAAGGTGAGGGGAACGGTCCTGTCCACGCGCTTGACAATGCAATAAGAAAAAATGTAACAAAACTAGAAAAATATTCCAAATATTTAAAAGATCTTAAACTAGTTGATTATAAGGTTAGAATTTTAAATACAGGTACAGAAGCTACTACTAGAGTATCTATTGAGAGTACTGACTCTCAGGGAAAGAATTGGTTCACTATAGGTGTCTCACCCAACATAATCGATGCATCTTTTAAAGCTTTAATCGATAGTCTTGATTTTAAGTTGTTCAAAGACAAAGCTCCCGCAAGCAAATAGATGAAAATAAAAAATTTTTCTGAGAAACCTACAGATATTAAAAGTAGAGTAGGCGCGAAGCCTGTTGTTTGTTACCCAAATGATAAAATAAACAACAATCTTAAAATATTACATGAAGCGAGAAAACACCTTAAACAAATTGATGAGGTTATAGTACCACCAAGAGATGCTAAAACATTTAATGTTAAATCAGGTAATTTTTTTAGGATAGAAAGCGTTGAAGGCCCTCAGGTTGGCGATCTAAATCTATTTAATGCTGAAAATTTAGATGAAAAATTTTATTCTGGTAAGACTAGAGCGTTATATGGAACTCATATTTCAGTAGGTGATAAAATGTTCAGTAGTTTCCCCTATCTTAGATCTTTAGCTACAATAACATGGGATACTTTAGACTGGTATGGTTATGATAAAGACGGAGGTTCAGTCCATGATGTTATAGGAACAAGATGTGATCCTTATACATCTAAGCTAATTTCAGATAAAGATTACCATTATTGTTGTCACTCAAATTTAACTAGAGCTTTAGTAAAAGAAAAAAATATTAAATTAGATGAGGCAGAAAAAATAGTTCATGATGTATTGAATGTTTTTATGCTCACTGGTTTTACTAATGATACAAAACAATATTTTATGAAATCAAGTCCAGTAAGACCCGGAGATTATTTGGAGTTTTTTGCAGAAACAAATTTATTAGGTGCTTTATCTGCATGCCCAGGTGGAGATTGTGGTTCGGAACATTCCTCTGATGTTGCTAAATGCTATCCTTTAAAAGTATCTATTTGGGATGTTGATAAAAAATATTTAGACGGGATAAGTTTTTCAAAAATATCTAATTATAATAGAAATCACGGAATTAAATAACTTATGGCCAAAGGTAATGTTACGTTTATTTTACATAAGCCCCAGCTTTCAGAAAATATAGGTGCATGTGCAAGAGGTATAAAAAATTTTGGTTTCAGTAAACTTATACTAATAGAACCTAAGCCTTTATTTCCTAATGATAAAATAATAGCTACATCAGTTGGAGCAAAAGATATTATTAAAAAAAGTAAAGTATATGAAAACCTTGAAAACGTAATTGGACAGATTGATATTTTGATTGCAACATCCGCAAGAATTAGAAACAAGAATATTAAACATATAGAATTAAAAGATTTAAAAAGAATAAATTTCAAAAAAAAAGTTGGATTTTTGTTTGGTTCAGAGGCATCTGGTTTATCAAATAATGAAATAACCTACACTAATTATACTCTAAATATTTCTACTGATAAAAATTTTAAATCATTAAATTTATCTCATAGCCTTATAATTATAGCTCAATACATATCAAATCTATTATCTAAAAAGAAATTTAAACTAAATAAAACTAAAAAGTTTAAAGCAGCGTCTAAAAAAGAAATTTTAGCAATGACAAATCTTTGTATAAAACATCTCAATCAAATAAATTTTTTTAAACAAAAAGAAAAGAAACCTATAATGCTCGAAAATTTAAGAAATATTTTTTACAAAATGGAATTATCTGATAAAGAAACACGTATTTTATCGAGTGTATTTGCAAGTTTAGGAAAAAAACGCTGATTGACAAAATTTTATGTATCTTTATAAGACCCAATAATTAATGACAAAAAGATTAAAATCTAAACATAAAGTTGATAGAAGACTAAAAGTCAACCTTTGGGGAAGACCCAAAAGCCCATTTAACAAAAGAGCTTATCCTCCCGGACAACACGGTCAAACTAAAAATTCAAAACCATCAGATTATGGTATTCAACTTCAAGCAAAACAAAAACTAAAATCTTATTACGGCAATTTAAACGAGAGACAATTTAGAAATATGTATAGAAAAGCTATTATGAAGAAAGGTGATACTGCTGAAAACTTAATAGGTTTATTAGAGAGAAGATTAGACTCAGTTGTTTACAGAGCTAAATTTTCAACAACAATTTTTTCATCAAGACAATTTATAAATCATGGTCACATCAGAGTAAATGGCAAGAAAGTTAATATATCAAGTTATCAGTTAAGAGATGAAGACACTGTAGAAATAAGAGATAAATCAAAACAACTTGCTATAATAGATATAGCATTAGCAAGTAAAGAAAGAGAAACGCCCGAGTATCTACAAGTTGATGAGAAAAATAGAAAAATTAAATTTGTTAGAACGCCAAAATTCGAAGAAGTTCCTTATCCAGTTGTTATGGAACCTAACTTAGTTATTGAATATTACTCTAGATAAAATTATTTTTTATATTTAATTTGTTTGTCTTCAAAAAGTTTTTTTAGCTCTCCGTTTTCAAACATCTCTTTGACAATATCACAACCACCAATAAATTCCTTTTTAACGTATAATTGTGGAACAGTCGGCCATTCACTAAACTTTTTTATACCCTCTCTAATACTTTGATCGCTAAGTACATTAACACTTTTGAAATTTACTTCTAAAATTTTTAACATATTTGCAACAGCCATTGAAAAACCACACTCTGGGGCATCAGGAGTGCCTTTCATAAACAAACAGACTTCGTTTGTATTTATATTATTTTCAATTAATTCTTTAGTTTGTTGGTCCATCTTTTTCCTTTGTTTTTAAAGCAAGAGCATGCAATTCATTTCCCATCTTACCTTTTAAAGAATTATAAATCATTTTGTGTTGCTCAATTTTACTTTTACCATTAAATGCTGAAGAGGTAATTGTTGCTGAGTAGTGGTTTCCATCACCAGCTAAGTCTTGAATATCTATTATAGCATCAGGCAGTGCCTCTTTAATCATGCTCTCAATTTCTTTTAAATTCATCGCCATTAATTTACCATATACTTACTTAGCCAATCTTTATTGTAATCTGCTAATTTGTCTACTGGTAAAGTTGGCTCATCGTTTATTGAAATATTACCCTCAATTACCTCACCAATCAGATCATAATGATTTGAATTTTTATCAAGTATTTTTTTAACTTTATCGACATTTTCCTTTTTAACCTCAATAATATATCTACCCTGATCTTCAGAAAAGAAGAACTCAAATTTATCTATAAGCCCTTTGTGCTTATAAAAATTTATACCTTTTTTTCCTTTAATACACATTTTTGCAATTCCTGTAATTATTCCACCAAGAGAAACATCATGAGCTGACTTAATTAACTTATCTTTAATTAACTTTAGAATCGTTTCCCCATTATTTTTTTCATTAAAAAGATTTATTTCTGGGGGTGGTCCCTTTTTTTCATTCAAAACTTCTTTTGCAAAAATACTTTGATCTAAATGACCCTCAGTTTTTCCAACTACAAGAATTATATTTCCAATTTCTTTTAAATCCATTGTTATCATGTCTTTGTAATTTTTAATTAATCCTACTCCACCAATAGTAGGTGTTGGTTTGATACCCTTGTCTTTAGTTTCATTATAAAAAGAAACATTTCCAGAAACGACGGGAAAGTTTAAATATTTGCTCGCTTCATTTAAACCCTCTAAACATTCTACAAACTCACCCATGTTTTCAGGTTTTTCAGGATTTCCAAAATTCAAACAATTAGTTATAGCTATTGGTTCAGCTCCTACACATATTAGATTTCTCCATGTTTCACATACAATTTGTTTGCCACCACTTAATGGATGTGCATAACAATAAGAGGCTGAAGAGTCTACTGTAGCAGCAATAGCCTTTTCACTTCCGTGAACTCTTACTACTCCAGCATCACCACCAGGTTTTTGAATGGTATCACCCATCACTGTATGATCATATTGTTCCCAGATCCATTCTTTTGAACAAACATTTGGACTTGCTAATATTTTTTTTAGTACATCAGTAATTTTTAAATTTTTAAAATCTTTTTTTGTAAACTTAATTTTTTGAGGCAACTTACTTTTTTTCCATTTTCTATCATATTCAGGAGCTTCTTCTGAAAGTAAATCAATTGGAATATTTGCAACTTTATTTTTATCAAAGTACAACTCAATATTTTTAGAGTTAGTTGTTTTTCCAATTACAGAAAAATCTAAATTCCATTTATCAAAAATTTCTTTAGCTTTCTTCTCTTTGCCATTTTCAAGCACTATCAACATTCTTTCTTGGCTTTCTGACAACATGATTTCATATGGAGACATGTTTTCCTCTCGACATGGAACCTTATCTAAATGTAATTCAATACCTAGTTTTCCTTTAGAGGCCATTTCAACACTTGAGGAAGTAAGGCCAGCTGCACCCATATCTTGAATTGCAATAATTGAGTCATCTCGCATTAGCTCAAGACATGCTTCCAATAATAATTTTTCCGTAAATGGATCACCTACTTGGACTGTAGGTTTTTTTTCCTCAATTTTATCGTCAAATTTTGCTGAAGCCATACTTGCACCGTGAATTCCATCTCTTCCAGTTTTTGAACCAACATAAATAACTGGCTTGTTTAATCCTGCGGCCTTGGAGTAAAAAATTTTATCTTTTTTCACTAGACCGAGTGTCATTGCGTTAACAAGAATATTGCCATTATAAGACTCATCAAAACTTGTTTGGCCAGCGATTGTTGGTACACCTATACAATTACCGTATCCACCTATTCCTTGAACCACTCCTCTTAAAAGACTTTTTGTTTTTTTATTAGAAGGGGAACCAAAATGAATAGAATTTAAATTAGCTATTGGACGCGCTCCCATTGTAAAAACATCTCTAAGAATTCCCCCAACACCAGTTGCCGCTCCTTGATAAGGTTCAATAAATGAAGGGTGATTATGACTTTCAATTTTAAATACTATTGCATCATCATCACCAATATCGATAACACCTGCATTTTCTCCAGGACCTT
>CACMAZ010000020.1 GCA_902611815.1 uncultured Pelagibacteraceae bacterium
TAAGAGATGTTATCACACTTTTTAAAGACTCATCAAAATCTGAAATTATAACTGAGTCAAATCCTAATTTTCCTAATGTATCTCTTTTCTCAAGATTTTTTATTTTTTTTTCTTTATTCGGATCATCAGTATTTTCAACTCTTTTTATTTCATCAAGTAAGTTTTGTTTTCTAACATCATACCTTGTAATTTCTTCAATTCTTTTAGTAATCTCTGTTGGTTCTGTGCCATAATAAAAAACTTTTTTTAAATTAATTTTTGTCTGAGATATTCCTTTTTTAATTTCTTCTTTGAAGTCAGCCTCGGGTATAAGACAAATAGTTTTTTTTATATCATTGTCCTCAAGAAATTTTTTTATCGTAGCCATCTGTGAAGTTGCATTTACTCCTGCATAAATTAAATTTTTTTGATTAGTTTTGTTTTTATTAGAAAAAGTTATAAATATGGCATCACTAAATTTTTCTAAATTTTTTATATTTTTGTCAAAAATAGGTCCAATAAATATCCTTACACCTTGATTATATAAATCCTGTGCTGCTTTTATATTATCATCAGGATTATCAAAATTATTTTTTGGAAAAATTTGTAAAAACGGATCATCTATTTTATTAATTGCTAAATTAACAGACCTCAATACCGATTTTCCAATTTCTTGGTTTTGCCCATTTAAAGGCAATAATAAACCAATTTTGATCTTTTCCTCAGATGCAAAAAGTTTTTCTGAGAAATTGAAAATTATGAATACAAAAAATATTAAATTAAGTAATTTTTTCATATTATATATTATATAATAAATTCTTAATTTGATGATATCACAATCCCAAAAAAAAGGGCTTTATCTAGTCTCTACACCTATAGGAAATTTAGGCGATTTAACAATCAGAGCGCTGGAAATTCTAAAAAATTCAGAATTAATTTTGTGTGAAGATACTCGTGTATCCATAAAACTTTTAAATCACTATAAAATAAAAACTCAACTTATTTCATTTCATAAATTTAATGAAAAAAAAAAGACCAAAGAGATAATAAATGAATTATTGAGTGGCAAAAAAGTATCACTTATTTCTGATGCAGGAACTCCAGCAATATCGGATCCAGGAAAAATATTAGTGAAAGAATGCATAAGTAATGATATTCCAGTCACTCCAATACCAGGTGCTTCGTCTGTCATAACTTCGTTATCAATAAGTGGTTTTTCAGACAAGTTTATTTTTTTTGGTTTTTTAGAAGAAAAAAAAAATAAATTAATAAAAGATTTAGAATTTCTCTCCAAAATGGATTGTTCAATAGTTTTATTTATTCCACCAAAAAAATTGATCAAAAATTTAGAAATAGTAATAAATTTTTTCAAGAAAAGAGAGATCGTTCTTTGTAGAGAAATGACAAAAATACATGAGGAATTTATTAGATGTAAAGTTGAGGATTTAAAAAAAATCAAAATATATGATAAAGGTGAACTAACGATTGTTATCTCTGAGAAAAAAGAAAACACAAATTCTTTCGGTTTTTTGACCGAATCTGATAAGAAAATTATAAAAACGATGCTTAAAAATAAAAGTATAAAAGATATAATTAAAAAATTTTCCAGTAAAAAAATACCAAAAAAAGTAATCTATGATTTCTGTCTAAAACTTAAAAATGAGAAGTAAAAATTTTTATTTTTGTTTAATATTACTTATTTTCTTAAATAGTTGTTCAGGAACTAGTTCAAAAGGCTTGTTTGGGACAGGGGTTTCTTTAGCAATTGACCCAAGATCATTAGGTACCCAAATTGATGATTCAATAATGGAAAAAAACTTAACAACTAGACTTACAATGCTAGAAAAAAAATATTTCCTGTCTGTTAAAACTAAGGTTTTAGACGGCAGAATATTTATTACGGGTAAGGTCGATAATCCAGAGGAGAAGTTAAAAATTACAAAAGTTGCATGGGAAACTAGTGGAGTTAGATCCGTAAGAAACGATTTAAAGATTAAGGAAAAATTTAATTTTAAACAATCGGCCAAAGATACATTAATAACTTCTCAATTACGTGCTGCTTTAATCGTAAATAAAAATATAAAGTCAAACAACTATCAAATAGATACTTATAAAAAAAATATTTACATCTATGGAATAGCAAGAAATAGAGATGAGTTGGAAATAGTTGTTGATGAAGCAAATTCTATATTAGATGTAAATAAAGTTATTGCCAGTATCCTCTTAGTAGAAGATCTAAGAATTCAAAAAGATTAATTTTTTTTGTAATCAATTATTTCAGCCGAATAAGCCGCAACAGATGCTAAATTTAATATGTCTGATGTTGAACTTCTCAATGGAGCGATTTCAATAGCTTGTCCTAAACCTATTAAAAGCGGTCCAATCAACTTTGCCCTACTCATAGATTGTATCATTTTATATGATATAGCAGCACTGTGTTGACTTGGCATGATCAAAACGTTTGCATTTCCAACAATTTCAGAAAATGGATAAAGTTCCTGAAACATATTTTCCAAAGCGACATCTGGCTGCATTTCTCCATCAAATTTAAAATCAACCTTCCTTTTTTTAAGAAGTTCGACTGCATCGCTAATTCTTTTCGTTCTGTCAGTAGTAGGTTGGCCAAAAGTAGAATGAGATAAAAAGGCAATTTTTGGATCAAACCCAAATAATCTTACAACTCTTGCTGCTGAAATTGCCATCTCTGCTAACTGTTTCTCATCTGGATATTCAATTACTGTGGTATCACAAATAAAAATAGTTTTTCCTCTGTTTACAATCATATTTATACCAAACATTATCTCTCCAGGTCTTGGGTCAACGACTTTAGAGACTTTTTCCAATGACGCTGAATATCTTCTTGTATTACCAGTAACCATTGCATCTGCATCACCACATGAGACCATACATGCACCAAAAGTAACCCTGTCATTTCTTACAAGCTTATCACAATCACGTTCTAATAAACCTTCTGATCTTTGAAGTCTTTTAAATAAAAATTCTGTATATTTTTTTCTTAGTTCTTCATTAGTAGAATTAACAATTTCGATGTCAAAATTCTCTCCATAACCAATTTCGTTTAATTTTTTTCTAACTATTTCCTCTTTCGCAATTAATATAGGTATGCCTAATCGACTATTCTTAAATGCAATTGCTGCTTTAAGATTATTCTCATCTTCCCCATCCGCAAATACAACTTTTTTCTGATTTTTCTTAATTTGAGAATTGATACCTTGCATAACCGCTACGGTTGGATCCAATCTATTTTTAAGTTGCTCAGAATAATTTTCAAAATTTTCAATTCCTATTCTGGCAACACCAGTTTTTATCGCAGCTTTAGCAACAGCGAGTGGTATTACACTAATAAGCCTAGGATCAAAAGTGGATGGAATAATATAATCTTTACCATAAACTGGTCTCTCCCCACCCATTGCAGCAACCACTTCATCAGGAACTCTTTCTCTTGCAAGCGAAGCTATCGCATGGACTGCAGCAACTTTCATTTCTTCATTTATTGTTTTTGATCTAACATCAAGAGCACCTCTAAAAATATATGGAAAGCCAATTAAATTGTTCACTTGATTAGGATAATCTGATCTACCAGTCGCAATAATCGCATCATTTCTAACTTCTTCGATTTCTTCAGGAGTAATTTCTGGATCAGGATTAGCACAAGCAAAAATTATAGGATTTTTTGCCATACTTTTTACCATATCTTTTTTTAGAACTCCCGCTTGAGATAAACCTAAAAAAACATCAGCTTTTTTTATGGCATCTTTTAAATTTCTGTCGTTCGTTTTAATCGAGAATTCACTTTTCCATTCATTTAAGTTATCTCTACCTTTGTAAATAACTCCTTTTGAATCAAGCATCTTTATTTTATTTTTATCTACTCCCGAATTTATAAAAAGTTTTGCGCATGCCATCGCAGATGCACCAGCACCATTGATAACAACATTAATTTCATTTAATTTTTTTTTTGCAATATCACATGCATTTATCAATGCAGCGCTAGTTATTATTGCAGTCCCGTGTTGGTCGTCATGAAATACTGGAATATCTAATTTTTCTTTTAATTTTTTTTCTATAATAAAACACTCAGGCGCCTTTATATCTTCGAGGTTAATTCCTCCAAAACTTTTAGAAATATTTTTTATTGACTTAATTATTTCATCTGTATCATTTGTATCAATTTCTATGTCTATAGAGTCAATATCAGCGAACCTTTTGAATAAGACTGCCTTTCCTTCCATAACTGGTTTTGAAGCTATAGCACCCAAATTGCCCAAACCTAAAATTGCAGAACCATTACTTATAACAGCAACCAAATTTCCCTTAGTTGTGTAATCATAAGCTCTGTCAGGATTTTCAGCAATTGCTTTAACTGGTGCCGCAACACCAGGTGAGTAAGCTAAAGCTAAATCTCTTTTAGAGGTCATTGGTTTGGATGAAATTATCTCAATCTTGCCTGATTTGTTGCTATTATGAAATTCTAATGCCTCTTTATCAGAGTAATGTTCAACTTTATTTTTTTTCATTGTTATTATTTATGTATACAATTGAGCCAATATTAAGACTAATATGATTTATGAATATAATTAAGTCAACTGGGACTTTTAGTTTTTATACTTTAATAAGTCGTATTTTAGGTTATTTAAGAGATATTCTCTTTGCAATATCTCTTGGTTCTGGACCCTTGGCTGATGCTTTTTTTGTTGCATTCAGAATTCCTAATACATTCAGACGATTATTTGGCGAAGGTTCGTTCAATGCAGCATTTATTCCAAGTTACTCTAAAGAATTAGTTAAGGGAAAAAAAAAATCTAAAACCTTTGCTAATAATGTTTTTAATATCTTAGCGATCTTTTTGATAGCGTTGGTGATTTTAATTGAATTATTTATGCCTTTTTTTGTTTCATTAATAGCACCAGGTTTTAAATCAGACCCAGAAAAGTTTGTATTGGCTACTCAATTAACAAAAATCACTTTTCCTTTTATACTTTTTGTTAGTTTGGCATCTTTTTTTTCAGCAATTTTAAATTCTCATAATAGATTTGCAGCAGCCTCTGCTGCACCAATTATTTTAAATATTTTAATGATTGGAGTATTATTTTTTTGGAAAATCTTAGATGATAAATTGGTAATTTATTTATCATATAGTGTATCGATAGCAGGTTTTTTACAGGCAATCTTTCTTGTAATATTTGTTAAAAAATACTTTAAACCAAAATTTGAAATTAATTTCACTATTACAAAACAAATTAAAATATTCTTTAAAAAACTATTACCCAGTATATTTTCATCTGGTGTAACCCAAATAAATATTTTAGTTGGGACAATTATAGCCTCTTTTCAAGCAAGTGCAGTTTCATACTTATATTATGCTGATAGGATTTACCAAATAAATCTTGCTATAGCAGGTATTGCAATTGGAACAATTATATTACCCAAGTTATCAAAATACGTTCAACAAAATAAAAAATTGGATATTGAAAAAATTCAAAATAAATCTTTGGAATTATCATTACTTTTGAGCTTTCCTGCAACTTTAGGCTTAATTATTGCAAGTGAGGAAATTGTATCATCATTGTTTGGTTATGGATCATTTGATGAATTAAGTGTAAAAAATTCTGCAAAAGCCTTGCTATATTTTTCTTTAGGCCTTCCTGCATTTTCTTTTATAAAAATATTTTCAAGTTTTATATTTGCAAGAGATAATACCAAAATTCCTTTTTATTTCTCCACCATTTCAGTTTTATTCAATATTTTAATTAGTATTTATTTTTTCGGAGATTTTGGTTTTATTATTATTCCAATAGCAACGTCAATTTCGTCATGGGTAAATACGATACTATTATATGTTTATTTACACAGAGTAAAATATTTTAAATTTAATAAAAGATTAATTGTCCAATTTACTAGAATTTTATTTTCTTCAATAATCATGGGAATATGTCTTTATAACTTAATTTTGTACTTTGATAATCAATTATCTTTTGAGAGTAATTATAAAGTTGCCTATATGCTTTTTTTAGTGGTATTGAGTATTTTAATTTATTTTATTATCTCGTTGCTCACAAAGGCTTTCAAATTAAGTGATATTAAAATAAAGTACTAGCATGGCGACAAAAAAAATATTTTCTGGTGTTCAGCCTTCTGGTAATCTTCATTTAGGAAACTATATAGGTGCTATTAAAAATTTTGTAAATCTTCAAAATGAGGGTAATGAATGTATTTTTTGTGTAGTTGACTTGCATGCGATAACCGTAAAACAAGATCCCAAAATTCTTAAACAAAATATTAGAGAGACTGCTGCAACATTTATAGCTAGTGGCATAAATCCAAAAAAAAGTATAATTTTTAATCAGTCATCTGTATCTGCTCATTCACAAGCATCCTGGTTACTAAGTTGCGTTGCAAGAATGGGATGGTTAAATAGGATGACTCAATTTAAAGAAAAGGCTGGTAAAGATAAAGAAAAAGCCAGTGTTGGCCTCTACATTTACCCGGTATTGATGGCAGCTGATATTCTCTTATATGATGCAACGCATGTTCCCGTGGGAGAGGATCAAAAACAGCATTTAGAATTAGCTAGAGATATATCAAAAAAATTTAATACAGATTTTAATGCAGCTGATTTTTTCAAAATTCCAGAACCTTTAATTCAAAAAAATTTTGCAAGAATAATGAGTTTAAAGGATGGAACAAAAAAAATGAGTAAATCAGATCCATCTGATTTAAGTAGAATAAATTTGACTGATACAGAAAATGAAATAATAAATAAAATTAAAAAAGCAAAAACTGATACAAATCCTTTTCCGACTAGTATTGATAATTTAAAGTCTCGCCCAGAGATAGAGAATTTAATTGGAATCTACTCAAGTTTGAGTGGAACAAAAATTGAAGATTTGTTAAATAAGTTTAAGGGACAAAATTTTTCTTTATTTAAAGAAGATTTATCAGAACTATTAATAAAAAAAATATCTCCGATTTCTAAAGAAATAAACAAACTAAATAAAGATATTTCTTTCATAGACCAAGTTTTAAAGGAAGGCAGCGAAAAAGCTAATGAATTATCGTCAAAAAAAATAGAAGATATTAAGAAAAAATTTGGTTTTTGAGAATTATTTGCTTTAAAAATCCAATCTTATACCTATATTTATTAAATGTTCGTCCAAATACAAACAACTCCAAATCCGAACTCATTAAAGTTCATTCCTGGAAAAAAAGTATCTTTAATCGGTCCAATAGAAATTACAGAAATTAGCAAAACAAATAATGAATTAATAAGAAATATTCTTTCCATAGATGGAGTTAAAGGTATATTTTTATCTGATGACTTTATTTCAGTAAACAAAGAAGACTCTTTTAATTGGGAAGATTTAAAACATATTATTATTTCATTCATCAATGATTATTTTGCACAAGGAAATGAAAATGTTATATCAAAAATGATAGAAGAAAAGAATTTAGATACCTCAACGGTTGAAGGGCAGATTATAAAAATATTAGAAACTAAAATTAGACCCGCAGTGGCTAGAGATGGCGGCGATATTAAGTTCAAAGAATTCAAAGATGGTATCGTACGCGTGGAACTTCAAGGTGCTTGTTCAGGATGTCCAAGCGCGGCATTAACCTTAAAACAAGGTGTACAAAATCTACTTTGTCACTATATTCCTGAAGTTAGAGAAGTAGAGGCTATTTGAAAAAGATATTTCCAAATAAATTGATAAAAAAAAATTTTAATGCAAATCAATTTCTAAAACTTAAGAAATTTTTATCTTCTCAAGGAATAATAATTAAAAAA
>CACMAZ010000021.1 GCA_902611815.1 uncultured Pelagibacteraceae bacterium
ATAGCGTTTTGACCAGACGTAGCGTCTAAGATTAAAATTACATCTTGTGGCGCTTTCTCATCTATTTTTTTTATTACATTTCCAATTTTTTTAAATTCATCCATTAAATTTTTTTTATTTTGCAATCTACCCGCTGTATCTATTAAAGTAATATCTATATTATTGTTCTTTGCAAACTCCATAGCCTTATAGGCAACGGATGCAGGATCACTTCCTGGTTCGGACTTAATTATTTCGCAATTTAATTTTTTTGACCATCTTTCCAGCTGATCAATTGCTGCTGCTCTAAATGTGTCACAAGCTGCAAAAATTACTTCATTATGATTTGATTTATAAAATTTTGACATTTTTGCAATTGTTGTGGTTTTGCCTACACCATTTACTCCAGAGATAAGAACTGCTTTTCTCGCTTCAGTTTTACTAAAAAAATTTTTGTTTTCTAAAGGTTTCAATAAGGAGTTTATGTAATTATTTATAATATTTTGAATCTCTTCAAGTTCGTTCTTACTTGGATCAATTTTACGGTTAGAAATTTCCTCTCTAATTTCAGAAGATGCTTTTACCCCTACATCTGATTGGATCAAAAATTCTTCAATTTTTTCTAATTCTTTGTCACCAATTTCTTTGTTAATTATGATTTCTTTAATACCTCTAGAAAAATTTGAAGTAGTTTTTTTTAAACCGTCTTTAAATTTTTTAAAAATATTTATCATAGGTTTAAATGAATTTTTTCTATATTAGATACATTTCCTTCCATAAGGATATTTCCATCAACGTCCTTATTTATTTTGATCTTTCCTAATTTAAATTCAATTTCAGTAGGATAAATTGAAACTTTATTTATTTCACCTGCAATTGCTGTAGCACACGCTGCAGTACCACAAGCTTTAGTCAAGCCTGCCCCTCTTTCCCAATGTAAAACCTTAAAATGTTTATCATTAATTTTTTTTGCAAATGTCACGTTTACTTTTTCTGGAAACAAAGAATTACTCTCAATTTTAGGCCCTATGTCTTTTATTTGAATTTTATCTAAATCTTCAGTAAAAAAAATTATATGCGGATTTCCAACATTCACTGCTGTCCCTGAAAGATTAAGATTATCTACTTTAATTTCAACATTCTTTGTATCTACTTCTTTTGCTAAAGGTATTTCATTCCAATTTGTTTTAGGAATTCCAATATTAGTTTGGATATTATTCTCATTTAAGATTTTAGATTTTAGAATACCGCTCTCTGTTTCAAATGTGATTTCACTTTTAGCATTTTCTTTTGACAAAAGGCTTGCTACACATCTCGTACCATTACCACAAGCTGCTGAGTCGGATCCATCAGAATTTTTAAAAATTAAATAAGCATCAACTTTTTCACTTTTTTTAACTAAAATTAGTTGATCGCAACCAATTTTTTTTCTGTCACAAATACTTTTTATTTGAGACTTATTTAATTCAAAGTCACTATCTCTTTGATCGATAATAACAAAGTCATTTCCTAAACCGTCCATTTTATATGCTTTAAAATCCATATATTTATACTTAACTTATTTATTGACTTTTTGAACCTCTATTATAGTTTCTCACCACTTCCGCAAAAAAAACAGCATTTTGCGGTGTCTTTGGAAACAAAGAGATCGACACCAGTCAGCGAGGGTTCGCCCACTGGTGCGATGACTGCTGGATTAAAATATGTTTGAAAATTTAACAAATAAATTCGAGGGTATACTCGAAAAATTTAAAAAATCACCATCACTTGATGAAGGTCAGGTTGATGATGGTTTAAGATTAATAAGACAAGCTCTGTTAGAAGCAGATGTTTCTTTAGACGTCGCAAAAGAATTTATTAATAATGTTAAACCGAAAGTTTTAGGGAAAGAAATTCTAAGATCAACAGCTCCTGGGCAGATGGTTGTAAAAATTGTTTATGACGAGCTTGTAAATTTCTTAGGTGATAAAAATCAAGAAATTAATTTAAAATCTAATCCACCAATTTCAATTATGATGGTAGGTCTCCAAGGATCTGGTAAGACAACTAGTACCGCAAAATTATCTAAATTTTTAGAAAAAAATAACAAAAAAAAGATCATGATGGCAAGTTTAGATATCTATCGTCCTGCTGCTCAAGACCAATTAAAAGTTCTTGGCGAGCAAAATAACATTCAAACACTCCCAATAATAGAAGGTCAAACACCCACGGATATTTGCAGAAGAGCCTTAACGGCTGCAAACCTTAATGGATCAGATGTTATTATTTTTGATACCGCTGGAAGAACACAAATCGATTTACAGATGATGAGTGAAATAAAACAAATAGAGGAAGTCATAAAACCAACTGAAACAATACTGGTCGCTGATTCACTTACTGGTCAAGTAGCTGCTAATGTGGCAAAGGAATTTGGAAATACAGTAAAACTTACAGGAATAATTTTAACACGTGCTGATGGAGATGGAAGAGGTGGTGCAGCACTTAGTATGAAACATGTTGCTAATGTGCCAATCAAATTTTTAGGAATAGGAGAAAAAATTGAAAATCTAGAAATTTTTCACCCTGACAGGATTGCAAATAGAATTTTAGGCATGGGAGATATCGTTTCTCTAGTTGAGAAAGCAGCACAAGACATCGACGAAGAAAAATTAAAAGAAGCTGAAGAAACTTTAAAAAAAGGACAATTTTCACTAGATGATTATTTAACACAATTAAGACAAATGAAAAAAATGGGTGGTATAGAGGGAGTAATGTCTTTTTTACCAGGTGTTTCAAAATTAAAATCACAAATGGATCAAGCAGGAGTTGATGAAAAAATTATAACCCAAAATGAGGCAGTAATATTGTCAATGACAAAACAAGAAAGAGATAATCCTAAAATAATAAATGGATCTAGAAAAAAAAGAATTGCTAATGGCTCTGGTACAGATATAGCCACTATCAATAAATTGTTAAAACAATTTAAAATGATGTCTGACATGATGAAAAAAATGTCAAAAGGAAACACAAAAGGGTTAATGGATAAAGGATTGCCACCAGAACTCTTCAATCAATTAAAATAGTAAAGGAGAAAAAATGTTAAAACTTAGATTATCAATGGGCGGTACAAAAAAAAGACCAGTATATAAGATAGTTGTAGCAGACAGCAGATTTCCAAGAGATGGAAGATTTATAGAAAAACTAGGATATTTCAATCCACTGTTACCAAAAGATAAAAAAGATAGAGTAGGTCTTGAATCTGAGAGAATTAAATATTGGTTAAGTCAAGGAGCAAAACCAACTACTAGAGTTGCAAGAATTTTAGGAGAGAATAAATTAATTGAAATGCCTGCAGCTGGTAATAATCCCAACAAGGCTATTCCAAAAAAAGATAGAAAAAAACAAGATGCTGGTGCTGAAAAAAAAGAGGATAAAAAAGCTGATGCTCTAAAGGCAGAAGAGAAAAAAGCTGACGCTCCAAAAGAGGCTCCAAAGGCAGAAGAGAAAAAAGCTGATGCTCCAAAAGAGGCTCCAAAGGCAGAAGAGAAAAAAGCTGACGCTCCAAAAGAGGCTCCAAAGGCAGAGGAAAATAAAAAATAATGTTTCAAGTAAAAATATTCACTTTATATCCAGACTTTTTTCCAGGAATTCTAAGCAAAGGTATCTATGGAAGAGCAATTGAGAAAAGTTTGTGGAACTTGGATGTAATCAATATTAGAGACTACGCGAAGGATAAGCATAAAACAGTAGATGATACTCCTTACGGAGGCGGTGAAGGAATGGTTTTAAAACCTGATGTAGTTGCAAAAGCACTAGATCAAAATTTAAAAAAAAATGAAAAAATTATTTACTTAACACCTAAAGGAAAGACTTTTGATCAAAATAAAGCAAAAAAATTTTTGAACGAAAAAAAAATAAATATTCTTTGTGGTCATTTTGAAGGAATTGACCAAAGAGTCATAGAGTCCAGAGGTATTGAAGAGATAAGTATCGGGGACTACATTTTGTCAGGTGGCGAGACAGCCGCATACGTAATTTTGGATAGCATATTAAGACTTGTGCCGGGTGTTCTAGGAAATGAAAATTCTTACAAAGACGAAAGTTTTGAAAATGGTTTATTGGAGTATCCTCAGTATACAAAACCACAAATATGGGAAAAAACACCAGTTCCTGAGGTGCTTTTATCAGGAGATCATAGCAAAATTAAAGACTGGCGTTTATCTCAATCAGAGGCTATAACACGCCACCGAAGACCAGACTTGTGGCAAAAATATAAAAAGAATTAAATTGATAAACATACAAATGAAAAATATTGAAGAAATAAATAGAGAGAACGTAAAGAAAATCTCAGCAGAAAAAAAATTACCAGATTTTTTTCCTGGAGATATTATTAAAGTTGGTGTTAGAATTACAGAAGGAAAGAGAGAAAGAATTCAATATTTTGAGGGCGTTTGTATAGCAAAAAAAAATAGAGACATTAACTCTTCATTTACAGTAAGAAAAATATCATTTGGCGAAGGAGTTGAAAGAACATTTGCACTCTTTAGTCCAATTATTGATACTATTAAAGTCATAAGATCTGGAAAAGTAAGAAGAGCTAAACTATACTACTTAAGAGACAGAACAGGGAAATCAGCAAAAATTGCTGAAAAAATTAAAAAGAAAATCGGTATTGATATAGAGACAAAACCTGAGGGAGTAACAGAGGAAAATGTTGTTAAACAGACAACAAAAGATGATAAAGTAGAAACTCCTGAGGATGATAAATCTCCGTCTTTAAAAAAAGATGAGAGTCTTAAAGAAGATAGCACTAAAAAGGCTAAATAAAATTAAACTTTTTTAAATGTCAAAAACTTTATACGATAAAATCTGGGAAGAACATTTAGTACATCAGCAAGAAGATGGTACATCTTTGTTATTTGTCGATAGACATTTAATACATGAGGTTACTAGTCCCCAAGCTTTTGAAGGTTTAAGAAATTCTAACAGAAAAGTTAGAAATCCCGAATTAACACTTGCAGTTGCAGATCATAATGTTCCAACTACAGATAGATCTAAAGGTATTGCAGATGAGGAGTCTAAAATCCAAGTTGATACACTAGGTAGGAATTGTAAGGAGTTTGGAATTAAACTTTTTGGAATGTCTGACAAAAGACAGGGTATAGTACATATTATTGGGCCAGAGCAAGGATTTACACAGCCTGGGAACATAATTGTTTGTGGAGATAGTCATACAGCAACCCATGGAGCTTTTGGCGCATTAGCTTTTGGAATAGGTACTTCAGAAGTTGAGCATGTGTTGGCAACCCAAACGTTGGTTCAAAAAAAATCAAAAAATTTAAGAATAAGCGTTAATGGTAAATTACCAATCGGAGTAACGTCTAAAGATGTAATTTTACAAATAATAGGAAAAATTGGAACTGCTGGCGGTACAGGTTATGTCATTGAATATGCTGGAGATGTTATCTCATCATTGACGGTGGAAAATAGAATGACAATTTGCAACATGACAATCGAAGGCGGAGCAAGAGCAGGATTAATAGCTCCTGACGAAAAGATATTTAGATATTTAAAAGGTAAACCGATGGCACCAAAAAATGAAATCTGGGATAAAGCAGTTGAATATTGGAGTAAACTTAATTCAGATAATAACGCTAATTTTGATAAAGAAGTTACACTTAAAGGAGAAGACATACAGCCGATGGTTACTTGGGGTACATCACCACAAGATGTCATTACTATAGATGGAAAAGTCCCTAATCCTTCTGATGAAAAAGATAATGACAGAAGAAACTCGATTGAAAGATCTTTAAAATATATGGGTCTCAAACCAAATACATTAATTAAAGATATAAAAATTGACAAAGTTTTCATAGGCAGCTGTACAAATGGTAGAATTGAAGATTTAAGAGATGCTGCAAAAATTCTAAAGGATAAGAAAATAGCATCTCATGTAAAAGCCATGGTCGTTCCAGGATCAGGGTTAGTAAAAGAACAAGCTGAACAAGAGGGTTTAGATAAAATATTTTTAAATTCTGGATTTGAATGGAGAGAACCAGGATGTTCCATGTGTTTAGCAATGAATGCTGATAAACTTAAACCAGAGGAAAGATGCGCATCAACATCTAATAGAAATTTTGAGGGTAGACAGGGTAGAGGTGGTAGAACACATTTAGTTAGCCCAGCTATGGCAGCAGCTGCAGCAATTTCTGGAAATTTTGATGATGTAAGAAAGTATAAAAATTAATGAAAAAGTTTAATAAATTAAAAAGCATTCCTGCATACATACCAATAGTTAATATCGATACGGATATGATAATTCCTAAACAATTTTTAAAAACTATTAAAAGGACAGGTTTAGGAAAAAATCTTTTTTTCGAGATGAGATATGATGATGAAGGTAAAGAAATTTCTGACTTTGTTCTAAATAATGAACCTTACAATCAATCAAAAATATTAATCACTGGTAAAAATTTTGGATGTGGCTCATCGAGAGAACATGCACCTTGGGCACTTTTAGACTTTGGTATTACTTGTATAATAAGCTCTAGTTATGCAGATATATTTTACAATAATTGTTTCAAAAATGGCATCTTACCAATAACTATCAAAGAGGAAGTAATAAAAGAATTATCTGAATATTCTACAAGGAAAGAAGAAATATCCATAAACTTGGAGGACCAGTCTATAAAATTTGGGAATAATGAAATTAAGTTTGAAATTGATGAATTTAAAAAAAAATGCCTTCTAGAAGGT
>CACMAZ010000022.1 GCA_902611815.1 uncultured Pelagibacteraceae bacterium
AAACTTTATTTTGAACATAAAAATTTAAAAATTCATGGTTATGTAAAACATGACAATGTATTAAATCTGTTAAAGAAAGTAAGTATATCTGTTGTATGCTCTAGATGGGAAGAGCCTTTCGGTAGAACAAGTTTAGAGGCAGCGAGTAGGGGTTGTGCAGTAATTATAAGTAATAGAGGTGGTTTACCAGAAACTTCTAGGAACGCAATTATTTTAAAAAATTTATCATCGGATGATCTTTATAAAACAATAGAAAATTTAATATTAGATAAAAAATTATTAAAAAAATCCCAAAGACTTAATTATAAAAATTTTATTTTTGACCATAAATATATTTCTAATCTAATTGATGAAATTAGAGATACTTTTGTAGCTAAAAAAATATTTTATACAAAAAAAAATAAATCTTTTAAAATCATGCATATTACCAATTTGAATGAAAGATTTGATGGAAGATTGCATTACAACACAGGCCGTAGATTAAATAATGGTTTTATTAGAAACGGACATAACGTACTAACTTTAAGCGATAGAGATATTATCCACAATTATAAAAGCATTAAAGACTTCTCAGGTAAGCAAACTCTACAAAACAAAATTATAGAGGCATTTAATAACTTTAAACCTGATATAGTTATTTTAGGTCACGCTGACAGAGTCTTAAATTCTACATTATCAAAAATGAAAGATATAAATAAAGAT
The DNA here is from genome assembly GCA_902611815.1 of uncultured Pelagibacteraceae bacterium. Lineage (GTDB taxonomy): Bacteria > Pseudomonadota > Alphaproteobacteria > Pelagibacterales > Pelagibacteraceae > Pelagibacter. The sequence goes on from CACMAZ010000022.1 coordinate 703, forward strand.
ATAGTTTTTTCACAATGGTTTTTAGACCCTCTATCCAAATATGGACCTGATCATAAAAGTAATTCCAAAAGAATTTTAGACAAAAAGGAATTTTTAAATACTACTTTCTTAACAACTGATCCTTCTGCATTATCCATAAATATTCCTAACTCATATTTTATGCCTAATCCTGCAGACAAGTCTTTTGAGACATTAAATAATTTTAATAAGAATTGTCCTTATGATGTTTTTTTTGCAATGAGTCACGGCGTTCATAGAGGTCAATTAAAGTCTGGGAAGGGTGATGATAGAGAAAATTTCATTAATAAACTAATTAATTTAAATAAAGACATCAAATTTGATGTTTATGGTATGAATAATGTCCAGCCTATTTGGGCAGATCAATTTATAAAAAAAATTGCTAATTCATACATGGGCCTTAATTTAAGCAGAGGAAAACCAATTAAGTATTATAGTAGTGATAGAATAGTACAATTAGTTGGAAACGGTTTGTTAACATTTATAGACGAACGCACTCTATTAACTGATTTCTTTACTAATAAAGAAATTGTATTTTACAGAAATATTAATGACCTAAGTTACAAGCTAAATAAATATAAAAAAGATAAAAAATCCGGCAAACAAATAGCTAAAAGAGGGAAATTGAAATATTTAAAATATTTTAATTCAGACATCGTATCAGAATATATTTTATCGAGATCATTTGATTATAAATTAAAACAAAAAGTTATTTGGGAATAAATTTGATTAATGAAATTAGAAGAAAAACTAAAAAATAAATTTCTCTATAAAAAAAAAAAGAATTTATTTAAGATTATTTATTTTTTTTATCAGTATATAAAATCAATGAAATTCTTAAAAAAAAGAATTTTCCATTCTAATTGGGGAATAGATATGATGGCTGAAGATTTTTTTAAAAAAAAAAATAAAGGTTTTTTTGTTGATGTTGGGTGTCATCAACCTTTTCTAAATAACAATACATACCTTTTATATAAGAAAGGCTGGAGGGGTATTAACATTGATTTAGACTTTGGTTCTATCGATATGTTTAATTTTTTTAGAAAAGAAGATACAAATATTCAAGCTGCAGTCTCAAATTCTTCTGAAGAAAAAAATCTTTATTTTTTTCATAACAAATCAGCAATTAATACACTGTCAATAAAAGAAGGATCAAAAGCAGCTGAGGTAAAAAAGGTTATTACTTCGACTTTAAATAAAATAATTGAAAACAGCATATACAAGAATAGAGAAATTGATTTTTTAAGCATTGATGTTGAAGGCTATGAAATCGAGGTTCTAAAAGGTTTAGATTTCAATAAATATAAACCTAAACTTGTGGTTTTAGAATTTATAGATCACGAAATTAAAGAATTTTACAATCAAAAAATTAATAATATTTTAAATTCACAATTAAACAAGTTCATGGAAAATCAAAATTATAAATTAGTTAATTGGATACATGATGATCTGGTTTACGTTCCAAATAAATAAATGGAAATTTATATAAAATTATTTGAAGTACTATTTCCTGTTTTTTTTGTAGTTGGTATTGGATATTATTTGGGTAAAACAAACCCAAAAATAGATACCACTTTTATTACTAGTTTTGCCGCAAATATTGGTACTCCAGCAATGGTCATTTATGCAATAACCTCTACTGGTATAAACTTTGAAATATTTCGAGATTATTTTTGGTATTATCTTTTAGCAATTAGTTTATTTGCTCTGGTAGGTATTATTACTTTACATTTATTGAAAATTAAAGATATTGTTAGAGAGCTACCACCTTTAATTTTCCCTAATACTGGAAATATGGGATTGCCTATTTGTATGTTTGCATATGGTTCTAAAGGTTTGGGTGTATCAGCATCCATAACTTCTCTAATTATACTATGCCACTTCACTTTAGGTGTTTTTTTAGCTGACAGAAAATTTAATTTGAATGTAATACTTAAAAATCCTCCATTTTATGCGATCATATTTTCTGCAATTATGCTTTTCTATGGGATAAAAATGCCTTTGTTTGTTGTTAACACAACAGAATGGTTAATGTATGTTACTATTTTTCTTATACTCATGTCTTTAGGAATTGCCCTTACACGATTAAAGGTATTTTCTTTATCTAATGCTTTAATCTCATCTTTTACAAGAATGATAATTGGTCCTGCTATTGGTTTTTTCCTTATATTTATATTTGATCTTGAAGGATTTGCAGCAGGGGTGCTTCTAATACAATGTTCAATGCCAAGTGCAGTTTTAAATTATTTAGTTGGTTCAATATATTCACCTAAAAAAATAGTTGATAGCATAGCTAGCACCATTGTTGTCTCTACTTTAATTTCTTTTGTAACAATACCGATAGTAGTTTATATAGCATTAAGATTTTTTTCTTAATGAAAGCTATAATTTTTAACTTATTAGCATGGGTAATGTTACCTATCATGGATGGTTTTGCAAAATATTTAAGTGCCGACCTTCCAGTTCTTCAAATAACTTGGGCTAGATATTTTTTCACTGTAGTATTTACTTTTCCTTTAATGCTTTTTTTCTTTAAAAAGTATTTAGTTTGGACTGACAAACCAAAATTACAATTAATTAGAGGTTTGATTTTGTTAACTGCGAACATAAGTTTTTTTTACTCAATTTCAGTTATTTCTCTTCCCAAAGCATTAACACTTGCATTTGTGGCTCCATTAGTTGTAACTGCTTTCTCACCCTTTTTCTTGGGTGAGTCTGTAGGCTACAGAAGATGGACAGCAGTTATTATTGGTTTTATAGGATCTCTAGTTGTCATTAGACCAGGTTTTGTAGAAATAAATCTAGCAAGTTTAGCAGCACTTGGAACTGGTATTATGTATGGTTTTTACTTAATAATTACTCGTAAACTTAGTACTTCAGATAACCCATTGTTAACTTTACTATTAACAGGTGTAGTAGGGGCCATTATCGCTACAATATTCATGCCTTTTGTTTGGGTTTCTCCAACTGTAAATCAATGGTCTTTAATGGCAGCTATTGGTTTATTTGCGTGCATAGGCCATCTATTTATTATTTTATCTTTGAAATTTGCTGATGCATCCAAATTAGCACCTTTTAGCTATTTTGAGATCGTAACTAATATCATTATTGCTTATTATTTCTTTGGTGATTTTCCTGATAGTTGGACTATTTTAGGTTTGTTTATTATAGTTTTTAGTGGAATATATATTTCTAGAAGAGAGAATATTGTTAAGAACATTAAAATATAGGTAAATTTAGTTTACTAACTATTAAAGCTTTACTTTAATATTTATGTCTATACTATTGTTTTTATTGAATTTTATTTCTTTAGTATAATTTGATAAATTTATGAAAATTATTTTAATAATAATACTAATAAATTAATTGTGTTATTTGCTAATATTATAAAAACACTGAAATATAAGACTTTTAAAGCAAAAATATCGTTAGCAAACCATAAAATAGAGTTTTCTAAAAGTGTTGATATTGTTAAAGAGTAGAGGGATGCAGTATTTGAATATGCCATTTAAACGAACATAGAAGGGTCAAATTTAAGCAAATTGTTTTATATGGTACAACTAAAGGGTGAAATATAATAATTTCTTTTAATAATTAAAAATTGATCAATAATTGTTGATTTTATTAGCTTTTTTAACCATTATATCTACTAAAAAAGTTTAAATTTGAACTTTTTCAGACCTTAATAAACTTACTTTTTTTTTTACCCCACCTCTACCAGAATAGCCACCAAGCCCTCCGTCAGACCTAATTACCCTATGACAGGGTATTTTGGGGGCATATGGGTTCTTAGCACAGGCATTTGCTACAGCCCGCGCTGCTTTTGGCTGATTTATAGCTATTGCAACATCTTTATATGTTTTAACTGATCCTTTTGGAATCTTTTTTAAATATTTCCAGACTTTGATTTGAAATTTAGTGCCTTTCATGAAGAAAAAACCCCTGTTTCTCTGCACTTTTTAAGGTGCAAAGAACAGTAGTTTTGGCACGTCGTTGTATGCGCTACCGCCATGCCTTCCGCCCTACGATTTTAGCGCTACTCCGTAAGACTTTCTGCCCCCTGGGCTTGGTCCTCTCGGCCTTTCCCCAGTCGGCCAGTTAAGGGTTGCCCCTTAATTAATCAAACTTAACAAATGATAATGGTTGTATGTATCACTTTTTGATTGATTTAAGGGTCCCATGTGGATTGTGTTAATAACTTTTGTTATTGACAAAGTATTTTTAATAATATATTACTAATGATAATTAATTGTTATCAATACTAATTATATGAATGAACTGACAACAGACCTAAAATCACTTCATGAGGCAACTTTAAATAATCTCAAAAGCTCTAAAGCAAATAACACTTTAAGAGCATATAAATCAGACTTCAAAGATTTCGCAGCTTTTTGTGCTAATCATGGTTTAAGTTCGTTACCATCAGAACCTAAAATTGTTTCATTATACCTAACTCATCTTTCTAAAAATTCAAAAATCAGCACTTTAAGAAGAAGATTAGTTTCAATTAGCATGGTGCATAAACTAAAAGGTCATTATTTAGATACAAAACATCCAATAATTATTGAAAACTTAATGGGAATAAGAAGGGTAAAAGGAAGCATTCAAAAAGGTAAAAAACCTATATTAATCAATCATTTAAAGGCAATAATTAATGCAATAAATGAACAAAAAACTGAGGATATTAAAAAGTTTAGAGACAAATCAATTATTTTAGTTGGCTTTGGAGGTGGATTTAGACGAACTGAATTAATTTCAATCGATCATGAGGATTTAGAATTTGTACCTGAAGGTCTTAAAATCACTATTAAAAGATCAAAAACTGATCAATTCGGCGAAGGGATGATCAAAGGCCTGCCCTACTTCACTAATGAAACTTATTGTCCAATTGTTAATCTTAAAAAATGGCTAGAAATTTCTAAAATTAAATCTGGACCTATTTTTAGAAGATTTTCTAAAGGTTTATCTCTAACAGAGAAAAGATTAACCGACCAATCAGTAGTTTTATTAATGAAAGAATATTTAAATTTAGCAGGTATTGAGAATAAAAATTTTGCAGGTCATAGTTTAAGATCTGGTTTTGCAACTGTTGCTGCAGAGACTGGTGCTGATGAACGTAGTATCATGGCAATGACTGGTCATAAAACAACTCAAATGGTAAGAAGATATATAAAAGAAGCCAATATATTTAAGAATAACGCTTTAAATAAACTGAAGATTTAAATCTTATTTAGTGTTTCTTCATAGTCTAAAATATTCATAAATTCTTTATAATTATAATAATAGTCTTTAAATTTTAATTTATTAAAATTATTGATATCCAATTTTAAAAGTTTTTTATTTTCTGAAATTTGTATTATAGCAACACCAAAATCTATTTGAGATGTAAATATATTAAGATTATTTTTAGTTCTTAATTCAACAATAGCTTTCCAAACATCACCATTCCATGATCCTCTATATCTTGGCACAGCTTGTTGAGCTAAAGATCTTGGCAAGCAATCATGAACTAATATAAAACCATTTTTATTTAATATTTTAAGAGAATTATTTATATCTTTAAGTACTTGTGAATAATGATGGAGTCCATCTATAAAGATTATATCAAATTTATTTTCATTTTGATTAAAGAATTGATCACTAGTTGATCTGATGGTGCCACCTTCAATAGGATCAACTCCTATTTTATTATCAATTCTAATTTTTGAGAAAGATTGGTTTTTATCACATCCAATTTCTAAATAATCTTTGAAATTATATTTATCAATAATATGTTGTATTAAATCCCATCTATATATACCTGGTGGAAATTCTAATTTTAATTTTTTATTAAATCTTTCTATAAATAAAAAATAATAAATCCTGTTAATTAGCATTTTTATAATATTTAATTTTTCCATTAGTCTTAATATA
>CACMAZ010000023.1 GCA_902611815.1 uncultured Pelagibacteraceae bacterium
TATTAAATTTTCTTTTTTATACATTTTTTTAAAATCAATATTTTTCGCATGATCATAACCATTTAAATGAAGATATCCATGTATCCACATCCTATCTAACTCATGATCAAATAAAGATTTACGAGATCTTTTATTAATAATTTCATAACTAATTGCTATATCTCCAATATAGATATTATTTTTCAACTTGATGTTTAACGGAAACGATAAAACATCAGTGGGTTTATTTATTTTTCTAAATTTACTGTTCAAATATTTCATCTTATAGTTACTCGTTAAGAATATAGTAAACTCTTTTTTTATTTTTGATGAATTAAAGTTGTTGAATTTTTTTTGCTTAAAATTAAAATATTTTTTTAAATTTTTAATTTTTTTTTTCCATTTTGGTGAGTCAACGACAACATGGATTTTTATCATTTTTTAAAATTCTGATCTGAATAAGCTTTTACAATTTTTGAAACAAGAGGGTGCCTTACAACATCTGAGTGGTCAAAATCTACCACTGATATTTCATTTAAGTGACCAAGAATCTCTTTAGACCTCTTGAGGCCTGACAAAGATTTATTAGGTAAATCTATTTGAGATGGATCACCATTAATTACAATTTTAGAATTTTCACCTATTCTAGTTAGAAACATTTTAATTTGTGTATCTGTTGCATTTTGAGCTTCATCTAAAATAGCAAAAGAATTTTTAAGTGTTCTACCTCGCATAAAAGCTAAAGGAGCTATTTCTATATCTCCAATTTCGATACGTTTCTGGATTTTTTCAAAATCTAGAAGATCATACAACGCATCATATAATGGTCGTAAGTAAGGATCTACTTTTTCTCTCATATCGCCAGGCAAAAAACCTAGTCTTTCTCCAGCTTCAACTGCAGGTCTTGATAATATTATTCTCTCAATTTTTTTATCTAAAAGCATTGTAAGCGCAACGGCTACAGCTAAATATGTTTTTCCAGTTCCAGCAGGCCCAGATGATATTATAACTTCATTATCTTTAAGTGCTCTAACATATTTCTTTTGTTGTTCAGACCTTGGAATTACTGACTTTTTTGGAGTTTTTATAATATATTCAATTTTATCTGTTTTTTCCTCAATCATAAATTTATTCACTGAAGATATAATATCTTTTTTTTCAATTGCGCCATTATTTATAAATTGATCAAATAAAAAAACAATTGCATTTTTTACTGTTTCATTTTTTTTTGGTGTACTTTTTACTAAAATTGAATTTCCTCTAGAATAAATACTTGTCTCTGTTATTTTCTCTAAGTCTTTTAGATTATTATTAAACTCACCAACAATACCCATTAAAATTTCATTATTCTTAAATATGATACTTAAAGTATTATTTTCTGAATAGACAAATTTCAAATCATCGATAGCTTTTTTATAACTAACTGTGCTCAAACTAAGCTGCCCTCATACTTTTATTTTTATCTATTCTTCCAAATAATGTGTTTCGATTAGTTTTTTCAATTTTAACATTAACTATTTTACCAATATATTTATCCTCACCCTCGAACAAAACAGAGTTTAAAAAAACGTTTCTTCCAAAATAATTCTCCTGATTTTTTAACTTATTTTCTACTAAAACCTCAACAGATGAATTTACTAATGAAGTATTTTTTTTTATCTGGTGATCTTCTAGCGCTTTTTGTAAATTAACTAATCTTTCTTTGGCAATTTCTTTGTCAATAAGCTCTAGTTTGGATGCTGGAGTACCAGGTCTAGGGCTAAATATAAAAGAGTAAGAATTAATAAATTTAATCTCTTTTACCAAATTCATTGTATCATTAAAATCACATTCCAATTCCCCTGGGTAACCTATGATAAAATCACTAGAGAATTCTACATTTTGGTTTTTTTGTTTTATAAGTTTATAAATTTCAAGATATTTTTCTACCTTATGGTTTCTGTTCATTAATTTTAAAATTTTATCCGAACCACTTTGAATTGGTAAGTGAATAAATGGCATCAATTTTTTTGAGCTAGAGTAACATTCAATTAAATCGTCTGTCATATCCTTTGGGTGTGATGTTGTATATCTAATTCTAATTAAATCATTTATTTTATCTAATTCTAATATTAAGTCGGATAATTTATAACTTTTATTTTTATCTTTAAAACAATATGCGTTTACGTTTTGTCCCAACAAAGTTATTTCTTTTGTACCATTTTTTACTAGACTTTCTGCCTCCTCAATAATTTTTTTAAAAGGTCTTGAATACTCTGGTCCTCTTGTGTAAGGCACTACACAAAAATTACAAAATTTATCGCAACCTTCTTGTATTGTTAAAAAAGAAGATACTCTACTGTCATGATTTTTTATTTTATCTAAATAATTAAACTTATCTTCAGTATCAAATTCTGTTAGTTCCTCTTTTTTGTTAAAGTTAAAATTTTCAATAATTTTATTTATTTTGTGATATGATTGAGGTCCAATAATAATATCTATATATGGCTCTCTTTTTATCATTTCACCACTTTCTGCTTGTGCAACACAGCCTGCTACAATCATAATTGGTTTTTTTTTGTTTTTATAATTTTTTCTAATCCTTCCAATCTCATCAAAAACTTTTTCTTTTGACTTATCTCTTATGTGACATGTGTTTAGCAAGTAACAGTCTGCATTTAGATGATCATTTGTTTTTACATAACCAATATTCTTAACAGTGTCATAAATACGATTTGTATCGTATTCATTCATTTGACATCCAAAAGTTTTTATGAAAATTTTTTTCACAATTAATCAGATTTATCTTTAACACAGTAAAGTTCTAATTTGGAATCTACTAGTTTATACCCGTGTTTCTCTGCAATTTTTTTTTGAATATTTTCAATTTCCTCACTTGTGAATTCAATTATATTTCCAGTTTTTATATCGATCAGATGATTGTGGTCATCATTTAACTCATATCTAGCCTTGCCATCTTTAAAATCATGTTTCATTAAAATACCTGATTCTTCAAATAATTTTACTGTTCTATAAACTGTTGCGATACTTATTTTGTTATCTATATCTGAAACTCTTTTATAAAGTTCATCTACATCTGGGTGATCAGACTCTCCATATTGTTTTTTGGACTCTGATATAACTCTAGCAATAGTTCTTCTTTGATCAGTTAGTTTAACGCCTTTAGCCAAACATTTTTGCTCAATTGTATCTGTCATAATATTATTTTAACTCAAATAAAGTGGTTTAATCAAATTTTTTATCAATTTACCTTTTTTCAATAACTCCAAAACATTGGAATAATCGTATTTTTCAACATCTTTTGATGAAAATCCGTAAATTTTAAATTTATATATTAAATTAATAGCTTTTAATGTTGATATAGAAGTCCTTATACTTGAGTATTTTCCAGGTCCCAGATTAACTAAAACTTTATCTATAATATCAAAGCTCATTGTCTTTTTATTCAAAAAATTGAATAAAAGAACAGCAAACTTATCAAAATTTTTTCTACTGTTTTCATAATCATTAGTATAGATTTTATCATTATCAATGATTTTGAAAATAATTTTTTCATTTGCTGCGTCGATTATTAATTTCTTTTTTATTTTATTTTTCATAATCAGTCCTTCTTTTGCAGAGAAAACTATTAAATATCATCCTAAAGATCATGGTGTTGTATCGATTATGTATCATAGATTTAATGAAAATAAATATCCATCAACAAATATTAAAATAGATATTTTTAAAAAGCAACTTGAACTGATTGATAAAAATAACATTGAATATTATGACCCAGCAAAATTTGATACTGAATTTAGCAATCCTAAAACAAATAAAAAAATTTTAATTACTATTGATGATGCTTTTTCATCATTTTATGAAAATGCTTGGCCGATACTTAAAAAAAGGAAAATACCATTCATATTATTTGTTTCCACAGAACCAGTTGGAAAGTCAGGTTATATGAATTGGGAACAAATTAAAGAAGTGGCAAGTTATGATTTTGCGTATATTGGAAATCATTCACATACTCATGAATATTTATTAAATTTTCCATATCTTGAATTTGAAAATGATATTAAAAAATCTATGAAAATATTCAAAGAAAAATTGGGGTACAATTCAATTTTTTTTTCATATCCATTTGGAGAATATAATTTAAGACAAACACAATTTATTAAAAAAAAATTTAAATATGGTTTCGGTCAACATTCTGGCGTGATTGATTTAAGTAAAAATCAATACGAGCTTCCAAGATTCCCCATAAATGAAAAATACGGAGACCTAGAAAGGTTTGAATTTATTCTTAAATTATTTCCAATACCTTACAAAGATTTAAGACCAGAAGACAAATTTATAACTAAGATACAAAATCCGCCAGTTGTAGAGATAGATTTTTTTGATGAGCAAAAATATATCAAAAATATGAACTGTTTTTCAAACGAGGGAGACCAATGGAGAAATTCAATCATGAAATTTAGAAAAAATACTTTGGAAATTAATTTTAGAGAAAAATTCTCATTTAGAAGAGGTAGAGTCAATTGCTCAATTAAAGATGGAGATATTTGGAGATGGCTAGGGATACAAATGTCTGTAGAAATTAATTAAATTAAATTTTTGTATTTAACGCTTAACGGCATTAGTTTTACATCGTCAAAATCTTTTAAAGAATTTTGGTTAATAATTTGTTTAAGTATTTTTGTATATTCTTTTCCAGTTTCGGCATAATTATCTAGCTGATCAGCTAATAATAAACTGTCAAGTTTTTTACTATCATCTCTAAGTTGAGCTCTCATTTGTCTAAAATTTTTATAGCTTGAATGGGTATTCAAATTTCTCTGATAAGCTCTTACTGATGCTTTTAATACTTTAAATTTCATTACTTTATGTTTTGTATCACTTTCCGCTCCAGCCGGTTTGATGCCTTCACCTGACCAAGTCCATTGCCCAAATAATGCATTGCCTTCTAGAGCAAACCTGGATGTTCCCCAACCAGTTTCTTTAGCTGCTTGAGCTATAGCTAACGAGACTGGAATTATATCCATTCGAACTTTTAAAGTTGGTATGTCTTTATTTAAAACTCCGTACTGTTTAAATTTACGATTTAACCAGTTTATCTCCTTTTTCGAATTTTTATTTTTGTTTAATATGCTAAATAACTTCTTTCTATCTAGTAGAATAAGATTATTTTCTTCTAATATTAGTGGTAATATAATTTGAATAAATAAACTCTTTCTTTTTTTTGAATTTTCAATTTGTTTGATTTCATTTGGCAAAAGGGAAAGTCTTATAGGCTTAACTTTTTTACTTTTTCTAACTTCACTTAATGAGTAATTCGTATCTCTAAAAAGTTGCTCTATTGTTGAAGCACTAAGTCTAACAGTATCTTGAGGTAAATCCTCAAATTTAAAAACGTCTTCTAGAATATTAGTTAAATCTAGCCCCTCATCTACTTTTGATTTATTT
>CACMAZ010000024.1 GCA_902611815.1 uncultured Pelagibacteraceae bacterium
GAAATGTAACCCATCGCGATAGAAGCGTTAACACTTGGTCCAAATGTACCGCTAGTAACTTTTCCAATCTCATTGTCTTTTTCATCAAAAATTTTCGTTGATTCTCTTGCTATAACTCTAGTCTCTGGTTTGATACCAACTCTTAATTTTGATACGCCTTCTTCGATTTGTTTTTTTATTTTTTGTGATCCTGTAAAGTTATCGTTAATTCTGTTTTTTGAAATAGCCCACTTTAAATTTGCTTCAACTGGACTAGTATTTTCATTTATATCATGGCCGTACAAACACAAGCCTGCTTCTAATCTTAAAGTATCTCTTGCACCTAACCCAATTAAACTTGATCCTTTAGAAATTAATTCTTCTACAAAAGAGATTGCGATTTTATTAGGTAATGATATTTCAAAGCCATCTTCACCTGTATATCCAGATCTTGTTATAAAGATTTCATTATTTGCAAAAGAATAGTTTCCTCCATTCATAAATTTTAATTTTGATACATTTGAAACTACATTTTCAAGAATTATTTTAGACTCTGGACCTTGTATAGCTATAAGAGATAAATCATTGTTCATATCCAAATTTTGATTATTCAATTTATTTTTAATAATCAAAAGATCGTTTTGTTTACATGCAGCATTTAAAATAATCATGTACTGATCTTTCATCCTGGTGATAATAAGATCATCGTATATTCCCCCATTCTCTTTCATTAAAAAAGAATACTTGCTTTGATTAATTTTTAAATTTTTGAGGTCAGTCGGTAAAATTTCCTGGAGCTTATGTGTTATGTCATCACTGTATTTAATGAATAACTGCCCCATATGCGAAACGTCAAAAATTCCAGACTTATTTCTTGTAACATTATGTTCTTTTACAATTCCCTCAGAGTATTGAATTGGCATACTATAACCAGCGAACTCAACGAACTTAGCGTTGTGCTTCTTGTGTAATTCGTACAGTGCAGTTTTTTTTACATTCATATTAACTCTTCAAAACCCCCTCTGTCTGTGTGCCTGAGAGATTTTTGCTCCTTCGGCGAGAATTTATCTCTTTCCAGAGTTAATATGTACGGTCCTTTTGCCTGAGAGTTTCCGGGGTGGTTGCTCCTTCGGCGCTACTATTAAGTAGTCTCTCCCGTGAGGGAATAATTATCACAATTTTAAAAAAAAAGATATAAAAAAACTTTGCGTATATTTATTGAGTTATTTGAGAATTATTTTTTTTTTCAAACAAAAACTGTAATAAAACTGCTGAAATAATTATACAACCTCCAATTAAAACTATTAAAGGTGGGTTTTCTCCAGCAAACATCCATGCCCATAGTGGACCTAATACAGCCTCGGTTATCATAATTATTCCTACAATCGCTGAGGGAGTATTTCTTGCACCTATTGTGATAAATATAAAACCGAATCCCAATTGAAAAAAACCAGCTAAAAAACCTAAAAAAATATCATGGTAAGAGATATTTATTTTTCCAGCAATAAAATATCCAACACTCATTGCAACAATACCTGCTATCAGTTGAAGAGGTATCATATCAACATGTGGATATTTTCTAATTATCAAAATTAGAATAGCGAAAGATATTGGCATTATAAATGCAGCTAGGTTTCCAATCATTTCACCAGGTGACAATGAGGAACCTACCATTAATATTATGCCCAATACAGCAAGTATTATAGAAAGTAATGTTACTTTAGAAATTTTTTCTTTTAAAAAAACATATCCAAAAATTGCCAAAAATAAAATTTGAGTCTGAATTATAAAATTCGTATTTGCTACAGTTGTATTGTACATCGCAAAAACATATCCACAAAATCCAGATGATAATATAATACCACCAATTAAACCTGGTATGCCTGAATTTTTAAAAGAATTCAGAACTTTTGTTTTATATGTCAGAAGCAAGAATATACTTACTATTAAAATAAAAAACAAAGATCTCCAAAAAAGAATTTGCCAAAGTGTTGCGCCTTCAAATGATTTTACAATAAGTCCTCCAAAACTTAGACTGCATGCACCTAAAAATACAAGCAAAGGTCCAGGTAATTTATTTATAAAATTCATTATTATTCCAATTCAATCGTACTAGGCGGTTTTGAGGTAACATCATATACCACTCTATTTATACCTTGAATATTATTAATAATCTTATTGGAAACATTTTGCATAAATTTTTTTGAAAAATCAAAATAATCTGCTGTCATTCCATCTGACGACGTTATTGCTCTTAAAAGACAAATATACTCATAAGTTCTGTTATCGCCCATAACACCGACTGTCTTTACAGGCAATAAAGCGGCATAAGCTTGCCAAATTTTATTATATAAATTTTCTTTTTTTAATTCGCTAATAAAATAATTATCAGCCTCTTTCAAAATTTTTATTTTTTCTTTTGTGATAGTGCCAGGCATTCTAATTGCTAATCCAGGACCAGGAAAAGGATGTCTAGAGATAATTTGTTGTGAAAGTTTAAGTTCTAACCCTAGTTTTCTCACCTCATCTTTGAATAAAAGTCTAAGAGGCTCAACCAATTTCAATTTCATTTTTTTAGGTAAACCTCCAACATTGTGATGTGATTTAATTTTAGATGTTTGAGAACCAGTTACAGATTTGCTTTCAATTAAATCTGGATATAATGTGCCTTGAGCTAAAAATTCAACATTTTTAATTCTCTTTGCATATTTTTCAAATATTTTAATAAATAAATTACCAATAATTTTTCTTTTTCTTTCAGGATCTGAGACATTTTTAAGTTTTCCCAAAAACTGTTTTTCAGCATTAACGTATATAAGATTAATCCTTAATTTTTTTTTGAATGTTTTAATTACTTGTTTTTCCTCATTTTTTCTTAAGAGCCCGGTATTAACAAAGATACATTTTAACTGTTTACCAATAGATTTGTTTAGAAGTTGAGCAACTACACTGCTATCTACGCCTCCTGATAAAGCACAAATTACCTTTTTCTTACCAACTTGGTTTTTAACATTGTTTATAAGTGTTTTTTTTTGATGCTGTGGCGACCAATTTTTTTTCGCCTTACAAATCTTGAAAACAAAATTTTTAAGTAAAATCTTTCCTTTAATAGTATGTGTTACTTCAGGATGAAATTGAACTCCAAATCTTTTTAGCTTAAAGTTTTCAATAATTGTAAATTTAGAGTCTTTTGTTGAAGCAATCTTTTTAAAATTTCTTGGGATTTTAGTTACATGATCTGCATGACTCATCCAAACATCATTCGTGTTTTTTTTGTTAAAAAAATTTTTGGTAAGCAAAGAATTTTTTATTTTTTTTATACTCGCAAATCCAAATTCTCTTGTTTTTGAACTTTTAACTTTACCCCCATAAAATTTAGATATCATTTGGTGGCCAAAACAAATTCCTAAAATTGGGCAAGTAAGATTAAAAATATTTTTATTGAATTTAATTTTTTTATCTTGATATACGTTAAGCGGACCTCCAGATAAGATTATACCAAACAATTCCTTTTGATCTATTTTAATCAAATCTTTGTGGCTAACAATTTCTGAAAAAACTCCTATTTCTCTTATCCTTCTTGCAATTAATTGAGTGAACTGTGAACCAAAATCTATTATAAGAATCTTCTTAAGCTTAGTTGGTCTTTTCATCTTTTGCTTCAATATCTTGAAGAGACTTGCTTATTTCTTTTTTCTTTTTGCACATAGATTTACAAACATTAGAAAATCGTTTCATTAATGTATTAGCTTTTTCAAAGTTAGATCTATCTATTTGAATATTAATTAACATGTAAATAGCTTCCTCATTATCTGGTTGTAATAAAAGAGTAGTGTCTAAATTTTTCTCCTCCTCTTCCTGATTTTCCTCAGATTTAAATATTTTTGCTAGATAGAGATAAGATTCAGCATTTTTTGGATTAAAAACTATATTTCTCTGGAATAGAAACTTAGATTTTTCATAATCTTTTTTTTCAAATTTCTTTTTTGCCTCTTCAAATAATTTTTCAGATGCAAATGAGTACGAATTTGAAATTAAAATTAAAATAACTGATAAAATAATTATTTGTATATTTTTCATAAATATTCACTATTTTTTTTTACTTCGTCAATACTATGTACCATACTTTCATAAAATCCAGCTTTAGTAATTTTAACAAATCTAGCCTTTTTGCTTAGTAATTTTATTTGCGATGCACCCAAGTAACCCATTGATGATCTTAGTCCTCCAGTAAGTTTATGAATAGTTTTGCTAGCATCCCCTTTATATTTGATTAATCCTTCAACTCCTTCAGGTACATATTTTGATTTATCTTTCTGTTTTTTTTGAAAATATCTATCTGCTGAACCTTTGTTCATAGCACCAACTGATCCCATGCCTCTAAAAACTTTAAACAATTTTCCTTTTTTTTTAATAATTTTTCCTGGTGCTTCTGAAGTTCCAGCTAGCATTGAACCAATCATCACTGCATCTGCACCTGCTGCTAATGCTTTTGCGATGTCTCCGGAAAATTTAATTCCTCCATCAGAAATCATCTTTACTTTTTTATTCAACCCTTTTTTAACATCTAACAAAGCACTTAGTTGTGGAACACCTATTCCAGCAATAAGTCTTGTCGTACAAATTGAGCCTGGACCAATGCCAACTTTTATTACATCAACACCAAGTTTGCATAAAAATCTTGCTGCCTCTGCTGTCGCTATATTGCCAGCACATAGTGCAGTTTTTTTTGACTTAATTTTTTTTATTTTTAATATTATGTCTGCAACTTTTTGGCTATGTCCGTGGGCAGTATCTACAACAATTAAATCAATATCTTGTTTAACAATATTCTTTATTCTATTTAATTCACTTTCATTGGTGCCCACTGCAGCGCCAACTTTTAACTTTTTAGATTTAACTTTTTTTATTTCACTAATTTGCTGGGCTATGGTTAAATTTCTGTGAATAACACCAATTCCCCCCTCTTTGGCTACAGCAATTGCCATTTTCGACTCAGTTACAGTATCCATTGCAGATGAAAGAATTGGGATATCTAGTTTTAATTGATTTGATAAATAAGTTTTTGTGGACACATCTGATGGTAATACCTTGGAATATTGTGGTGCTAGTGTAACGTCATCAAAGGTTAGTGCTTCTTTTATAGGATCCATAATAATTTATATATGATTCTATAAATTTTTAAAGTGTCTATCTAATTTTTTTACAAATAATAAAACTCTCTTTAGAATCTTTACGACTAGACGGGGGTTTGTAAACTTTAACTTCTTTGAAGTTTTTTTTACAATTTTCAACAATTTCGTTAAAAGTGGATCCCATAAATATTTTTGAGACAAAAATACCATCTTTTTTTAGATTTATGACAGAAAATTCCATAGCATTAATACTCAATTCTCCAGTAGAAATTGCATCTAAATTTTTGTTGCCAG
>CACMAZ010000025.1 GCA_902611815.1 uncultured Pelagibacteraceae bacterium
GTTGGACTAGTTTATTATTTAACAAAAAAAAATAGTTTAGACGATGTAGATAAAATTTTTAACCAAAAAAATGTTTTCAAGGGTAAAACAGGTATTTTTGAAATTAAAGATAAAAGAATTAGACATATTCTTAATTTCTATAAGGTTGAAAAAGGAAAGTTTATAAAAATTTTTTAATTTTTTGAAAAGCTTTGTATCTATGATCAATTTTATATTTTTTTTTAGGTGAAATTTGACCAAATGTTTTCTTTGATCCGCGCGGAATAAAAATTGGATCATATCCGAAACCTTTGTTGCCAGTTTTTTTATTTGATATTCTTCCCAAAATTTTTCCAATTGTTGTCTTGTATTTTCCGCTTGGCCAATAAATTGTTAATGCGCAAATAAATTTGGCATTTATTTTTCTGTTTCTCCAATTAGAAACTTTTTTATCTAATTTTTTAAATACTTTTTTTATTGCTAAATCAAAATTATTTTTTTTTCCTCCCCAGCGTGCTGAATAAATACCGGGTTGATTACTTAAAAGATTTATTTCCAAACCAGAGTCGTCTGACATACAAATTTGATTGGTTTTTTTGGAAAAAAAACGTGCTTTAATGAGCGAATTTTCTTTAAATGTATTTCCATTTTCCTGTGGACTTTTTAAATTATAATCAGATGTTGAATAAATCTTAATGTTTTTTGGTAATAAAGCTTTGATTTCCCTTAATTTACCTTTGTTATTAGTGCCAATTAACAGTTGTGAAATTTTTTTTGCTTTCATCTGGAAATATTTATTTTACATACCATATAAGTAACTATGGATAAAGAAAACGAAAATAATTCAGAAATGAAAAACGAAAATAAAACAGTTAATGAAGAAAGTAATTCCAAAGAGGAACAAAAAGAGGAGTTGTCTCAAGAGGATAAACTAAGAGAGATTGAAGATAAGCTAACTAGAAGTTATGCAGAATTAGAAAACCAAAGAAGAAGATATGAAAAAGAAAAAGATGAAGCCTATGAATTTGGAGGCATGGCTCTTGCAAAAGAATGTTTAAATCTGACAGACAACTTAGAAAGATCTAAATCGTCTATTATTAACGACGAAAGTCTTGAAAAAAATAATAAAGATAAAATAATTGAGCACCTTGATATTATTTATAAAGATATATTATCAATTTTTAAAAAAAACCATATTGATGAAATTTCAGCTATTGGTGAAAAATTGGATCCAAATAAGCACCAAGCTATGCTTGAAATTGAAGATGTAGAAAAAGAACAAGGTACTATTGTTCAAGAAATTCAAAAAGGATTTACATTAAAAGGAAGGTTGCTTAGACCTTCACTCGTTGGGGTCTCAAAAAAACCCCAAAAAAATGAGGAAAAACAACAGAAAAAGGAGAAAAATTAATATTAGTTATAACTTGTAGATTAAAAATTAACACTTATATGACCAATATAATTTAAAATTATGAGCAAAGTAATTGGAATAGATTTAGGAACAACAAACTCTTGTGTAGCAATCATGGATGGTACGCAAGCTAAAGTTTTAGAAAACGCTGAAGGTGCAAGAACTACACCATCAGTTGTTGCATTCACTGACAATGATGAAAAGTTGATTGGACAACCAGCTAAAAGACAAGCTGTAACCAATCCAGAAAATACTGTATTTGCTGTTAAAAGATTAATTGGAAGAAATTTTGACGATCCATCAGTAAAAAAAGATATAGAAACATCTCCTTTTAAAATAGTAAATTCAGATAAAGGTGACGCATGGATCGAGGCTAAAGGTAATAAATATTCTCCATCTCAAATTTCAGCTTTTATTCTTCAAAAGATGAAAGAGACTGCAGAAAAATATTTAGGACAAGAAGTAAAAAAAGCAGTTATTACTGTGCCAGCATATTTTAATGATGCGCAAAGACAAGCGACTAAAGATGCCGGAAAAATTGCAGGTTTAGAAGTTTTAAGAATTATTAATGAACCTACCGCAGCATCTCTTGCTTATGGTTTGGACAAAAAAACTAACAAGAAAATTGCAGTATATGATTTAGGTGGTGGAACATTTGATGTTTCGATACTTGAATTGGGTGATGGTGTTTTTGAAGTTAAATCTACGAACGGCGATACTTTTTTAGGTGGTGAAGATTTTGATAATACCATTGTTGAATATTTATTATCAGAGTTTAAAAAAGATAGTGGAATAGATTTGAAATCTGATAAGCTTGCGCTTCAAAGATTAAAGGAGGCAGCAGAAAAAGCTAAAATTGAGCTTTCTTCAGCAGCACAAACAGAGATAAATCTTCCTTTTATTACAGCTGACAAAACTGGTCCAAAACATATAAATTTAAAAATGACTAGAGCAAAACTGGAGGCCTTAGTTGAAGATTTAATTAAAAGAACTATGCCACCATGTGAAACTGCTCTTAAAGATGCTGGTCTTTCAGCGAGTGAAATCGATGAGATTGTGCTAGTTGGTGGAATGACTAGAATGCCTAAAATTATAGAAGAAGTTAAAAACTTTTTTGGAAAAGAACCTAATAAATCTGTAAACCCTGATGAGGTTGTTGCTATGGGCGCAGCTATACAAGCTGGTGTATTACAAGGCGATGTAAAAGATGTTTTATTATTAGACGTTACACCTTTATCTCTTGGAATTGAAACACTAGGAGGAGTATCAACAAAATTAATTGATAAGAACACAACTATACCAACTAAGAAAAGCCAAGTTTTCTCTACAGCGGAGGATAATCAGCCAGCTGTATCTATAAGAGTTCTTCAAGGTGAAAGAGAGATGGCATCGGATAACAAAGTTTTAGGAAATTTTGAATTAGTCGGGATCGCGCCAGCTCCTAGAGGGGTGCCTCAAATTGAAGTTACATTTGATATTGATGCAAACGGTATAGTTAATGTGTCCGCTAAAGATAAAGGAACTGGTAAAGAACAAAAAATCCAAATTCAAGCCTCAGGCGGCTTAAGTGAGGATGAAATTAATAAAATGGTTAAAGAAGCTGAAGCTAATAAAGATGCTGATAAAAAGAAAAGGGAAGCTGTTGATGCAAGAAATCAAGCAGATACTTTATTACATTCAACTGAGAAAAACTTAAAAGAGCATGGAAGTAAAGTTTCTGAGGCAGATAAAAAAGCTATCGAAACCGCATGTGCAGATTTAAGAAACTCTTTAAAAGGAACTGATGTTGAGGACCTTAAAAAGAAAACGCAAGATCTAGTTCAAGCATCTATGAAATTAGGTGAAGCTATCTATAAGTCACAACAAAGCGCTAAACCAGATGATGGTGCAAAAGATAAAAAAGAAGAAGGAAAAAAAGACGATAACGTTGTTGACGCAGACTTTGAGGAAGTGAAAGACGAGAATAAAGAAAAAAGTGCCTAAGAGCTAACAACTGTTTGTCTAATTAGTTATGGCAAAAAGAGATTATTACGAAGTCTTAGGTGTAAATAAATCAGCATCAGCAGATCAAATAAAAGCAGCATATAGAAAACTTGCTGTAAAACATCATCCAGATAAAAATAAAGGTGATAAAGCTTCTGAAGAAAAGTTTAAAGAAGCATCAGAGGCGTATCACGTCTTGTCAAATACAGAGCGAAAACAAAATTATGATAATTTTGGACATGCTGCATTTGAGAATGGAGGCGGAGGAAGAGGGGGTTTTAGCAACTTTGACTTTTCCAGCCACTTCTCAGATATATTTGAAGATTTTTTTGGTGACTTTGGTGGAGGCGGAAGAAGAAGTCGAAAATCAAATTTCAGAGGTTCTGATTTAAGATACGATTTATCTATTTCATTAGAGGAAGCTTATACAGGAAAAAAACAAGATATAAAGTTTTCAACTTCAGAGAAATGTCAAACCTGCAATGGAAGCGGTTCTAAACCAGGCACAAATGTTGGTTCATGTTCTATGTGTGGAGGTAACGGTCAAGTAAGATCAAGCCAAGGATTTTTTACAGTTCAACAAACATGTCCTCAATGTTCAGGCACGGGCGAACAAATAACTAATCCTTGTGGCAGCTGTAGCGGACAAGGAAAAAAACAAGCTTCAAAAAGATTATCAGTAACAATTCCTAAAGGTGTAGATGATGGAACTCGAATTAGATTAGCCGGAAAAGGTGAAGCTGGATCCAGAGGTGCATCAAGTGGAGATCTTTATCTTTTTATTAATGTTTACTCACATGATTTATTTAAAAGAAGTGAGGAAAATTTATTTTTTGAATGCCCAATATCTATTGCTGATGCAGCACTAGGAGCATCCATAGAAATACCAACAATTGATGGAGGAAAAGCAAAAATCAAAATTCCATCTGGAACTCAAAGTGGTAAACAATTTCGTTTAAGAGGCAAAGGAATGCCTTTAATGAGAAGTGGTGGAGTTGGTGATTTATATGTACAAGTAAATACTGAAGTCCCCATTAATCTTAATAAAGAACAAAAAGATCTTCTTGAAAAATTTAGAGAAATCGAAAACGAAAAATCTAACCCAAGTATTAAAAAGTTTTTTCAAAAAGCAAAAAACTTTTGGAAAAATTAAATCAAAGTGAATTTTGTGAGTCTTGAGGTAATTGTGCCAGTAATAGCCTTAATAGGCGTACTCGTGCTAGTTTTACCTGGTTTTATTCAAACTAATTATAACTTTAAGATTCTGCTTAAGAATTTATCAATATGGATTATAGTTATAGCTATAATATTAATATTTATATATTTTATATTATAAATAATAATTAATTATTTTCAGTGCAGATATCTTTTATAACTGGAACACTTGAACAGTCACCGCATTTAGTTACTTGAACTAAACAACCACTATCAAGTAATTTTACATCAACAACTCTATCG
>CACMAZ010000026.1 GCA_902611815.1 uncultured Pelagibacteraceae bacterium
CATTTTCAGAAAATTTCTTTTACATGTGTTTTGGAAAAGTTCCGAACAAAGAGATAGTAAAAGCATTTGATGTATCATTAATTTTATATGCTGAGCATAGTTTCAACGTGTCAACTTTTACAGCTAGAACTATCACAAGTAGTTTATCAGATATTCATGGTGCAATTACCGGTGCCATAGCTAGTTTAAAAGGTCCACTACATGGTGGTGCTAACGAAGAAGTGATGCATATGATGAATAAAATTAAGAAACCTGAAAACGCACTTAAATGGATTAATAACGCTTTAGACAAAAAAGGCTGTGGTAATGGGTTTTGGTCACAGAGTTTATAAAAGTGGGGACTCTAGAGTGCCAACAATGAGAGAATATTTTTCAAAAGTTGCAAAAGTTAAGAAAGATAAAAAATTTGAAAAAATATATGACATTGTGGAAAAAGTTATGATTGATAGAAAAAATATTTACCCTAACGTAGATTACCCAACTGGACCAACTTATCATTTAATGGGTTTTGACACCGATTTCTTTACACCTATATTTGTAATATCAAGAATAACAGGTTGGTCTGCACACATTCTTGAACAGCACGCTGCAAATAAATTAATCAGGCCTTTAGCTAGTTACAAAGGAAGCAGTTATAGGAAAGTTGTTCCTTTAAACCAGAGATAAGCTTTCTGTTTTAACTAAAAGCTTCTACCCAACTTCCTTGCGTTGATGCTTTTGAATACTCTGTAGCTCTTCCCTCAAAAAAGTTCATATGCTCTACAGCATTTAACATAGTGTCTAACCATGTTAACGGGTTTTTCTCTACATCATAAATTGGTTCTAGACCCAATTGAACTAATCTTCTGTTTCCAATAAATCTAATGTAATCTTTAACTTCTTGAGCTGTTAAACCTTCCATTGGACCCATTTCAAAAGCTAAATCAATAAATGCATCCTCATGCTCAACGATTGTTCTACATGCATCATAAATTTCTTTCTTAAGTTTTGGTGTCCAGATTTCTGGGTTCTCCTTTATGAACTCTTTAAATATTCTTATCATTGAATTACAATGAAGAGTTTCGTCTCTTACTGACCAAGTTACAATCTGGCCCATTCCCTTAAGTTTGTTATGTCTAGGAAAGTTAAGTAAAATTGCAAAACTTGCAAACAATTGAAGTCCTTCAGTGAATGCACTAAAAACTGCTACTGTTTTAGCAATGTCTTCTTTTGAATTGACATTAAAGCCTTGCATATAATCATATTTATCCTTCATTTCTTTGTATTTCATGAAAGCTGAATACTCAGACTCTGGCATTCCAATTGTATCTAATAAATGAGAGTATGCTGCAACATGAACTGTCTCCATAGAAGCAAATGCAGTCATCATCATTAAAACTTCAGTTGGTTTGAAAACAGTTGTGTAATGCCTTAGATAACAGTTATTAACCTCAACATCTGCTTGGGTAAAAAATCTAAAAATCTGTGTAACTAAATTTTTCTCAGGTTGTGATAAATTTTTTTGCCAATCTCTCACGTCATCACCTAATGGAACTTCCTCTGGCAACCAATGAATTCTTTGTTGAGTTAACCATGCATCATAACACCATGGATATCTAAATGGTTTGTAAACAGGATTTTCAACTAATAATCCCATTTTCTTTGGTTGTATAATTTTTCCGTTTTCCTCTTTTTTTACTACTGGCATGATAAACACTCCTCGTATTTGTTTTCCTCTGATTGTTGTTGGTTTTTTGATTTATAGACATTGGCCGTAATGTCTGTTGATTTTGCATCATTAACATTTTCAGCTCTTTGTATTGATTTTGACCTGCAATAATAGAGACTTTTTAAACCTTTTTTCCATGCTTGGAAATGTATTTGGTGTAAGTCTTTCTTATGTACATCGGCAGGTAAAAATAAGTTAATAGATTGTGCTTGAGATATGTGCGGAGTCCTATCTGCACTTAAGTCAACAAGCCATCTTTGGTCTAGTTCGAATGCTGTTTTAAATACATCTTTTTCCTCTTTTGTTAAAAAATCTAAGTGAGAGACTGAACCTTGATTTGTTGTTATGCTTGACCAGATCTCGTCATTATCCTGACCATGTTTTTCTAACAATTTTTTTAAGTACTTATTTCTAACGTTAAAAGATCCAGAAAGAGTTTTGTGTGTGTAACTATTTGCTGCTATTGGCTCTACGCCAGGAGATGTTCCTCCACAAATTATAGATATAGATGCAGTTGGCGCAATTGCTGTTTTGTTTGAGAATCTTTCTTTGAAGCCATATTCCTCAGCATCTGGGCACGAACCTCTTTCTTCAGCTAGATCTTTTGAAGATTTATCAACTTTGGTTTGAATATTTTCAAAAATTTTTTTGTTCCAAACTTTGCTCATAACAGACTCTAAGGGGATCATTTTTTTTTGAAAGTATGAATGAAGACCCATAACACCAAGACCTACACTTCTCTCTTTTGTCGCTGAATATACCGCATCACTGAATTCTTTTGGTGCGTTCTTTATAAAGTCACTTAAAACATTATCTAAAAATCTCATCACATCATCTACAAATTTTTCATCGTCTTTCCATTCATCATACTTTTCGACATTCAAAGATGATAAACAACAGACTGCTGTTCTGTCTCTTCCTTCTTTGTCTATTCCAGTCGGTAAAGTTATTTCGCTACATAAATTTGAAGTCTTAACTGTCAGTCCAGCTAGTTTATGATGTTGTGGTATTTGTCTATTAACAGTATCAATATAAATTATATAAGGTTCACCTGTTTCTATTCTTGCTGTTAACAATCTAATCCATAAATTTCTTGCAGAAACTGTTTGTTGAACTGCTCCATCTTTAGGGCTTTTTAATGCCCACTGCTCGTCTAGTTCTACTGCTCTCATAAATGCATCAGATACTAATACACCATGATGTAGATTAAGTGATTTCCTATTTGGATCACCTCCAGTTGGCCTTCTCATCTCAATGAATTCTTCAATTTCTGGATGGTCAATTGGTAAATAACATGCTGCTGAGCCTCTCCTTAGTGATCCCTGGCTAATTGCCATTGTAAGAGAGTCCATAACCTTTATAAAAGGAATAATTCCTGAGGTCTTACCTACTCTACCGATTTTCTCACCTATCGATCTTAAATTGCCCCAATAACTTCCAATTCCACCACCTCTTGCTGCTAGCCAAACGTTTTCGCTCCAAAGTCCAAGGATTCCTTGTAAGCTGTCATTTGCCTCATTTAGGAAACAGGAAATCGGTAAACCTCTTGTAGTGCCACCATTCGACAAAACTGGTGTTGCTGGCATGAACCATAGGTTACTAATGTAGTTATATAATCTTTGTGCATGTAAATTGTCGTCAGCATAGTGACTTGCAACTCTTGCAAATAAATCTTGAAATGACTCGTTTTCACCTAAGTATCTGTCGGTCAATGTTGCTTTGCCAAAATCTGTTAAATTATCATCCCGAGCTCTGTCGATTTTTATAGTAATGCCCTTAGAGTTCTGGAATAGTTCAGTATTGTCATTCAGAGAGAAAAGGTCGGGACCCTTATTTTTATCTCTAATTTCAATCTTAGGTTTAAAATCAGAGACAGCCTTCTTAATAGCCTGAGACAAAACTTTGTTCATTTAACTCCCTTTTTTAGTACTTTTTAGTAAAAACAACTATATGTTGTGTGTAAGATCTTTAATTACACTATATAAATTAAAAATCAATAGAACATTTATAGAACAATTAAAAAAATATTCAACTAATAAATTACAATTATTAACAATATGAAGTAAGCCTTACCATAAAATTGAGGCAATTTATCTAGAATTTAAAATAATTGATGAGAATCTTTGA
>CACMAZ010000027.1 GCA_902611815.1 uncultured Pelagibacteraceae bacterium
TTATATTTTCTTTGACTATAAAATACAATGTCAGCTTTTTTACTAACTTTGCTAAATGTTACAATATTAAGACAGTGATTTTTTGAAATCTTCATGAAGTTTTTGTAATATTGATCATCCATGTTAATAATCATTGTTCCATTACTAAGAACGTTATTTATTATTTCTGATTTTGCATTTGCAATTTGATTTAAATTATTAAAATTTTTAATATGAGCATAGGAAATATTTGTGATAAAACCTATGTTAGGTCTTATTAGCTTACTCAAGAAATCTATCTCACCTTTTTTGTCCATGCCAACCTCTAATACTGCAAATTTTGCACTTTCCGGTGTATTGAAAATACTTAGGGGGACTCCATATTTATTATTAAAAGAGTTTTTTGAAAAATATGTGTTTTTTAGTTTTTTCAGACAAAAGCCTGTTAATTCTTTAACGGATGTTTTTCCTGCTGAACCAGTTATTGCTATTGTGTTGATATATGTCGATTTTCTTAAAGCTGAATTAACGTTATTCAATAATCTTAATGGTTTTTTATAAAATATTACTTTTGAATTTTTAAATTTTTTATTTGATATAGCTAAAACTGCACCGTTTTTAATTGCTTCGATTGCAAAATCATTTCCGTCAAATTTTTTTCCCTTAACTCCAAAAAATATTGAATTTTTTGTAATTTTTTTTGAGTTGAAAGTAGCTGACTTAAGAATTTTCTTTTTATTAATAATATTGTGACCCAATAATTCATTTAAAATATTTGTTTTAATTGAATTTGATAAATTTTTATTTTTTCTTTTAATTGCTTTTAAAATCTCAATTTTATCAGAAAAGTAAAATTTTTTTTTGTACTCTTGATAGTTTTCATGTCCCTTTCCCGCTACTATTAAAACATCGCCTGAATTTAATTTCTGTATAGCAGTATTTATAGCTTTTGCCCTAGAGGGAATTTCAAAAAATTTTTTTGGTTTTAGGCCTCTTTTAACTTGATTTCTAATTAGTTCTGGTCTTTCAAAACGTGGGTTGTCATCTGTTAGATAAATATCGTTACAATATTTTTTTGCTATGGTTCCCATCATTGATCTTTTGTTTTCATCTCTATTTCCTCCACATCCAAAGACCAGAGAAACTTTGCTTAAAGGAAATTCTTTTTTTATGTCTAATATTAAAGTTTTGAGAGCATGTGGTGTATGTGCATAATCTAGTATAACTCTTGCTCTATTTTTTAAATTCCCAACTTTTTCCAGTCTTCCTCTGATTGTTTTAATTTTATGTATTGATTTTATAATATTAGATATTTTGATACCTGATAAATAAGCTGCAACTATTGCAAGCATTAAGTTTTTAATTTGAACATCACCTATAAGTGAAGTTTCAAATGAATAATTTTTTTTATTTATTGTAAAATCAATTTTTTTTTTATCATTAATCTTTTTTACATTTTTTATAACAATAAATGATTTAGAATTGCCTAGAGTGTATTTTTTCAAACCTTTTTTTTTTGCAATTTTGTTTAATATGACCGCCTCTTTGATGCTATCTTCAAAAATCATATTACCTTTGTGACTTAGTAATTTATTAAAAAGTTTAAGTTTTGAATTAAGATAATCTCTAAAAGTTTTATGATAGTCTAAATGATCTCTTGATAAATTTGTAAATATTCCTGACGTAAATTTTATGTTATTTAATCTATGCTGTTTTAATCCATGACTTGATGCTTCTAATATTACATTATCTATCTTTAATTTCCTCAGTTTGTGTAATATTTTATGAGTACTGATGGGATCCAGAGTTGTATTATTTGTCTTTAGTTTAAGTTTTTTTGAGGATAAGCCTAATGTTCCAATTGAAGCAACTTTTTTATTATTCATTGATAAAATTTGTTCATAGAAATTAGCAACTGATGTTTTTCCGTTTGTACCTGTTACAGCTATTATATTTTTAGGCTTCAATTTGTAGTATCGACTTGAAACCTCTGACAATAATTTTCTAGGATTTTTATCTTTAATAAATAGTATGTTTTTTTTATTAAATCCCTCAAATTTTAAGTTTGAAATAATTATCTTCGCTCCATTATGTATTGCATCATTAATGTAATTGTTTCCTTTAGAATGATTACCGTTTATTGCAAAAAAAATATCATTTAATTCACAAGCTTTGCTATCAAATTTTATATCTTTGAAATAAATTTTTTTATATTTTTTTTTTATATTTATTAATACTTTGCCTAATAACATTAATTTAAATTCTTAGTACTTTGTGGCTAAAATAGGTCCTATTTTGTCAATAATTTTTCCAGCTATTTCTACGGAAGTCCACCCAGCAGTATTAAATGGTGTTCCTTTAAAAGATCCAGAATTATTGCGATACTTATACACATAATCAGTTGATAATTTAGTATCCTCTAAAAGTATTACTAAAACATACTTCGGATCTGAGATAGGAAATACTGATGCAAAAGTATTAATTTTTTTATTTGTATATATTCCATTTTCAACAACTTGAGCTGTGCCTGTTTTTCCACCTACTTCATAACCATCTACATCAGAAAGACTTGCGGTCCCACTAGTTACAACTTTTCTTAAAATTGAATTTATTTTAGAGCTTGTATCGTTGTTTAATATTTTTTGTTTTTTTGTTTTGTCGAACTTTTTTTTTATTAAGGTGGGATTAACTTTATAACCGCCGTTAGATAAAATAGCATAGCCTCTGGCAAGTTGAATCGGTGTTGTAGCAATTCCATGCCCATATGACACTGTCTTAAGTTTACAATTTCTCCATTTAAATGGTAATGGTTTACCTACCTCTTCAATATCTAATTCTATTTTATCCAACATTCCGATTAGGCCCAAAAATTCTTTCATTTTTTCTTTACCTATAATTTGACCTATTTTTACTGAACCTATGTTGCTCGAATGTATTAATATTTCTTCCACGCTTAAATCATTTGGCAAGTTTTCATCATATTCAGATATAGTTCTGCCACCACATTTCATTTTTTTTTCAAGGTTGTTAAAAATATCTGAAGGTGAAATCAAATTATAATTAAAACCTGCTGCGATTGTAAATGTTTTAAAAACTGATCCGAGTTCATAAACACCTTTTGTAGCACGATTAATGAATTTTTTGTCAGATATATCCTCTCTATGATTTAAATTAAAATCTGGCACTGAAACTAAAGACAAGATCTCGCCGTTGTTTATATTCATTAATATACCCGCTCCACCAACATTTTTAAAAATATTTTGCGCGTTCAATAATTCATTTCGAATTATAAACTGTAATTCTTTATCCAGTGTTGTAATAAGCTGTTTTCTACCATCCTTTAACTTGCGATCGAATGACTTCTCAATTCCAGAAATACCATTATTATCATCGTCAATTTGTCCTATGATATGTGAAAAAAGATTTTTATCTGGATAAATTCTTGTTATTTTTGGTTCAAGTCTAATGGATTTTTCTCCCAATAACTTAATTTTTTTGAATCTGTCAGGTGTTACTTTTTTCTCGATATAAAAAAAATTTTTTCCAGAAAGTTTATTTTGGATTTCTAATATATTTTTTTCAGGAAAAGTATATTGTAATTTTATTAACAATTT
>CACMAZ010000028.1 GCA_902611815.1 uncultured Pelagibacteraceae bacterium
ATAATTTCTCAACATCTTTTTTTTTACCACATGAAAAGAAAATACTATCTCCGATTTCAGCATTACTTAATTTCATTATATTTTCACATGCATCTTGTGAAAAAAATTTTCCAACAGGACCTCTGCCAAATACTTTATTGTTTTCTTTTTCAAAAGTAAAATATGCTAAACCACTAGACCCCTCATTTTTAGCCCATCTATCAATATTATCAAAAAAACTTCTTGGTTTATCTTTTGTTTTTTTTGTTATTATTGCCCTCACAATCGATCCACTGTCTACTAATTTTTTAAATATTTCAAATTTTACATCGTCTCTTTTAAAGATTTCCGTTAAATCGCAAATTTCTAAAGGATTTCTTAGATCAGGTTTGTCAGTTCCATATTTAAACATTGAGTCTTCAAAACTTATCTTAGGAAACTTTTCGTATAGAATTTTTTTAGTAGAAAATTTTTTGAAAACTTTATTAAGTAAATTTTCTACAACAAAAAATATATCCTCTTGATCTATAAAAGACATCTCAATATCTAATTGGTAAAATTCACCAGGGCTTCTGTCGGCTCTAGCATCCTCATCTCTAAAACAAGGAGCAATTTGAAAATATTTGTCGAAACCAGAGATCATAACAAGTTGTTTAAATTGTTGTGGAGCTTGTGGAAGTGCATAAAACTTTCCCGGGTTAAGCCTGCTAGGTACCAAAAAGTCTCTTGCACCCTCAGGACTTGATGATGTCAATATTGGTGTTTGATATTCTAAAAATCCAAAATTTTCCATCTCTTTACGAATAAAAGAAATTACTTTAGATCGTAAATTTATATTTTTATGAATTTTACTTCTCCTTAAATCTAGGTATCTATATTTTAGTCTTATCTCCTCAGAATATTCTTGATCTGAAAACACCGGGAGAGGCAACTCCTTGGTTGATCCTAAAATCTCAAAATTTGAAATTTTTATTTCAATTTCACCAGTATTAAGTTCTTTATTTATTGTATCATTTTCTCTTTTAATGACTTTTCCTTCAAATTTAATAACTGTTTCAAGAGGTATTTTTTCAATTTTGTTAAATAACTCATTTTTATTATCAATCACGCATTGCGTAATTCCATAATTATCTCTTAAATCTATAAATAAGAGATTTCCATGATCTCTTTTTTTATTAATCCATCCAGATAATAAAACTTTTTCGCCATTATTTTTTAAGTTTAATTCTCCGCAGGTATGTGTTCTATATTTTTTCAATCTTATCCTCTAAAATTTCATTAATAATTTTCATGTTAATTGGTTTTTTTTTTTTTAAACTAATTTTGTCAATTGTACATACAAATTCTTTAATTTTAAAATAAGACCTCGTAATTCTTTTTGCTATAAAATC
Organism: uncultured Pelagibacteraceae bacterium; assembly: GCA_902611815.1. GTDB lineage: Bacteria > Pseudomonadota > Alphaproteobacteria > Pelagibacterales > Pelagibacteraceae > Pelagibacter. Next base: position 1,371 of record CACMAZ010000028.1, read on the forward strand.
TACTAATTTTGAATTTAAAGTTATTTGATAATCTGCTAAATTTTTAGTAATAAGCGCTTTAATTAAAATATCATCGGGTTTTTGAATTTCTGCAAATAAACAATTTGTTAATCTAGATTTTAAATCATCAAGCTTAAAATTTAAATTATTTAGTGATTTATTAGATGTTAATATGAGAAATTTATTATATTTATCAATAGTATCAATCAATGAATAGAATAAAGGTTCATCCAATTCATTACTTACATTATCTATAATTATATTTTCATTAAATCTTATTTCCTCTAAATTAAAATTTTTTAAATTATTTAAATCAATTATTAAGCCATTATTTTTTTCTAAAAATATTTTAATTAAATGGGTTTTTCCTGAATATCGTTCACCATATATATTTATTATTTTTTTTTCCCATTTAGGCCAACTTAGTAATAAATTATATGCGTAAAAGTTACATTCAGTCACAAAAAAATCATTTTGATTAAAACTTTTATTAAATTTAAAATTAAATAGTTGTTGCCTTAAATCTCTTACTTTACTTTCCATATTTCATCTTCTATATTTATTATGATGTTCTTTTCATTCATTATTTTTAAAAATTGCTTTGGACTTCCGTTAAATATTACCTTGTAATATAAGTTTTTATTAGAAATGCTTGTCACATAGTAATCGTATATTAAATCAATTTTATCCATTTCATTTTCAAGTTTAATAACTTTTAAAGTATCTTTTGGGTTAATTTGTAAATTTATTGGTAACTTCAATGATGTATTAATCAAATTGTTACTTTTCCATAAATCTTCTAGGTTAGTTTTTGTTTTAAGTATTAAATTATTTAATGCGTTCTTATCATTTAAATCTATGTTATTGTATTTGTGATTGATTATTTTTAAGTTTTCATCAAAAAAAAATTTTGATAATACACGCAATTCTTTTTTATTCTTAAACATGATAGAAATTATGTAATCATTTAAACCATATTTTTTTATGATCTTATCAAACTGATAATTTTCGATGTTTTCTTTATTGTTACTTATTATTTCTAAATCCTCTATATCCTCCTCTATCAATATATAATTTATTAAAAAGAAATTTTTTTTATCTTTATTCCAATTTTTATAGAAGGGGTTTTCGTCGTACAAAAAAATTTGGTTTTTATCATTATCATAAAAAATTAATATTGTCAGGAAATCTTTATTTATTTTTAATGATGGAAAAATATTTTTCTTTTCAAAGTAATTTAGAGTTCTTTTTTTGTTAAAATTTACATTAAATTTTGCAAAATATTTTTTGTTTAAAAATCTCTCATTTTTAATTTCGAATGAGTCAATAAGATACTTAATTTGGTTCAATTTTGTATACATAATTTTTTTTTGATCTTTAGTTGTAATAATACTTGAAGTTAATTCTTCAAATGCAATTGAGAATGCCTTATTAATTACGATTTCTTTGTTAAAATTAGCATTAAAAGGTTCATAAATTTCTATATCCTCAATCTTAAAAATTTTACTTTGCGCACTTGTTGTTATTATTACAGCAGTAATTAAAGTGGATAAATAAATAATTATGTAAGATAAAATTTTGAAAAATTCTTTTATAGTATACATATTTTAAATATATGAAAAAATATAAATTTACATATGAAAATAGTGGAGTAAACATAAATGCTGCTGATAATTTTGTAAAATACATAGCAAAATTAAATAAAAAAAAAAAATCAGGAAATAATAACAATAATATCGGAAGCTTCGCTTCGATTACAAGTATTCCAAAAGCTATAAAAAAACCCTTATTAGTGTCAAGCACAGATGGGGTTGGAACGAAAATCGAGATAGCAAACAAACTTAAGAAATATGATACCATAGGTGTAGACTTGGTAGCCATGTGTGTTAACGATATTTTGGTTCAAGGAGCTAAACCTATTATATTTTTAGATTACATAT
>CACMAZ010000029.1 GCA_902611815.1 uncultured Pelagibacteraceae bacterium
ACTCTCTCTATTGGAATATTACAAAATAGAGATATTTTTTTTCTTTGATCTAATGGTATTGATTGTTGTGATCTACAAATGATAATATCTGGTTGTATACCTATGCTTCTTAATTCTTTTACTGAATGTTGAGTTGGTTTTGTTTTAATTTCATCTGAAGATTTTAAAAATGGCACTAGCGTTAAATGAACGAATAAAGTTTTCTCTTTTCCAATATCGTTAGAAAATTGTCTAATAGCCTCTAAAAAGGGTAAACTCTCTATATCACCTACGGTTCCACCTATTTCACAGATAACAAAATCTTCATTTTTAATATCTTTTTTTATAAACTGTTTAATTCTTTCTGTAACATGCGGTATAACCTGAACAGTTTTTCCTAAATAGTCTCCCTTACGTTCTTTAGAAATTATATCACTATAAATTTTTCCAGTAGTAATATTATCACTTTTTTTTGCAGATATATTTGTAAACCTTTCATAATGCCCAAGATCTAAGTCGGTTTCAGCTCCATCGTCAGTAACGAATACTTCGCCATGCTGAAATGGACTCATTGTGCCAGGATCAACATTTAAATAAGGATCCATTTTTCTAATTCTTACTTTGTAACCTTGGGATTTGAGTAAATATCCTAGTGAAGCAGATGATAATCCTTTTCCAAGTGAAGAAACCACGCCGCCGGTGACAAAAATGAATCGCGCCATGGAATTATGTTATAGCTCTTATTGGTAAAAATTAAAAGTATTAATTAATTATTTTGAGGAATCTCGGGAGCGTCACTATCAGTATTTTGCTCAATTTTATCTAATAAAGATTTCTCAGGTTCTAATTCTTTATTTGAGAGAATAGTTAGACACAAACTACAGATTATAAATAAAGTGGCTACTATAGCAGTTGCTTTAGTGAAAAAATTACCGCTTGATCTTGAAAACATATAATTTTCTTGACTAACTCCAATACCTAATGCTCCACCCTCTGATTGTTGGAATAGGACAAGTATAACTAATATTAAAGCAAGTATTATATTTATTGTGAGTAATATATTTTCCATGACGTTTAATTAATTGTTTTTTTAATTATATCAATAAATTTTTTTGAATTTTGAGATGCTCCTCCTATTAAAAAACCATTTATTTCCTTAATTTGTTTTAGATCATTTATATTTTGGTTGTTTACTGATCCTCCATAAATAATTTTTGTTTTTTGATTTTTGAATTTATCTTTAATAATTTTTTTAATAACAATTATTTGTTTTGTTAATTCTTTATTTGTTAAAACTTTTCCAGTGCCAATAGACCAAACAGGCTCATATGCAAAAATAACTTTATCAATTTTTTTAATTTTTTTTAATCCCAAATTAATTTGTTTTTTTAATATACTATTTGTTTTCTTATTTTTTTTTTCGAACAAATTTTCTCCAATGCAAAAAATTATATTTAAGTTATTCAAAATTGCACTATGAATTTTTTTATTGATTAAATTGTTAGTTTCACCATTAGATCTATTTTCGGAGTGGCCAATTATAACATACTTAGCACCTAATTTTTTTATCATAGTAGAGCTAATTGATCCTGTAAAAGGTCCAGTATTTATCTCGTAATGACAATTTTGAGCACCAATATCTAAATTAGTTTTTCTGGTTCTAATTACAAAGTTGTTTAAAAGCGTATATGGAGGGCAATAAATAATTTTTGCATTTTTATAATTCTTTTTTTTGCTTAAATTTATGACACTTTGTATAGATTTTACCGAATTTAAATCTCCAAACATTTTCCAGTTTGCTATGAATAATATTTTGTTTGTCATAGTATTAATTATAATTTATAGATTTGTTTTTATAGTTCAATATTTTATCATATGTTATGTTAAATAAACTCAGAAATTTCACTAAAACTAAATTGGCTACAGTATTAATAGGTATAATAATAATTCCTTTTGTCTTTTGGGGTATGGGAGGAGTTTTTCAAGGTGGTAATACGAACAATATAGCAAAGATTAAAAACTTGAATATTTCAACTGAAGATTTTTTTGATCACATAAGATCTCTTGGAATAAATGAGGAAATCATTAGTAAAAACATTGAAAATAATATTCTCACAGAAATTTTAAATGATCTTTTGGCAAAAAAATTTATTGAATTAGAAATTAAAAAACTTGGTATTAATATAAATGATGAAAGTTTACTTTTAATTATTAAAAATAATAAAAACTTTTTAGATGAAAATAAAAAATTTAGTAGACTTAAGTATGAAAAATTTCTTTTAGAGAATAATACCACCGCTTCAGAATTTGAAAAAAGATTAAGAAAAAGAGAATTAGAAAAAATACTTTTTAATTATTATAGCTCAGGCTTATATATTCCTGAATATCTAGTGAATTATTTTAACTTCAGCAAAAATAGAAGTATTGATGTTAAATATGTTTCTTTAGAAAGTAATTATAAAAAAAAAGAAGAATTCAATGAAACAGATATAAAGAACTATATTGAAACGAATAAAGACAATTTAAAAATAGATTTTGTTGATGTTAAGTATGTAAAATTAACGCCTGAAGTTTTAACTGGCTCCTCTGATTATAATGAAGTTTATTATGAAATAATAGACAAAATAGAAAATGAAATATTTAATAAAAACAGTTTGGAAGGACTGCTTAGTGAATATAAAGGAATTAAAATAAATGAAATAAAAGAGTTAAGTCAAAAAAATGTAGACGCAGATTTACAAGATATTTTTAATTATAAAGAAAGTGACCAAATACAAATTTTGGATAAAGAAGATTATTTCTTAATCTTTAAAAATGAAAATTTTAGGCAAAAAATACCTAAAGTAGACAAAGACTTTTCATCTGAAATAAAAGAAATTTTATACAAGGAAAATAGATACAATTATAATCAGAAATTATTTTCAAAAATTAGCAATAATAAATTTAATGATGATGATTTTAATAATTCAGTTAAAAATAAAAATGAATATAGAGAGATTCAAATAAAATCTATAAAAGATAACAATACTTTTGAGATAAATTCAGTGGAATTAATTTATTCAATGCCAATTAATAGTTTTATGCTCGTGGCTGATGATAAAGAAAAAGTGTATCTTCTCAAAATTTTAGGAATAAAAAACAATGATTTTGAGAGTGGTGACAAAGAAATATTTTTAAAAACCAAGGATAAAATTAAGGAAGAGATTTATTCATCTTATGATCAGTTTTTAAATC
>CACMAZ010000030.1 GCA_902611815.1 uncultured Pelagibacteraceae bacterium
AATTTTTTATATAAATTTGTTACAAATTTGATTAAAAATAAAAAATTAATTTTTCAAAAAAAAAAAAATATGCACAATTTTCACAAAAACTATAGTTGGAGCTTAAATTCAAAAAAATTAAATAATTTTCTATCAAAATGAATATTAACTTAGCAAAATCTGAAATAATACATTTTGTTGGAATAGGTGGAATAGGTATGAGTGGACTAGCATTAATTATGATAGGACTAGGTTTTAAAGTTCAAGGAAGTGATAAATCTCTTAATAAAAATATAGAGAGATTAAAAAAGCATCGAATTAAATTTTTTCAAGGACACGCATCATCAAATATAAAAAAAGCAACAATACTCGTAATATCTTCTGCAATCAAAAACAATAACATTGAAATTAAGGAAGCTAAAAAAAAAAATTTACCCGTTTATAAAAGAGGGGATATGTTGGCACATATCACATCATTAAAAAAAAACATTGTGGTTTCAGGATCTCATGGCAAAACTACCACAACATCTTTAATAGCATCTATTTTTTCTAAAGCTAAATTAGATCCAACTATAATAAATGGAGGGGTAATCAATTCATTAGATAATTCAGCTAAACTTGGAAAAAGTGAGTGGAGCGTATTAGAGTCTGATGAATCAGATGGAAGTTTTATAAAAGTTCCATCAACTTACGCGGTGGTAACAAACATTGATAGAGAGCATATGGATTATTACAAATCTTTAAGTGATCTTAAAAGACATTTTATAAAATTTATGCTTAAAGTTCCATCTTTTGGAAAAACATTTATTTGTATAGACGACAAGAACACTAGAGATATTTGTAAGTCAAGTAAAATTAAAAATATACTTACCTATGGATATAGCAATCAATCAAATTTTAAAATTAAAAATTGCTCATTTCAAAAAAATAAATCTTTTTTTGACGTTGAAATGCGTCTTCCAAACAAAAATAAAATTGTTTTAAAAAAATTTGAACTTCCTTTAATAGGATCTCATAATGTAAAAAATGCTACAGCAGCAATAGCTGTGTCCTATTTCATAGGGATATCTCCAATTATATTGAAAAATAGTTTAAAAAAATTTAAAGGTGTAGAAAGAAGATTTAACAAAATATTTACTTACAATGGTGCAGATATTTATGATGATTATGCACATCACCCTACTGAGATAAGAGAGGTTTTAAATGGAGTTAGTAATAGTTACAAAGAAAAAAAAATATTATGTATATTCCAACCTCATAGAGTCTCTAGAATAAATGATTTGAAAGATGAGTTTTGTTACTCATTTAAAAACGCAAGCTATGTAATATTATGTCCTATTTATAAAGCAGGTGAAAATTTAAAGTTAAATTTAGATTACTATAAATTTGCCGAGCAAATCTCAAAAAAATCAAAAGTGCAGGTATTTTTTATAAATAATAAATATGAATTAGCGAAATTCTTAAAAAAATTTTTAAATAAAGAAAATATGGCCATTGGCATGGGTGCTGGATCAATTTCAAGTTGGATTAAAGAATTACCGTCATTAATGAAAAAATAATGTTAAAAGATTTAGACAGTTTTTCTAAAAATATAAAAGGTAAAATAAAATTTAACTATAGTTTAAAAAATCATACTTGGTTAAATATTGGAGGAAAGGCAAAAATTTTTTTTGTTCCTGAAACTTTAGCTGAATTGAGAGAATTTTTATTCTATTTAAAAAAAGAAAATAATAGTTTTTTTATTATAGGAGCAGGTTCAAATTTATTGATCTCAGACAATGTTCAAAATCGTATTTTTATTAAATTAGGAAAAAATTTCAACAAAATGTCGCTGAATAAAGATAATGTAATAATTGCTGGTTGTTCAATATTAGATAAAAATGTATCAAATTTCGCATGTGAAAATAATTTAAGTGGTTTAGAATTTTTGTCGTGTATACCAGGATCTATAGGTGGAGGCATCCGAATGAATTCTGGATGTTTTGGTAAAGAATTTAAAGATGTCTTACTTTCTGTCCAGGTAATGGATTTTGATGGTAGAGTATATACAATTAACTCAAAAAATATAAAATTTGGGTATAGGCAAACAAATTTACCAAAAGACCTAATTTTTTTAAGCGCATCTTTTAAAACTACTAAAAAAAATAAAAAAAAAATCGAAGAAAATATTCATATATTAAAAGAAAAAAAAGAAAACTCCCAACCATTAAGAGTCAAAACCGGTGGAAGTACATTTAAGAACCCAAAAAATCAGTTAGATAAAAAAGTTTGGGAGATTATTAGAGAAAATGTAGATAACCAAATAAGTTTTGGCGATGCAAAAATATCTGAAAAGCATAGTAATTTTTTTATCAATAGCAACAATGCTTCATTTAAGAATATGTATGATTTGATTAACTTTGTAAAAAAAAATGTAAAAGAGAAAACTGGTATATCTCTAGAGCTTGAATTGGAAATTGTAAATTAAATGAAAAAAAAAGTTATAATTCTAGGGGGTGGATACTCAAAGGAGCGTTCTATTAGTCTTAAATCTGCTAAAGCTGTCATTAAATCAATTAAAAATAGATATAATGTAAAACTCGCTGACCCATGCAACAATTTTTTTAAAATAATTGAAAGTTTTAAACCAGATGTAATCTTTAATGCGTTACATGGAAGATTTGGTGAAGATGGCTATATCCAATCAATTTTAGAGACATTAAGAGTTAAATACACACATTCAGGTGTAAAATCTTCTATGTTAGCAATGGATAAAGAGATTTCCAAAAAAATCTTTTTAAAAAATAAAATTCTTACACCCAAATATATTAAAGTAAATAATAACATAAAAGACCTAAACTATAACAAAATAAAAAGATATTTAGGTTATCCAGTTGTTATAAAACCAATTAACGAAGGTTCTAGTCTAGATGTATTTATTTGTGACAATAAATTATCATTATCTAAAAAGATAAAAAAATTGTCACATTATAATGAATTAATCATTGAAAAATTTATTCCAGGAAGGGAAATCCAGGTAGCCATAATGGGAAACAAAATACTAGGTCCAATAGAACTTAAACCTAAAAGAAAATTTTATGACTATAAAGCAAAATATAATTCTAAAGCAAAAACTGAGCATATAATTCCAGTGAATTTAAGTAAAAAAAATTATAAAAAAATTAATAAAATTGCTTACAAAGCACATAAATTATTAAATT
>CACMAZ010000031.1 GCA_902611815.1 uncultured Pelagibacteraceae bacterium
TGGTAGACAAGTAGTGGGTATAGGTATTTATCAAAACTCAGATGCAAACACTATTTCAGTAGCAAACAGAATTAAGAAAAAAATAAAACAAATTGAACCTAGTCTTCCTGATGGAACAAAACTAGAAGTTTCTTTTGATAGGAGTAATTACATTTCAAGTGCAATTAAAGAGGTCTATAAAACACTTTTTGTAGCCTTAATACTTGTATCATTTATAATTTATTCTTTTTTAGGTAATTTTAGGTCATTAGTAGTGCCTATTGTAGCTTTGCCCGTTTCACTAATTTCTACGTTTCTAGCAATATATTTTTTCGATTTCTCAATAAATCTTTTCACATTAATGGCACTAGTACTTGCTATTGGAATTGTAGTAGACGATGCCATAGTAATGTTAGAGAATATTGTAAGAAGAATTGAGCTTGGAGAGTCACCATTAGTTGCGGCTTACAAAGGTTCGAAACAAGTTTCATTTGCAATTATTGCAACAACGTTAGTTCTTGTAGCTGTTTTTATTCCTCTAATTTTTGTTAAGGGATTATCAAGCGTTCTATATATGGAAACTGCTGTTACCTTAAGCTTTGCAGTGATAATTTCTAGTTTTGTAGCTTTGTCGCTAAGCCCTATGCTAGCAAGCAAGGTTCTAGGTCAAAATGATAAAAAAAATAAATTAACTTATAGTTTCGAGAAAAAACTAAAAGACTTTAAAATATTTTATAAGGACTCGCTTTCATACTGGATCGATAAGAAAAAGACAATTATATTTTTTTTGATTTCTGTATTAATATTAACAATAGCAGCATTTCTTTATGCTCCCAAACAACTAATTCCAAAAGAAGATAGGGGAGCTTTTTTTGTAATTGTAAAAGCACCACAAAGTTCTGGTTTTGATTTTACATCAAACAAAGCTCAAGAAATTGAAGGATTTCTCCTCCCTAAGATTGGCAAAGGTGAGTACAGAAGAGTGATATTAAGAGTACCTGGGTTTGGAAAAAGTAGCAAACAAGTAAACTCTGCATTCATAATCGCTTTACTAGAGAGTTGGGAAAAAAGAGACAGGAGTGGTCAAAAAATTATGATGGAGTCTTTTAAAGAAATTTCTAAAGTACCTGGAGTTTTAGCTTTTCCAATAATGCCACAAGGAATTAGAACTGGTGGTGTAGAAAAACCTATTCAATTTGTAATACAAGGAAATACTTATGAAGAATTAATAAGATGGAAAGAAATAATAAAATCGGAGGCAAGAAAAAACAAAAATCTTTCTAATATTGAGGATGATTTTGAACTAAATAAACCAATTTTAAATGTAAAAATAGATCAAAAGAAAACCTCTGATTTAGGTATCTCAACTGTAGAGATTGGAAAAACTATTGAAACAATTTTTGGTTCAAGAAATGTTACTAACTTTACTAAAGACGGAAAAGAATATTCTATAATATTACAGGGTGATATATCTAATCGAAATGAGCCATCAAGTTTAAATAAAGTTTATGTAAGATCAAAAAATACTAATAAGCTTATTTCTCTTTCTAATTTAGTTACAATTGGAGAGGAAGGCACTGCTCCATTTTTATCGAGATATAATAGACAAAAAGCTGTAACAATATCTGCAAATATTATTGGTGATTACACATTAGTATCAGCACTTAATTTTTTGGAAGATGTTGTAAAGAAGAATACCCCAGAAGCCAGGGTTGAATTTAAGGGTGAAAGTGAGCAAATAAAGGAAATTAGTTATCAAATATATTTAATATTTGTTTTAGCATTAATAACTGCTTATTTAGTAATGGCTGCCCAATTTGAAAGTTTCAAACATCCGTTAACCATAATGTTAACAGTTCCACTAGCTATTTTAGGTGGTTTGGTCGGTTTGTTATTAGTAGGGAGTTCAATAAATGTTTATAGTCAAATAGCGTTAATCATTCTTATAGGTTTAGCCACAAAAAATGGGATATTGATTGTTGAATTTGCAAATCAATTAAGAGCCGAAGGAAAGAATATTAAAACAGCTGTTATGGAGTCAGCTGGTATTAGATTAAGACCAATATTAATGACATCTTCCTCTACTATATTTGGAGTTTTGCCATTAATAATTAGCAGCGGTCCTGGAGAGGCAAGTAGATTAACTGTTGGTATAACGATATTTGCAGGTATGTTTTTTTCAACATTTTTTACCTTGTATGTGATACCAGTAATTTATTTGATAATTGGAAAAAATACTAAAAGTATTAATTATATTGAGGAAAAATTAAATAAAGAGTTAAGTTAATAAATTATAAATTTCTTTCGACTTAATTTTTTTTTACACTTCGTTAATTGTTCTTTATATATTGCAGAATAACCTTTTACTTTTTTAGCTAAATTAATAACCTTTTTATTTCTTTTATAGTGTTTATAATTGCCCCACCCTTCATGGTAAGCAATGTATTGTCTAAAAGGATCTTCTTTAGAAATTTTTAATATTTTTGAGGATTTACTTGTATACCATCCTATAAAATCTACACTATCTTTAAACCTGTTTCTAATTGCTAGCGGATTGTTTGTTTCTTTTTTGTATTGTTTCCAGGTACCCTTGACTGCTTGAGAATACCCAAAAGAAGATGAAGGTCTTTTATAAGGAATTATTTTAAAAATCTTATTTCTCTCGGGTTTAGCAAGCCAATCGAAATCAGACTCCATTTTAATTATTGCTAATTGTATATAAATTGGTGTACCCCATTTTTGCTCTGCTTTTTTTGAATGCTTATACCATAAATATTTTTCAGAAAATATTGAACAGCCATCAGATGTATTTTTTGGTATCGATGAGCAACTTATTAAAAAAAAGAAAAAAATTAGCCAAATTTTTTTAATAAGAATCACTAGAGAATTATAATTTATTTATTTTTTTTTCTCCATTCCCATGGTTTATCAAATTGACCTTTCCACAGTCCCAATTTTTCTCTCTTAGCTTGTATTTCAGAACTAATATATTTTTTTGAATATTTAGTGTAATTTAATGCTAACCCATTTTTAACCATCCAGTTGTTTAAATCTATTTTTTTTTTATAACAAATTGCAATTAATCTTTTATAGCGATCGTACTTTTCACCTTTGCATTTTATTTTATTTTTTGAAATAATTTTATCTAATCTTTCTTTTGCTACTAA
>CACMAZ010000032.1 GCA_902611815.1 uncultured Pelagibacteraceae bacterium
ATCATAAAAAGAAAATTTAATTTTTTGCGCAAAAAAATTTATCTTAAAAATGCGATTATAAGTAGTGTGGTACCAAAAACCTTTAATCAAATCAAAAAAATTTTTTTTAATTTATATAAAGTTAATTGTATCGAATTAAAAAAATTAAATTTATCAAGACTAATAAGCATTAAAGTCAACAAGAAAGAAATTGGATCTGATCGTTTAGCCAACGCAATTAGTGTAATGAATAAAAAAAAAAATTTTATCGTTGTTGATTTTGGAACTGCAACAACTTTTGATGTAATTAAGAAAAATAATTATTTGGGAGGAGTAATTGCTCCAGGTGTAACCTTGTCACTAGATAACTTAATTAAAAAAGCAAGCTTGATACCACATATTAAACTAAATAAATCAAAATCTATAATTGGAAAAAATACAAAGCAAGCAGTCCTATCTGGTTTTTTTTGGGGTTATAATGGTTTAATTAATGGCATAATTTCAAAAATTAAAAAAAAAACTAATCAAAAATATAAGATAATTTTTACAGGTGGTCTTGCACACTTATTTAATAAAGATATAAAAGATAAAATTACTATAGATAAAAATCTAACAATTAATGGTTTAATTAAAGTTTCGAAACATTTTAATTTATGAAAGATGAATTAATTTTTTGCCCTCTTGGAGGATCAGGTGAAATAGGCATGAATATGAATTTGTTTGGTTATGGTAAACCTGGCGAACATAAATGGATTATAGTTGACATTGGTGTTACTTTTGCAGATGAGAGTATTCCAGGTATAGATTTAATTTATCCGGATCCTGGATTTATTATAGATAAAAAAGAATCCTTGCTGGCCATTGTTCTCACGCATGCTCATGAAGATCATATAGGCGCAATTACTCAAATATGGCCAAAGTTAAATTGTAAAATTTTTGCAACTCCCTTTACTGCTGCTCTTGTAGTAGAAAAATTTAGAGAAAAAAATATTGACATAACAACTTATCTTAACATTGTCCAACTTAATGGCAAAATTAATTTAGAGAATTTTGAAATCGATTTCATAACTTTAACTCACTCAATTCTTGAACCAAATGGATTAAGAATAAAAACACCTTTAGGAAATGTTTTACACACTGGGGATTGGAAGTGTGATCCAGATCCTTTAATAGGAAAAAAAATAGACTCAGATAAACTCAAATTAATTGGAAAAGAAGGTGTATTAACAATGATTTGTGACTCTACGAATGTCTTTAGCATTGGTAGATCAGGATCCGAATTGAGCGTAAGAAAAAGCTTATTAAAAATAATTGGAAGACTTAAAAAAAGAGTCATTGTAACCTCATTTGCATCTAACGTGGCAAGGATGGAAACAATATTTTATTGTGCAGAAAAAACCGGTAGACAAATTTCGTTAGTTGGAAGATCAATGCACAGAATTTACAAAGCAGCAAGACAATGTGGATATTTAAAAAATGTGATTGATCCAATTGATCCAAGAGATGCAAAAAAAATATCAAGAGATAAAATAATATATCTTTGTACCGGCAGTCAAGGTGAGCCAATGGGCGCTATGAATAGAATATCTAATTATACTCATCCAGATGTATTTATTGAAAAAGATGATACTGTAATATTTTCTTCAAAAATAATACCAGGTAATGAAAAAAAACTTTCAAAATTACACAATACTCTAGTTTTAGAAGGTGTAGAAGTTGTTAATGAGGAAAATGAGTTTGTGCATGTGTCAGGCCATCCAAATAGAGATGATCTTAAAGATATGTACAACTGGATTAAACCGAAATCTGTAATACCAGTTCACGGAGAACATAGACACATTCTTGAACACCTTTCTTTTGCCAAAGAAATGAATGTTCCATATCCGATAAAAGCAAAAAATGGAGATATAATTAAAATTGCGCCGTGTGAAAAACCTGAAGTATTTGATAAAGCACCATCAGGTAAACTTTATGTAGACGGTGATATAAGTGTTTTTGAAGACTCTAGATCAATAAAAGAGAGAAAAAATTTATCTATTAACGGCAGTCTTGAGGTAACGATTTTAGTGAATAACAAAGGAAATATTTACGATTCACCGGTTATATCAGCAAAGGGACTACCAATAGAAAATTTAGAAGAATTTAAATTCGGACTGGAAAAAGAAATAAATAAAACAGCAAGATCATTTGCGTTGAATAATATAAAACAAGAGGAAAATGCGATTAATGCATTAAAAACAGTTTGTAGAAAGTTTACGAAAGAGCAAGTTGGAAAAAGACCATTTACTAATATAAATTTAGTCAATATTTAACATGAGTATTACTGGTTCGCTAATAATCTATGTTTTAATTTGGTGGATCATTTTTTTTTCATTATTACCAATAGATGTTGATAGAAAACACAAGGAAATGGTTGAAGGTGTGGATAAGGGATCGCCTGAAAATCCTAAAATTATCAAAAAAATAATTTATACAACCGTAATAACTTCAATTATTTTTATAGGTATATTTACATTAGTAAAGTATGATTACCTTAATTTAAGAAAGTTTATTTCGTAATGCTTTTTTCTACTTTATTAATTCCTATTTTAAAAAATTATCCTTCTGAGGCAAAAATTAAATCACACAAATTAATGCTAAGAACAGGAATGATAAAACAATCCTCTGCAGGCATATATTCTTGGCTACCTTTAGGTTTCAAAGTAATGAAAAAAATTGAAAATATTGTTAGAGAGGAACAAAATAAAATTTTTGCACAAGAAATATTAATGCCAACTATACAATCCAGTGAAATTTGGAAAGAGAGTGGCAGATATGAAGATTACGGTGAAGAGATGTTAAGAATTACAGATAGGCAAAAAAGAGAAATGTTATATGGGCCAACTAATGAAGAATTAATAACCGATATATTTAGAAATAGTATAAAGTCATATAAATCTTTACCGCAACTTTTGTATCATATTCAATGGAAGTTCAGAGATGAATTGAGACCAAGATTTGGAATAATGCGTTGTAGAGAATTTTATATGAAGGATGCTTATTCTTTTGATCT
>CACMAZ010000033.1 GCA_902611815.1 uncultured Pelagibacteraceae bacterium
AAAATTTTTTTACTTTTTGAACAGAGTTATCGGTTGATTTATCGTCAAAAAATATAACTTCGTAATTTTTATAAGTTTGTGAAGCAATTGAATTTAATGCATTTGTACAATATTGCTCTTTGTTAAAATTATTAATTATAATTGAAACAAGGGGATTTTTAATCATTTAAAAATTAAAGGCAGTCCCTCAGGTTCTCCTACGAGTTTTCCATCGTTCATTTTAATTTTTCCGTTAATTACTGTCAGTACCGGAGTCCCTTTAAATTTATGGCCATTATAGGGAGACCATCCACATTTACTTTGAATGTCCTCATTCTTTATCTCTATGTATCTATTCAAATCTACAACGGTGATATCTGCATCATAGCCAATTTTAATATATCCTTTGTTTTGTATACCAAAAATTTTTACTGGATTTTCACATATAAACTTAATTAATTGTTCTAATTTAATTTTACCGTTGTTAACGTGATCCAGCATTACAGGTAATAAAGTTTGAACACCGGGCATGCCTGAAGGTGAATCTGGATAAGATTTATCTTTATTTACCTTTAAGTGTGGGGCATGATCTGAGCCAATTGTATCATTGTAATTATTTTTTATTGCATACCAAAGACGATCTTGATGAGTTTTATCTCTTATAGGTGGATTCATTTGAGCATATGTTCCAAGTTTATCATAACAATCTGGCGCATAAAAAGTTAAGTGTTGAGGAGTTATTTCAAAAGTAATATTACCTTTATTTTGTGAAAGAAAATCTATTTCTTCCTTAGTTGTTATATGAAGTATATGAGCTTTTTTGTCATATCTTTTTGCAATTTTAACAATTTTTCTTGTCGATGACATTGCTACTTCCTCATTTCTCCAAACTGGATGTGTTTTAACATTTCCTTTTTCAATTAATTTTTTTCTTATCTTAAGTATCTCTTCATCTTCTGAGTGGACAGCTACAACTTTAGATGCATGTTTAAATACTTTTTCAATATCGTCCTCCTTATCAACCAATAAATTTCCAGTTGAAGATCCCGCAAAAAGTTTAATTCCACAACATCCTTTTAAATCTTTTAATTTTTCTAAAGTTTCACAATTTTCAGCTGTAGCTCCAAAAAAAAATGCATGATTGCAGTACATTTTTTTTGCAATATTTATTTTTTTTTCGAATTCCTCAAAATTAGTGGTTGGTGGTTTTGTGTTTGGCATCTCAAATACTGACGTTATGCCTCCCATAACTGCTGCTTTACTTCCAGAATTAAGATCCTCAGTATCTGTTGAGCCTGGCTCTCTAAAATGAACTTGTGTGTCAATACAGCCAGGAAGCACTGTTAAATTTTCCGCATCAAAAGTTTCTTTCGATTCTTCCTCTAAATCTCCTATATTTACGATTTTGCCTTGTTTAATACCAATATCTTGTTTCTCTAAATTACCATTAATAAAGCAATTACCGTTTATAATTTTTAAATCTAACATTATTACAAAAATCTTATTATATTATTAAATATAAGTTATCAATTATGATTAATGAGAAATTTGTATTTATTCTAGAAGATAGAGGCGTTTTATATATTAATGGATCTGACACGAATGAATTTCTTCAAAATTTAATAACAAACGATATTTATAAAGTTACTGATAAAAACAGTTGTTATGCTTCATTGTTAACACCTCAGGGTAAGTATTTATATGACTTCATAGTTGTAAAGCATAAAAATGGTTTTTTTCTAGATTGTGAAAAAAGTGTTGCAGAAGGACTGTATAAAAAAATGATTTCTTATAAATTAAGATCTAAAGTTGAGATTTTAAATTTAAGTAATGAGTTTGTGATAGCTGCTTTTTCACATGCTAAATTTTTAGAATTTGAAGAAACTAAAAGTCAAGAGGGTTTCACAACTAAATATAGAGAGGATCCAGTCTTTCTAGATCCTAGGAATAAAGAATTAGGCGGAAGATTAATAATTAATTTAGAAAAATTATATTTGTCTTTGAAAAAATTAAATCTTAAATCAGAAAATCCGGAAATATATTATGATTATAGTTTTAATCTGGGAATACCTCAATTGCAAACTAATTTGTTAAAAGAAAAATTATTTGGAATTGAATGTAATTTTGAGGAACTAAATGCAATAGATTTTAAAAAAGGGTGTTATGTAGGACAAGAAAATACCTCAAGAATAAAACTTAAAAATAAATTAAATAAACGACTTTTGCCTTTTAAAATTTTAAATGGTTCATTATCAAAAGACGAAAAAATTACATTCGAAGAGAAAGAGATTGGACAAACTTTAATGCCAAACAAATATAACTTTGGTCTAGTTAAATTAAATAATGATATTTTTAGGTTTGATAGAATATTTAAATGTGGAAATGCAGAAATTAAATTCTTTAAACCTAAATGGCTTAATTTATGAAAAAAAGGCTAATAACAAAAATCTCTAAAATTAAATTTAAACCATTCGATAATTATGGAAAAGTTTTTAAAGGTATGAAATGGCATAAAATAACTTATGATAAACGGACAGGACAAGGAAGTTATATACTAAAATTAAAACCTAATACTCAAACTCCATATCACAAACATACTAATTATGAGGAGTTTTATGTTTTAGATGGGCAATTAATTGATAAAGATAATACTAGATTTAATAAAGGAGATTTTGTAAGTTTTAAACCTAGCTCTCATCATTCTTCTTATACAAAAAAAGGTTGTACACTTTTAGTATTTATGAGAAAAAAAAATAAATTACTATAAATTGTTGGTGCGGCCGGAGAGACTCGAACTCTCATGGGGAAGCCCCACTTGGCCCTCAACCAAGCCTGTCTACCAGTTTCAGCACGGCCGCGTATGCGTCACATTAATTGAATGACAATCTTCTTTCAAGTTGATAGGATTAGCTATGGAATTTAATTCAGAAGTAAAAAAA
>CACMAZ010000034.1 GCA_902611815.1 uncultured Pelagibacteraceae bacterium
AATTTCTTTTAAGAATTCTAAAAATTGATTCCTGGGGCTCAAAAGCATAAAATGTTTTAATTGAATTAATTTTTATTACATATCCTAAAAATTCTCCTTTATGTGCCCCCACATCAATCAATTCTTTTAAATTTAATTGTTGTAGATAATTCAAAATCCTTTTGTGATGATAATTTGAAAAAATTAAAAAAAAATTATCCAAAAATGCCATATTTGCACTAGACTTAAATTATAAAGGCTTTCACAGACCCCAATTTTTCAATTTTGCCTGTGTACATACCTTTTCCTTTTATAGGGACAACACCTACTGATGAACCAGTAAAAACCCAAAAATCTTTACTCAAATTTATTTTGTCTTTCTTTACTTTATTTAAAACAAATCTCAAAGAATTTAATGGGTTTATATAGACAGTATTAGTATTACCATTTACAATTTGACTAATTTTTTTATTAGAAATATTTGTTTTCAAATTTCCAATATTTATTCTTTTATATTTCTTTTTAACACCTATTAAAAATTTTACATTAGCACCAAAATCACTACATAAGTCACCGAACGAGGTAATTCCTTTTTTTCTTTGTCTATAACCAACTACTTCAATGCATGGCGCCATGTGGGAAATATATCTTGATATATTTTTCATTGTAATTACACCTTTGGATAAAAAAAAGGATTTCTTAATTTTATAACAAACTTCAAGCTCTATCCCCAAAGTTGCTTTATTTATTTTAACACTTTTACCACTACTTAAAAAATTTCTTTTATAAACTGATGCGTAAAAAGGTTCTTTTTCTTTTAACTTTTTTATTAAAGGAATACCAGTTCCAGCTGCTTTAAAACCGATTACAGGCAATTTAATTTTACTTTCACAAAGTTTTCTCAATTTTTGCGCTTCTTTTATTTTTTTTGTATATTTATTTGGGATTGCTTTTATTAATTTATTTTTCAAAAAAGCAGTTACCAGTTTATTTGAAATTTTTTCTAAATTATTTTTTTTCATAATTTTACATTTATAACTGTTGAAGGATCTAACTTAATCCCAAACCAATTTAGCCTAATGTCTAAATGAGGTCCCGTTGATCTTCCGCTAGAACCTACAGTGCCAATTATATCACCTTGTTTTACAATATCACCTTCTTCTACAAATATTTTGTCCATATGCATATATAATGTAGAAATTCCATGCCCGTGATCAAAAATAAGCGTTGCTCCAGTAAAATATAAATCATTTTCTGCAAGTGTGACAACTCCATTAGCCATTGCTTTTATCGGGGTTCCAAGTTTACCTGCAAAATCTATTCCATAGTGAGGAGATCTAGGTTTTCCATTAAGAATCCTTTGACTACCATATATACCTGTTACAATTGCATCATCTAAAGGAGCAATAAATTTATTCTTAAAAAATTTTAGATTTGAATTTATCTCCCTGGCTTTAACAATTAGTTTATTTTCTTTTTTAATTCTCGCATAAACCTCTTTAGGAGGGGTAACTTTCTTAGGCTCAAGACCATCAATTCTTTGAATTTTGTATTCTCTTTTAATTACCTTTTTAACTATTTTAGTTTTAATACCGCTTAATGTTTTGATAATGACCACATCATTTTTTCTATCTCTATCAAGACCAAATACAAAATCACCATCTTCAGTAACTTTTATTTCTTTATCATCAATTTTAATTTTGGCTCCAGGTTCTGTTTTTCCTAAAATAAAGTGACCTTGAATAAATTTACCATTGAATTCAATTGATTTTGCTTCAAATGAAAAAATGATAATAAATACTAAAATATATTTTATTATTTTGCTGTCCATCCACCATCTACCAATAAAGATGTACCAGTAATCATCGATGCTTGATCTGAAGCTAAAAAAACAACAGCACTTGCAATATCTGAAAGTTCTGCAAACTTTCCTAGCGGAATATTACCTAGAACTTCTTTCATAAATTTTTTGTCTTTTAAAAATTTTTTAGTCATTGGAGTTACAACAAAAGTTGGGCATATAGTATTTACTCTTATATTGTATTTAGCTAAATCTATTGACATTCCTTTAGTTAATCCTTCTAAACCAAATTTATTCATATTATAAACACTTCTAATTGGTCCACCTACATGCCCCATTTGTGAAGACATATTAATTATAACTCCCCCAGTTTTTTTTCTTGTTTTTAACTCAATCATTTTTAATGCGCTCAGCTGAGCTATATTAAATGAAGCTATAGTGTTAACTTTTACCAAATACTCCATGTTACTTTTTTTAACTTTAGTAAAATGTTCTGGAATATTTGTTCCCGCATTATTGACAACAACATCTATTCTTTTTTGAGAATTAATAACCTTTTTAATTTGTTCATATTTTGTAACATCACATACAAAATATTTACATCGTACTCTAAATTTTTTTATAATTTTTGAGACTTCTTTTAAATCTTTTTCAGTCCTGCTAATTATTATTAGGTTTGTTCCAGCTTCAGCTAAAGCAATTGCACAGGCTCTTCCTAAACCTTTACCAGCACCTGTAACAAGAGCTGTTTTGTTTTTTAAGTTATGTTTTTTTAAGTACATCAAATAATTAAAATTTTTAAGTCAGTATAAATCAAATCTATTGCTACTACTAGTATTGCTAATAAACCAACCCAACCAATCCATTTATACTTTTTTATCCATCCGGATATTAAAGTAGCAGCAGTTGCCATTAAAAATATTGATAAGACTAAACCAAAAACCAAAAGTCCGTAGTAATCTTTTGCTGCCCCAGCCACACCAAGTACATTATCTAAACTCATTGTGAAATCTGCAATTAATACAGTTGATATTGCTTTCATAAAACTAGACTTATCTATTTTTATATTACTATTTGGTTCACTGTTAGAATTTTTTAGAATATCT
>CACMAZ010000035.1 GCA_902611815.1 uncultured Pelagibacteraceae bacterium
AAGAAAACCAGCCAGAAAAAGTTATGATGGTTACAGAATGCTCAATGAGTGATAATGTTCAAGTTGATAACCCTAATGTAAAATTTATAAAACCTTGTAACTTATGCCCACACATGAAGAGAATAACACTTCCAAAGATTTTAGATTGTTTAAAAAATGAAACGAACGAAATTTTAATGTCTAAAGAGACAATAGAAAAGGCTAAAAAATCTGTTGAAAGAATGACTGAAATTGGTCGTTAGATCAGTGCAAAAAATAAATCAAAGATATATTAATAATTTAGTTCTTAAAGCTCTTCAAGAGGATCTAAAACCAAATGGGGACATAACAACGGAACTTTTAAATTCAAAAAATAAAATAGTTCAAGCTAAAATAATATCAAAACAGAATGGAATAATATCTGGTATTGATTTTTGCAAGGCAGCTTTTAAAATTTTGGAAAAAAAAAGTAAATTCTCGCCCAGAATTAAAGATGGTGAAAAGATTAAAAAAAATCAGGTTATTGCTAAAATAACTGCAAAAACTAAAACTATTCTGATTGCAGAAAGAACCGCTCTTAATTTTCTTAATCATGCTTCAGGTATTTCTACAATCACAAATAAATATGTTAGCAAAGTTAAAAATAAAACTAAAATTTGTTGTACGAGAAAAACTACGCCAAATTTAAGATTGTTTGAAAAATATGCTGTTAAAAAAGGTGGTGGATATAATCATAGATATAATCTAAGTGATGAAGTGCTTATAAAAGAAAATCATTTTAAATCAGAGACATCATTAAGAAGTATAATAAAAAAGTCCTTAAAAACTAAAAAGAAAGTTACAGTCGAAATAGAGAATCTGAATCAATTAAATAGTGTTTTAGATCTTAAATTTAATAGGATTTTATTTGATAATGTAAGCGTTGCTCAACTAAAAAAATATTTGAAGATTTGTAAAGGTAAATATGAAACTGAGTATTCTGGAAGTGCTAACTTAAAAAATATTAAGAAAATTAGTATGACAGGGGTAAATAGAATTTCGGTAGGCTCGATAACGCATAGTGCAAAAAGTTTCGACAGTAGTTTGCTTATTTTTTAATCAACTCAGCCTGTGCTGCGGCTAATCTCGCAACAGGAACCCTATAAGGTGAACAAGAAACATAATTTAAACCTGTTCTAGAACAGAAATTAATACTTTTTGGATCTCCGCCATGCTCACCACAAATCCCAAGTTTAATATTTTTATTTTGTTTTTTGCCTTTTAAAGTTGCTATTTCAATTAAATCACCAACACCCTCATCAATTGAAATAAAAGGATCAATATCAAATATCTTATTTTCTATATAATCATTCAGAAACTTTCCGCTGTCATCTCTGCTAATACCAAAAGTTGTTTGGGTCAAATC
This sequence comes from uncultured Pelagibacteraceae bacterium, assembly GCA_902611815.1. Taxonomy (GTDB): domain Bacteria; phylum Pseudomonadota; class Alphaproteobacteria; order Pelagibacterales; family Pelagibacteraceae; genus Pelagibacter. Next base: position 1,385 of record CACMAZ010000035.1, read on the forward strand.
ATTAGTTCCAAAACTAAAAAATTCAGCATGTTTGGCTATATCTTTTGCTTTTATTGCAGCTCTTGGTAACTCAATCATTGTTCCAACCAAAAAACTTATTTTAGTTTTGTGCTCATCTTGAACTTTTTTTGCCACCCTAATAACTAAGTCTTTCATGATTTTTATTTCTGCTTCTGTTGAGACAAGAGGAATCATTATTTCAGGCATAGTAGACTTGAGTTTTCTTTTTTTGCAATCTATTAAAGCTTCAAAGATAGCTCTACACTGCATTTCATAAATTTCAGGGAAGGATATTCCTAATCTACATCCTCTGTGTCCAAGCATAGGATTATGTTCATGTAATTCTTCTGTTCTAGATTTTATTTCATTAATATGTAACCCTGTAACATTGCTAAGATCACTTATCTCTTTATCATTTTTAGGTAGGAACTCATGTAGAGGTGGATCAAGCAGTCTCACAGTTACTGGTAATCCACTCATGATTTCAAAAATTTGAGTAAAATCTTTCTTTTGATGAGGAAGAAGTTTAGCCAAAGCTTTGTTCCTATCCTCAATAGTTTTTGATAAAATCATCTCTCTTACTGAGAGAATTCTATCTTCATCAAAAAACATATGCTCTGTTCTACATAAACCAATTCCTTCAGCTCCAAAGTCTCTAGCAGTTTTTGTATCTAGAGGAGTTTCAGAATTAGTTCTAACTTTTAATTTTCTAAATTTATCAGCCCAATTCATTAATTTTGAAAAATCTCCTGAAATCTCTGGTTTTATAGTTGGAACTTCTCCTAAAATTACTCTACCTGTAGATCCATCGATTGTAATTATATCACCTTCTTTTATTTCAACATTTGAGGAAGTTTTAAAAAGTTTATCATCATAATTAATATCGATTTCACTTGATCCAGAAACACATGGTCTACCCATGCCTCTTGCAACAACAGCAGCGTGGCTTGTCATGCCTCCTCTTGCTGTTAAAATTCCTTTTGCTGCATGCATGCCATGAATATCTTCAGGGGATGTTTCTACACGAACTAGTATTGTATCTTGCATCATGCCATTTAATCTTTCTGCCTCGTCTGATGTAAAAACTACCTTTCCACTTGTTGCACCTGGTGATGCTGGCAAACCTTTT
>CACMAZ010000036.1 GCA_902611815.1 uncultured Pelagibacteraceae bacterium
AGGCCTAACTTATAATGAAGCTCAACCAATCTATGAAGGGCCTCATCAATAAATGAAGTTTCGTCATATTTATTTACAACATTTTTAAAACGATTAATTGCTGCAATCCACTTATTTTTTTTCATATAATGAATTCCAATGTACATCTCTTTAGATGCAAGATAATCTTTAATTAAATCTAATTTATATGATGAATCTAATGCAAAGTCAGTGTTTGGATAATTTTTCTCAATAAATTTAAATTTTTTTTCTGCCATAACTAAAGGTTTTAAATCTTTTTTCTCGTCAACAATTCTTTCGTAATATACCATACCTAATAAATAATGAGCGTATGGTACATTTTTTTCGTTAGGATAAACTTTTAAAAAACGGTTAAGCTCATATTCAGCATCAAAATAATAATCTTGAGAATAATATGAGTACGCCGCCATTAATGCTGCTTTGGGCGCCCACTCAGATTGTGGGTATAAAAGTTCAGCCTCATTAAATTTTTTGGCAGCAAATAATACATCGCCATTTTCTAATTCTTTATATCCTTCTTCAAAAGCTTCTATCATTTGGGTATCGATGCTTTTTTCTTTAACTACAGAAACTTTTTTTTCACCTGAACATGAAATTAACAATGACATTAAAATTAACAAAACAAATTTATTTAAAATTTTCATCTATAAATTATTAGCAGATAATATTAAAAGCTTAAATATTTAAGCAGAAGATTTTAATGTGTTTTTAATTAAAAAAGAATGTGGTATATTTTTTTCTTTAAGTTCAATTATTGAATAATTCTCATTATTACTTAGTAAGTCTCTTAAACCTTGATTTGTAACATTATGACCCCCTTGACTTGAGGTAATTTTACCAACCATTCTATAACCAGCAAGATAAATGTCTCCAAGGCAATCTAAAATTTTATGATTTACAAATTCATTTGAATTTCTTAATTTTTCTTCATTAAGTATTTCATTGCCTTTTACAACTATCGCATTATCCAAACTTCCTCCTTGTGCTAGTCCCATTTTTTTTAGTTTTTCAACATCTTCAAATAAACAAAAAGTTCTAGAATTATAAATATCAGTTAAGTTATCCATATATATATTTTTTTTATTTTTTTGGTTTAAAATTGAGTTTTGTTTGTATTTTATTTCAAAATCAATCTCTAAACTAATTTTATTCGGTTCAAAAGAAATAAACTTTTCACCATCCTTATATGTGATTTTTTTATCAATTTTTATAATTCTAATCGGTTGATCGCTAATATTAAATCCAATATCTTTTATTGCATCTACAAAATTTTTAGATGAACCATCCATTATTGGTAGCTCCTCTGAACTTAAATCTACTAAAAGATTATCTATACCTAATCCACATAGTGCAGCCATTAGATGTTCAACAGTTGAAACACTTACTCCATATTCGTTTGTTAATTTTGTACAATAAGATGCACTTGAAACATTAAACACATTAGGGTGTATTAAGTTATTTATTTGTAAATCAGATCTCTTAAATATAATACCAGAGTTTGGTGGTGCCGGAAATAAAGTCATAATAACTTTTTTTCCAGAATGAAGACCTGTGCCATTGAAACTTATTTTTTTTTTAATAGTTTTTTGATTTAAAACAGACATATCGATCTTATAAAGCTTGTAATTACTAAAGAAAAACAAGTTATGTTACAAAACACTACAAACAATTAATCAAAAAGGTTGAATATTTTGTAAAAAATACCTTTTTTTTTTTGATTATTACTTTCAAGATAAACCTCTGATTGATTTATGCCTGTGATAATATTATGAGCAGCCACACACATCGTGTCATCAGATAAATTGTTTGAAATTTTTTTTGCATACTCATGCGATACGATTTTATCAATATTAATTTCGCATTCATTAAATAATTTTTTTACTTTATCTAAAAGTTTTTTTTCTAAACATATAAATTCAATCTCTAAAATAATTTTTTTAAATTTAATATTGCTTGGTAAATTTTTATATTCCTTATCATCAATGATATATTTATCAATTATAACGTGAATGATAGACAAATCTTTTTCACCAAAATAAAATTTTTGAATACTGCCTCGAACTAGATTACTTATAACTTCTTTATCTAGATGTTTTTCATCGAAAATATTTTTAATACTGAATAGAATGCTTTGATATGACTTAGATTGAATAGATATATTTCCACTGTTTAAAAAAAAACCCAAATTTTTTTCAATTTTTCTAATATTTTTTTTAAGCAAGTTTGTGATTATTTTAAAATTTAGATCGTTGTTCAAGCTATCAGGAATTTCAAAATTTATTTTTTCTTTATAATAGCTTTTACCTTTTTCAAAAAAGCAAATATAAATTTTTTTAT
>CACMAZ010000037.1 GCA_902611815.1 uncultured Pelagibacteraceae bacterium
AGATTATTTTGCCAAACACTCCACACTGAGGAACTATTTTCTAAGGAGAATACGCCGATATTTATGTGTGGTGCAAATGCAATTTTTCTGGCCTTTTGCATGTTTATTTTTGACGATACTGCATGTTTAAAATTTTGAGATTTAATAATTGCGAACTTACCAAATAACCATTTTACTTTAGATAATACTCTATATCCAGGTCCAATTGATTGGGTAATACCTAATTTACCTTTATCACAAGCTTTAAAATAAAGTTCTATTGAACTCCAATCATTTACCCACGCATCGCAATCTATCCATAAATACTTTTTATAATTAGGGAAATATTTAGGAAGAAAAGCTCTTGAAACTTGGCTTTTTAACCACTCCTTGCCTTTGACTTTTAGAGATGAAACTTCAATATCCCAGTCTGCTTTTTTTATTTCATCAACTTTATTTTTAATTTTATTTATTTGATCCTGATTTAAACCTGCATCAAGCACACATATTGCTATATTTTTACTCTCTGGGAAACTTTTAATAGAATCGATTAATTCCTCTAGCAACTCAAAATATTTTTCATCCGCTAGAGAAACAATGGTATTTTCCTTCATTAAAGAATATCTTCGTGTTCCTCGTTATCAATATTTTCGTTTACAAATTTTTTATTTAATTTCTGAAAATGAAAAATACTTATAGGAATTAATACTAAATATAATAAGCTAGATATTACAATTACATTATAAGTATAGATTAGAAGTAATCCAAAAAATAAAACAACGCTAAAAAGAAGAAATATGGTTAGTCTTCTTGGCACTGCAATTTTCTTAAAAGAGTATGTTGGTAATTTACTTATTAATAATATTGAGATTAGCACAAATAAAATTGGTGTGAAATATGTTAAATCAACATTTAATAATTGTATTTCACTTTTGCTATAAATTAATGGCATCAAGACTAAAATACCTCCAGCAGGTGATGGAACCCCTTCAAAAAAGTTATCTTTCCATGAAGGTTGTGTTTCAGAATTTACATTAAATCTTGCAAGTCTTAACGCAACACATATTACATAAACTAAACAAATTAACCATCCGACTCTACCAAGAGTATTTAGTTGCCAAAAATACATTATAAAAGCTGGAGCAACTCCAAAACTTATGACGTCTGTTAAAGAGTCTAGTTCTTTTCCTACTTGAGAAGTTCCTTTTATCAATCTTGCTATTCTTCCATCTAAACCATCTATAAAACCTGCTACAATAATACAAATAATTGCTAATCCAAATCTTTCATCAAATGCGAATTTTATAGATGTTAGACCTATACAAACACCTACTAGTGTGAACATATTAGGCAGAATAGTTCTTGTTTTTTTGTTAGAAACTAATTTAAACTTTTTATTTGTTTCTTGCATTTGCTATCTTTTAGCTATTAATGTTTCACCTGCTATAGTTTTTTGATCCACTTTTACAAGTGGTTTGTAATTTTCGAAATATAATTCTGCTCTACTTCCAAATCTTATCATTCCAATTCTTGAACCTTGGTCGAGCTTTTCACCTTTAGATGTTTCGGTCACTATTCTTCTTGCAACTAATCCAGCTATCTGTACTACAACGATTTCTTCTCCAAAACTATTTTTAATTTTGTAATAGTTTCTCTCATTATCTTCACTAGCTTTATCTAGAGAGGCATTTAAAAATTTTCCAGCAACATACAATATGTCTTCTATTACGCCGCTACATGGAATTCTGTTAACATGGCAATCAAAAACATTCATAAATATACTTACTTTGGTAAATTTTTTGTTCTCTAAGTTTAGTTCCTTTGGGCCGTTGGCTTCCATAACTTGCAGAACAACTCCATCTGCAGGGCTAACTAAATAATCCTCATCATTAATTGAAATTCTGTCTGGATCCCTAAAAAAATAATATACCCAAATAGTGAGAACTATTCCGATTAAACCAAGAAAACCATTTATCAGATAAAGGACAAGTGTTGCTAGGCCAAAAATTACTAAAAATTTATAGCCTTCGTTATGTAATTTAGGAAATATTTTATCAAACATAATACTTTTTTTTGCTAATTTCTGATTAATATGTATATAAAAAGCAAAAATTCAATTAATAAGATTTATAAGTAAATATGAGCAAAATTAAGGTCAAAAACCCAGTAGTA
>CACMAZ010000038.1 GCA_902611815.1 uncultured Pelagibacteraceae bacterium
ATTAATAAAAAACTTAACACAACTGAAAAGGGAAGCATTGAAATAAATTCAATTTATAAAGCAAATCCCACATTCTTTAGCACTCATGGTAACAAGATTTTCTTTTTTTTAGTATTTATTTATATTAGTTTGATTTTCTTATTAAAAAATTTATATGAAAAAAAATTATTTGTTCACAAGTGAGTCGGTCTCGGAGGGTCATCCAGACAAAGTATGCGATAGAATATCTGATATGGTGGTTGATACTTACCTTGGTGCGGAACCCCAGTCTAGGGTTGCATGTGAGACTTTAACCACAACAAACAAAGTTGTCTTGGCAGGCGAAGTAAGAGGACCCGAAATTAAAAAAGATGATCTTATTCAGAAAGTTAGAGATTGCATTAAAGACATTGGTTACGATCAAGATGGTTTTACTTATAAAGAAGCTACAAAAATAGAGAGCCATTTACATGCCCAATCATCGGATATCGCTATGGGAGTAGACTCTTCAGGAGCTAAAGATGAAGGGGCGGGAGATCAAGGAATAATGTTCGGATACGCATGCAATGAAACTGAAGTTTTAATGCCAGCTCCTATTCATTATTCTCATAAAATTTTACGTTTAATGGCTGAGGATAGAAAATCTGGAAAACTTAAAAGTATTGAGCCAGATTCCAAAAGTCAAATCACTATTGAATATAAAGATGGAAAGCCAACTAATGTAAAGTCTGTAGTTATTTCTACGCAACATTCCGCAGATGTTAATCAATCCCAAGTTAGAGATTTAGTGAAACCATACATTGAAAAATCAATACCAAAACACTTATTGAATAATTTATCAGAGGAAGAAATTTATGTAAATCCAACTGGAAACTTTGTTATTGGCGGTCCCGATGGTGATAGCGGTTTAACTGGTAGGAAAATAATAGTAGATACTTATGGTGGTGCCGCGCCACATGGAGGTGGAGCTTTTTCAGGAAAAGATCCAACAAAAGTTGATAGATCAGCTGCATATGCGTCAAGGTATCTTGCAAAAAATATTGTTGCTTCAAAAATTTCAGATAGATGTCTTATCCAACTGGCATATGCTATTGGAGTCTCAAAGCCACTTTCAATATATGTCGATCTTTTTGATGATGATGAGGATAAAAATAAACATGTTGAAAATTTGATCAAAAAAAATTTTGATCTAAGTCCTAGAGGGATTAGAGAGATGCTTGGGCTTAACAAACCCATTTATGAAAAATCAGCTGCTTATGGTCATTTTGGAAGAGAACCAGGATCTGATGGTTCTTTTTCTTGGGAAAAAGTTGATAAAAAAGACATTTTTAGCAAGTAATAATAAGTTGAAAATTTTAAAATTTAAATTATAAAAACTATAACATTGTTGATATATCAAAGTGGGCTTCGGCCCCTTTTTTTTTGGAATAATAAATATGTTAAACAGACGAGCAGATAAACTTGAATTATTGAGAATAGCAGAGGCAGTAGCTTTAGAAAAGTCTATAGATAAGGAATTGATTATAAACTCTATGGAGAATGGTATTGCAAAAGCTGCAAAATCAAAATTTGGGAATGAGAATGAAATACAAGTTAATATAAATAGAGAGAACGGTGATATTGAAATTTACAGAAAATTATTAGTAGTCGAAAATCCAGAAAATAACAATACAGAGATAAGTTTGGAAAAAGCAAAAGCTTTAAATAACGAAAAAAAATTAGGTGAGGAAATACTACAACCTCTTCCAACATTTGATTTCGGCAGGATTGCAGCTCAGACAGCAAAACAAGTTATCAGCTTCAGTGTAAGAGAGGCTGAAAAAGAGAGGCAGTTTAATGATTTCAAAGACAAAAAAGATACAATACTTAGCGGGATAGTTAAGCGACTAGAATTTGGAAATGTGATTGTTGATTTAGGTAAAGCTGAAGCAATAATTCAAAAAAACGAGATGATACCAAGAGAAATTATTAAAGCCGGAGACAGAGTAAAAGCTTATTGTTACGACGTGAGAAGAGAGCAAAGAGGACAACAAATTTTTCTTTCTAGAGCTCATCATAAATTCATGGAAAAACTTTTTATTCAAGAAGTTCCAGAAATATATGATGGATTAATTGAAATAAAATCATCAGCAAGAGATCCAGGAAGTAGAGCAAAAATTTGCGTAAAAGCT
>CACMAZ010000039.1 GCA_902611815.1 uncultured Pelagibacteraceae bacterium
TTATTCTCAGGTTTTTACATCCCTAAAAGTAGAGGAACATTAATTAATTTTAAAAAAGCAACAAAAAAATTAACAATTATTGACGAGAGCTATAATTCAAACCCATTATCATTAAAATTTGCTTTAGAGAGATACGACGCCTTGTACAAAAAAAATGATAAAAAATTTCTATTAATAGGAGACATGCTTGAACTTGGGAAGTATTCAAAAAAATTGCATATTAAAATTGCAAAATATATAAATAAATCAAAAATAAACAAAATCTATGTTTATGGTGAACAAACTAAACATACATTTAACAAATTAAAACCACAAATAAGAGGAAAAATACTTAAAAATAAAATGGATATTTGCAACTTGATAAATAATGATTTACCCAATAATAGCTTTCTAATGGTAAAAGGATCGAATTCAACAGGATTAAATAAGATAATTAAAAGCTTATAATGCTCTACAATTTATTAATTAATTATTCCGATACATATTCTTTCTTAAATTTCTTTAATTTTTTAACTGTGCGAACTGGTCTAGCCGTCATTACATCAATGGTAATAGTTTTTTTAATTGGAGATAAGTTTATAAAATATTTTTCTACAAAAAATATTACAAATCCAATTAGGTTAGACGGACCACAAGATCATATTATTAAAAAAATTGGCACACCAACAATGGGAGGTGTTTTAATATTAATCGGACTTTTTGCAGGTGTATTTTTATGGTCAGATTTATATAATCCTTATAATTGGTTATTAATTTTTATAACATTTTCATTTGGAATATTAGGGGCATTTGATGATTATAAAAAAATTAAAAAGAACAATTCTATTGGAATTTCATCAAAATTAAAACTTATTATACAAATTATTCTAAGTCTAATTTCTTTAATAATTTTATACAAATTTATAGGTTCAGATTTAACTAATAATCTATATCTGCCTTTTTTTAAAAATATAGTAATTAATCTAGGATGGTTTTTTATTCCTTTTTATTTATTTGTAATTGTTGGATCCTCTAATGCTGTAAATTTAACAGACGGTCTTGATGGATTAGCTACTGTGCCTGTAATTTTAGTTGCAGGATGTTTCGCATTTATAAGTTATGTATCAGGTAATATTATTTTTGCTGAATATCTTTTAATACCCTATATCGAAGGAGTTGGTGAGGTAGCCGTTTTTTGTGGAGCAATAATTGGAGCCTCAATAGGTTTTCTATGGTTTAACGCACCACCAGCGAAAATATTCATGGGTGACACTGGTTCACTGGCATTGGGAGGTTCTTTAGGTGCCGTAGGTGTTGCTACAAAACATGAAATAGTTTTAGCAATAACAGGAGGACTTTTTGTTTTAGAGGCCGTGTCTGTAATTGTTCAAGTAATTTCTTTTAAATTAACTGGAAAAAGGATATTTATGATGGCGCCTATACACCATCATTTTGAGAAAAAAGGTTGGCCAGAATCTACTGTGGTTATAAGATTTTGGATCATCTCATTAATTTTAGCAATGATTGGCCTTGCAACATTAAAACTAAGATAATGTTCTCCAAAATTTTTGCAAAAAAAAAAATACTTATTTATGGATTAGGCTTATCAGGCAATTCATGCTTGAAATTTTTAAAAAATAAAAGTTCTGTTAAAATATTTGATGACAACTATTTATTAAAGAGTAAAAAAAATAAAAAATTTTTCATAAAAAAAGATGTTATTTTAAAATCAAAATTTGATTACATTATTTTGAGTCCAGGTATAGATCTTAAAAAATGCAATCTCAAAAAGTATTTAAAAACAAATCGTAAAAAAATAATTACTGAACTAGATGTGTTTCAAAAATTTTATCCAAATAATACAAAAATTACTATCACAGGGACCAACGGTAAATCTACTACATGCCAGATGCTCTATGATATTTTTAGATCAAAAAAATTAGATGTTAGACTAGTTGGTAATATTGGACAACCGCCTTTACAAGAAAAAAAAATTAAACAAAATACTATTTTTATAGTTGAAGCATCATCTTACCAAATATTTTATAATCAATTTTTTAAATCTGATTATGCTGTTATTTTAAACTTAAATGTTGACCATTTAGAAAGACATGAAACTTTAAACAAATATGCGGAGGCCAAGATCAAATTAATTTGTGATC
>CACMAZ010000040.1 GCA_902611815.1 uncultured Pelagibacteraceae bacterium
TATCTTTATCTAACGCATTTAATCAAGAAGACTTAATTAATTTTCAAAAAAAAAATGTGAATTTTTTAACTTTAAATAAAAATTACGAATTTGAATATAGTGTTGAACCTAAAATTGATGGTATCTCAGCATCTCTTAATTATAAAAACGGAAAATTAGCTAAAGGTCTTTCAAGAGGAGACGGTGAAGAAGGTGAAGATATAACTGCTAATTTAAAAACTATTAAAGATATACCTTTAAAAATTCCTCACAAGGATTTTCCAGAGGAGATAGATATAAGAGGTGAAGTTTTTATAGAAACTAATGATTTTAAAAAAATAGAAAAAGATTTTGCAAATCCCAGAAATGCAGCGTCTGGATCATTGAGACAAAAAGATCCAAAAAAAACAGAATTAATACCTTTAAAATTTATCGCCTACACTTTTGGTTTTAGCTCAGAAATGAAAGTTGATAAACAAAGTGATTTTATAAAAAGTTTAGATAAATGGGGTTTTAAAACATCTGAATTAAATAAAACAATTAGAGGTATTAACAATTTAGTAAAATATCACTCTGAGATAGAAAAAAAAAGATTTAGTCTTAACTATGATATAGATGGCATTGTATACAAGGTTAATGACTTTAGCCTACAAAAAAGATTAGGTTTTATGTCTACAGCACCTAGATGGGCCATAGCTCATAAATTTTCTGCTAATTATTCTATCACTAAAATTATAGACATTGATATCCAAGTTGGAAGAACTGGTGCTTTAACGCCGGTTGCAAAAGTTAAACCTGTTAACATAGGTGGTGTAATGGTTTCTAATGCAACATTACATAATGAAGATGAAATAATCAGAAAAGACATTAGAATAGGTGATACTGTTAAAATTGAAAGAGCTGGCGATGTAATTCCACATGTGATTGCTGTAGATAAAAAATTAAGATCGTCAGGATCAAAAAAATATATATTCCCAAACAAATGCCCCTCATGTGGGTCTAAAACTATTAAAGATTACAACCTTTTAACAAAAAAAATTGATGCAGTTAGGAGGTGTAGTAATGAGGGTTTTGGATGTGAAAAGATATCTATTGAAAAATTAAAACATTTTGTCTCAAAAGATGCTTTAAATATCGAAGGACTTGGAAAAAAAGTTATAGAAAAGTTCTGGGATTTAAAGTTTATAAAATTTCCCGATGATATATTTAATTTAGACTTTCAAACAATTTCTAAATTAGAAGGATGGGGTTCTCAATCAGCAGAAAATCTAAAGAATTCAATTACTAAATCCAAAAAATTAAAATTAGATAGATTTATTTATTCTCTTGGTATTAGACATATAGGTCAAGAAAATGCGAAGTTAATCTCTGAATTTTTAGGTGACTATTCTAATTTTATAAAATTAAAAGATCCAAAAAATATTGAGGATTTATCAAATATTGATGGTATTGGAGATACACAAATCTCATCTTTAAAAAATTTCTTTAAAAATAAACTAAATTTAAGAGTTGTATCATCTTTAATTAAAATTTTAATTTTTGAAAAAAATATCATAAAAAAAACTGAAGGCGTATTTTCTAATAAAATATTAATGTTTACTGGAAAATTAAATAATATTAGCAGAGCTGAAGCTAAATCAATTGTTGAAAATAATGGGGGAAAAATTGTAAGCAATGTTTCAAAAAAATTGGATTACCTTGTAGCTGGTGAAAAGCCAACTTCAAGAAAAGTTCAAATGGCCAACGATTTAAAAGTCAAAATATTAAACCAAGTAGATTTTGAAAAAATTTCAAAATTGAGACAATAGCCAAAATTTTTCTTGATAGTTTAGGTATTTCTCAACATTAGAGTAAATTTCCAAATTATAATTTATTAGATAATTTTTTTCTTTTTTAGTAAGAAGTTTAAAATTTATTAACTCTTTGTCGAAGGGGACCATCGTTAAATTTTTGAAACATATTTTATTTTGCAATTTTTTTACATAAATCATATTTTCAAGCCTAATCCCAAATTTTCCCTTTTTATAAAATCCAGGTTCATTGCTCATTACGTGACCAGGTCTCAACTTTATTTTATAACCTTTAGAGATTGCAACTGGTCCTTCATGTACATTAAGAAAATAACCAACACCATGTCCAGTACCGTGA
>CACMAZ010000041.1 GCA_902611815.1 uncultured Pelagibacteraceae bacterium
TCATATGCTGTTAAAGCTTTCCAAAGAAGATTCAGACCGAAATTAATAAACGGTAAAATTGATTTGGAATGTTTGGAAATAGCCAAAAATTTAGTTAAATCTGGTTTTAATTAGTCTTGAAAAATTAAAAAAATAATATAATTTGATTTTGCCAGATAAATGACTTATCGCTTTATAATTTCATAAAGAGGAAAGTCCGGGCTTTACAAGGACACAGTGCCAGATAACACCTGGCGGGGGCGACCCCAGGGATAGTGCCACAGAAAATAAACCGCCTTATCAAGGCAAGGGTGAAAAGGTGTGGTAAGAGCACACCGGCTTTATTGGTAACAATAAGCGCATGGAAAACCCCACTGGAAGCAAGACCAAGTAGAGGTGACAATGTTAGCAAATAACAGAAAGCAGTCTTTGGCTAGTCATCAGGGTTGGTTGCTCGAGCTTTAAGGAGACTTAAAGCCTAGATAAATGATAGGTTTAAACGACAGAACCCGGCTTATATTTTATCTGGCATCTCTGTTAACTTTCTCACTTAGTTTTTATTTTGTTCTCAGACGAGTTCATCACTAAAAACAACTATTGACTGTATTTAAAAAAACCCATAATATCCCATATATTCCCAAATTTGGGAATAAGGGAAAATATGAGATATGTTTTTATCTACTTTCGAAAACAAATTAGACAAAAAAGGAAGGGTATCTGTGCCTGCTAGCTTTAGATCGTATCTTTCAAATTTAGGATATAACGGAGTGATTTGTTACCCATCGTTTAATAATAATTGTATAGAGGCATGGCCTCAAGATAGAATTGAAAAAATTTCAAACACGATAGATTCATTAAATCCTTTTGAGGAAAAAAAAGATTATTTTGCCACCTCAATACTTTCAGAGAGTACTAATTTACAATTCGACAATGAAGGTAGAATTTTAATAACAAGCAAACTTTTAAAACATGCACAAATTAAAAATACAATGTTGTTTGTAGGCCAAGGAAAAACCTTTCAAATATGGGAGCCTTCGAATTATGAGAAATTTAAGGTAACGGCGAAAAGAAAATCTAACATCCATAGAGCTAGCCTTAAATGGGAGCAAGAATTTAATAAATAAAAAGGGGGAAATATGACTATTAACTTTAAAGTGCCAGAAATAAAAGAACTTAAGCCAAGAATATTGGTTCTCGGAGTAGGCGGAGCGGGGGGTAATGCAATAAATGAAATGATAGATGCAGGAGTAGAAGGAGTTGAGTTTGTAGCTGTCAATACTGATGCACAAGATCTTAAAACAAGTAAAGCAAAAACGAGAATACAAATCGGATTGAATGTTACTAAAGGATTAGGTGCTGGAGCTAAGCATGAGATAGGTCAAGCTGCAGCTAATGAGTCTTTGAATGATATTATAGATTTATTGAAAGGCGCTAACATGGTTTTTATAACTGCAGGCATGGGCGGCGGAACAGGCACAGGTGCTGCTCATATAATTGCAAGAGCAGCAAAAGAATTAAATATTCTAACAGTTGGAGTAGTAACCTTACCATTTTTATATGAGTCATCATCTAGGATGAGAAGAGCTCAACAAGGTCTTGATGAATTGAGAAAACATGTTGATACAATAATTGTTATTCCAAATCAAAATTTGTTCAAAATTGCTAATGAAAAAACAAGATATACAGAATCTTTTCAACTTTCGAATAGTGTATTAAGACACGGAGTTCAAAGTGTAACTGATTTAATGGTAAAAGACGGTTTGGTAAATTTAGACTTTGCAGATGTTGAAACCGTCATGAGCTCGATGGGAAAAGCAATGATGGGAACAGGAGAAGCTGAGGGAGAAGGTAGAGCGGTCAAAGCAACCGAAATAGCTTTAAATAATCCTTTAATTGATGACTACTCATTAAAAGGCGCGAAAGGACTTTTAATAAATATAACTGGCGGAGATGATCTTACTTTATTTGAGGTTGATGAGATTGTAAATAAAATTAGGTCAGAAGTTGATAGTGAAGCAGAAATAATAAACGGCTCAATTATAGACCCTAGTCTAGACGGTAAAATACGAGTTTCTATTGTTGCGACTGCACTGGACGGTCAACAACCGGAGTCCAAATCGGTAATTAATATGGTTCACA